>JBNKJS010000015.1:0-31691 GCA_050291365.1 Sedimenticolaceae bacterium | reverse complement strand
GTAGGGGGTGGTGTCGAGAGAGATGAGTTGATTGCGAGCACGTGTCATGGTCTTTTCCTCCTTGAAAAGTGAAATATCCGTCTGTGACTATCCTAACCCAAGGTGCTGATTTGTCAATAAATCATGGGTGTCCTATCTTTTGTCTTTTGGCTCTTTTGGTTGGTCCGGAATGACGTAGTCTTTTTTTATTTTCATGTCTACCAAACTCCTATATATCCTTCTGGCTTTTATTAATAAGGCTTTAAGCAATATCTACTTAAAGTTAATGGGACAGCAGTGGGCCAGACTCGAGTGACCCATTATTATCCATGGATTCCTCGGTCAAGTCGCAGTATAACAGTTTTGGTTATGTAGTTATTTAACCTTAATACAACTAACCACCCTGGTATCACTCAACTGTACACTTTGGGGATAGGCCTGCTCACACTCCAGCATCGCCTCCGGACAACGGGGATGGAAGTGACAACCGGCGGGAGGATTTGCCGGTGAAGGCATATCCCCTTCCAGACGTATTACCTGGCGCTTGCTATCCTGATCCACCACCGGCACTGCTGACAACAGTGCCTTGGTGTATGGATGCTGTGGTGACTCCAGCACCTCTTGTACTGTACCCCGCTCTACTATTCTGCCCAGATACATAACTGCAACCTCATGGGCCAGGTATGCCACCACCGAAATATCGTGGGTTATGAACAGGTAGGAGAGGTCCAGATCGTCTTGCAGATCTTTTAGTAGATTCAGTATCTGGGCCTGTACCGAAACATCCAGGGCGCTGGTTGGTTCGTCACATACAATCAATAACGGATCCACCGCCAAGGCCCGGGCCACGCAGATACGCTGGCGTTGGCCGCCAGAGAACTCATGAGGATAGCGCCTGGCTGCATCAGCCGATAGACCCACCTTGCCCAACAGCTCTGCCACCCGTTCACTTCGCTCCTGCTTGTTTTTACCGATGCCTTGGGCCTGCATACCCTCTGCTATGATGTCCCCCACCAGCATGCGTGGATTCATGGATGCCATGGGGTCCTGAAAGATAATCTGCATATCGGAACGACGCCGGCGCAGGGCCTCGCCCTTTAGCTGGGTCAACTCATCTCCAACAAAGTTGGCGCTACCGGCGGTGGGACGAATCAGTTGTAGAATGCCCTTGCCCACGGTGGTCTTACCGCAGCCGGACTCCCCCACCAGCGCCAAGGTGCGGCCGCTGGTGATGTTCATGGAGACACCGTCCACCGCTTTAACATAACCCACGGTGCGACGCAGCACCCCTTTATGGATAGGGAAATGGACCTTTAGATCATCTACCTGCAACAGCGGTTTGGAAGGACTGTGGTTGATCTCTTCCGGTTGCTGCACAACAGGGTTAATAGTGTTGGCAACGGTTGGCCCATCCATATTATGCAGATGACAACGCACCCCCTGGTCATCGCCAATCTTGCTCCATACCGGTATCTGTCCGTGGCAGATATCCATAACCTCTTCACAACGATCGGCAAAACGGCAACCCTTGAACTCCTGATTCAGTTCCGGCACAGAACCTTTGATCACCGCCAGGGGCTGTCCGCGTCGCGCCTTGCCCGGTAGCGAGTCGAACAGCTTACGACTATATGGATGCTGGGGATCGTTGAAGAACTGCTCTCTGGTGGCCACCTCGATGATCTGACCGGCATACATCACCGCCACGCGGTCGGCCACCTCGGACACCACCCCCAGATCATGGGTAATCAGCATAATAGCCATGCCCGTCTCTTGCTGCAGATCCTTCAATAATCTAAGCACCTGGGCCTGGATGGTTACATCCAGCGCTGTGGTGGGTTCATCTGCTATCAACAGCTCCGGCTTTCCGGCCAGGGCAATGGCTATCATCACCCGCTGCTTCATGCCACCGGAGAGTTGATGCGGATACTCCCTCACCCTGCGTTCCGGATCCGGGATACCTACCGCCTTGAGCAGCTCCACCACTATACCGTTGATCTCTGACTTGACCGCGCCATTGTGTACCCGTACCGATTCCGCAATCTGATCACCAATGGTAAGCACCGGATTGAGTGAGGTGTTGGGTTCCTGAAAGATCATGCCCATGCGCCCGCCGCGCTCTTTGCGCATGGACGCTTCCGGCAGAGTCAGGATATCGGTGTCACCCAGTCGCACCGAACCTTGTACAATGCGGCCTGATGCTGGCAACAGCCGCATCATGGTGAGGGCGGTCATGGACTTGCCGCAGCCGGACTCCCCCAGCAGAGCGAAGGTCTCACCCTTATTAATATCCAGGTCGACACCGTCCACCGCCCTGACCGGGTTCTCTTTGCTGCCCAGCAAGGTCTTCAGGTTTTCGATGCGTAACAGTGAGTCACTCATTCAGGATTATTTCCATTGTTATGTTTCATCTATCTACTACTGCGCAGGCGCGGATCAAAGGCGTCCCGCACCACATCAGAAAACAGGTTGGCCGACAACACCAGGGTAAACATAAACATCAGGGCCGCCATCAGGGACCACCAGACGATAGGCTCGCGCGCCATCTCCATACGGGCGCTGTTGATCATATTACCCCAACTGTTCATGGTGGGGTCCACGCCGATGTTTACGTAGGAGAGCACCGCCTCTGCCAACACCAGACCAGAGAAATCCAATACCACGGTGATCAATACGATATGCAAAACGTTGGGCAAGATGTGGCGCGAAATAATCTGGAAGTGGCCTACACCGAAGGCGGTGGCGGCCTGCACATAGTCCACCTCCCGCAGCTTGATGGACTCGCCGCGCAGCAGACGACAAAGCCCGGTCCAACTGGTAACTCCCAGGATGATGCAGAGAAACAGCAGACGCATGTCAGCCCGCTCCAGCAGGCTATTGAACTGGTCGGCGTGATTGCTCATGTAGATCTGCAACATCAGGATGGAGGCCGCGATCAACAGCACACCGGGGATGGAGTTGAGGGTGGTGTAAAGATACTGAATGATGTCATCCACCCACCCCCTGAAGTAGCCTGCCATAATCCCCAGTAGTATGGCCGCAGGAAGCATCACCAGGGTGGTGAGGGTACCGATCATCAATCCGGTGCGGATGCTCTTCAGGGCCTGGTAGAACACATCCTCCCCCACCTTGTCGGTTCCCAGCAGATGATACTTCAGACTCAACTCAGCACTGACCATGAGCGCTACTAATATCACCGCAAGGGTGAACATCGCCACTCGCCAGGGGATCTCTGTTTGGCCAGATAGCATCTTCCTGGCCTGGCCTCCGTATCCGCAGTCAGAGCCGAGGGATGTAAACATGATCAGGATGTTCAGCACTACCAGACTTAGCAAGGCGCCTTTAAACACACCAAGGGCGATAGTACGCAAAATATCCGGTAGCCACTCCTTCTCCGGATCTTGCAGATGGGCACCGCCGTGGAGCAGCCTGGGAAAGTCGCGAATCTGGGTTCCGTCCGGCAGTTCGATGGTCTCTTTGGCGTAGAGGTGGGTGGAGAGCGGTGATGAGTAGGTCTTCTCCTGCCGGACGCGCAGTGGTGTGACTATCTGATCAAATAGACTGATCACCTCAGAGGCGTGGGTTACGCCTTTGCTCTGCTCCTGTTGCGGCAGGGTTGGGTGGTAATGAATGGAATCGAGCAATCCGATGATTACATAGAACAGCAACACCACCATGGTGCCGACACCAACCTTGCTCTCCACCACGCTGCGCCAGGGTCCGCGTAGATGCTCTTTGCCTGCGGCATAGAAACCGAATCCCAGTGCCATAAACAGCAGCAGGAAGATCAACCCATCGGTCCAGAGCACAACAAACTGTGGCATCAATATCCCCTAAACATCTTTAAACCATCCCTCCTGGCTAACGCGGACACAACTTTTCTTCCACCGCTATCACCGCAGCATCCACCCTGGAGTTGACCTGCAGTTTACGCAGAATGGACTTCACATGCAGCTTTACCGTTCCATCGGATATGCCCAGCTCCTTTGCTATCACCTTATTACTTTCACCAGATGAGATATGGCAGAGGATCTCCATCTCCCGTGGAGTGAGTCCTGCCAGCGCCGTCCTCTCACCCGAAATATCCAGTTCGCCACTTAATATCCGCGCCAGGACACCCGTGAACTCTTTGGCTAATACCAGGTTGCCTGAGATCATATCCTGGAGAGAGGTGATCAACTCATCCGGTTCGATCGTTCGCAGCAGATAGCCGGTAGCCCCGGCGCGTAATGCCTGTACCAGACTGCCCTCATCGAGATCAAAGGTAAGCATGGCCACCGGCAGGTTTGGCCTGCTCTTGCGCAGCTCACGCAGCACCTCCACCTCACTCATGCCAGGGAGTTGTAGATCAAGCAGCATGGCATCCGGTCTATCGCTAACGGCCTGTTCGACCCCCTCCTGCCAGTCAGCCACCGCCGCCGTAACCTCGATGCCGCGCCGTTCCAGCAACTCCTTCAGACCTTCACGAAACAGGGCATGATCCACCACCAGCAACAACCGCATGGGCCTGTCATTTGCTTGGGGTGGACTCTGTTGTGTGGAGATATTTGGCATCTATCAACTTTACCACGAAAAGAAGCTGACTCTCAGTCTTTAAGGGAGTTGCGTATTGCATCCAGCCTGAGGCGTTTAAGTTCAGCGCCCAACTCTTTTCCATCTAGCCCCGACACCTGCAGGGCAGCGGCGGATACAGATCCAATCGCCTCTATGGCCCTGGTAAGATTAGGGATTAACCGCTCCATCTTCTTTGGCCAGATAGCGCAGCCGGCCTGTTGAAACTCCTCCAATCTATCGGGGTGCTGTTCAGCCCGCAGCTCGGTTATCAGTCGTAGGATAGCCGCAGCATCGGCATCTGCTGCCAGCTCAATATCTGTGGCATGGGATACCAGTGCACTCAAGAGTCTGGCGTAATCAGCAGGGGGGCGCAGTGACTCATCCAATGCCTTGAGCCCGCCCTCTTCTGCAGCAAAGCTGTATAATACAGACGCAACCCGCACCACAGGACTCTTGGTTATCCGTTCGGCCCGCATTAAACACGTAATGGCATTGGATAGATCTGGAATCGCAAGGTTCAGCCACTGCAAAGCGCCACACTCCTGCAATACCTCAAAAAATAGCCAGGGAGACTTTCCTGTGATGGCGTTCACCAACTCCCGCCAGAGACGTTCGCGCTTGATGGTCGCCAACTCTCCTGATTTGACCATCTGTTTCAACAGAACCATGGTCTCAGCCGCCACGGTAAAATCCAGTCTGGCGGCAAAACGCGCCGCGCGTAGCACCCGCAGCGGGTCCTCAACAAACGCCGGAGAGATATGCCGTAGTTGCCTGCGAGCCAAGTCGTTGCGTCCACCATACATATCGATCAGATTACCGCTTTCGTCACGGGCCATGGCGTTTATGGTGAAATCACGCCTTGCCATATCCTGCTGCAGGTTTATCTCCGGATCTGTATCCACCTCAAACCCTTTATAGCCGCTACCACTCTTGGTCTCGGTTCTGGCCAGGGCGTACTCTTCACCAGTTTCCGGATGGAGAAATACCGGAAATTGCGCATCGGCCCGCTTGAAGCCCAGGTCCAGCATCTCTCCTTCACTACCCCCAACCACCAGCCAATCCCGCTCCTTGGGAGTGATTCCCAACAATCCATCACGCACCGCACCACCTACCAGATAGCTCTTCACTGGCTCAGCACCTCAGTTTTGTCATTATTCAGTCGGATCATGTTGCTGCAATAGCCATCACTCTGAATTATCATAAGCATCATATTCTATAACATTTAGCCATGAATATATGACGCCTAGTGATAGATATCATTAGATACCACACAATTTACAAGCATAATTAGCTTACGACAAACAACGGTACCATTGCATGACCCAAGACTGCAGCCACAACGAACTTTATGCCCTCCAGGTGCTAGATGACAGCATGGAGCCAGAATTCCCGGAAAAGTGCATCATCGTTATTGAACCATCACAAGCATGCGCCAGTGGCGCATTCGTAATCATAACCGTCGATGGAGAGCGCTGGTTCCGTCAATTCATTACTGATAACGATAACAAGAATAGGCTGATCGCCCTAAAAGATGGCTACCCAGATATCGAACTTGAAGGTAGCAATTACCAAATAGAGGGGATAGTCGTGCAGCGCAATATCAAACGCAAGATTAAACACTATCGATCAAGTGCACCAACCGAAGTTACCCAGGTGTAATTTTCGGTTTTCTTTATTGCCTATTACTTGCTTTTTTAAGCAGGGCTATCTAATGCCTATCCCGCAGAATTTGCGCCAGAAGAGTAAGGTCTGAGCTGAATTTCCTTATACCCTCCGCCAGTTTCTCTGTGGCCATGGCATCTTCATTAAGCATCCAGCGGAATGTTTTTTCATCCAGCTTAATCCTCTCCAGATCCATTGAGCGAGCAGTGTCTGGATTCAGTTTACGCGGAAGATCGCCCTCTTGTCCGGCAAGCTCTTCAAGCAGGGCTGGCGATATGGTTAGCAGGTCACATCCGGCTAGCTGGTGGATCTCGCCACTATTTCTGAAGCTGGCACCCATCACCTCTGTCTTGTAATCAAAGTGCTTGTAGTAGTTGTAAATCTCGGTAACAGAGAGAACGCCAGGATCTTCCTCTGCAGAGATGCTATCAACGCCACGAGCAGCCTTGTGCCAGTCCAGTATTCTACCAACAAAGGGAGAGATCAATTGAACCTTAGCCTCAGCGCAGGCAACCGCTTGGGCAAAACTGAATAGCAGGGTAAGGTTACAGTGTATGCCCTCTTTCTCGAGGAGCTCTGCGGCACGGATGCCTTCCCATGTCGCGGCAATCTTAATCAGGATACGGGAACGGTCTATACCTTCCTGTTCAAACATTGAGATTAACCTTTGTGCGGTTTCGATAGTACCCGCAGTGTCAAAAGAGAGAGTGGCATCAACCTCCACAGAGACACGCCCAGGGATTATGCGAAGTATCTCCTTGGCAAAGTTGACTGCTAGCCTCTCAAGACATGGCCGCATATTCTGGCTAGGGTCGCTGATGTCTATTGAGCAGTGTTCAAGTGCATCATCGACCAGATGTGCATATTCCGGCATTTTAGCTGCGGCAAGTAGCAGGGATGGATTAGTAGTAGCATCTCGAGGTAGGTGAGTTCGAATTGAATCTATATCACCGGTGTCGGCCACAATTGTCGTCATTTCTCTTAACTGATCCAATATACTCATTACTACCACCTTTTATATGATGTGAATTTGCAACCGAATGCCAGGCGGACACCTGTCCTAAACTTGCCAATCCACAACTGTTTTGTCAAATACAACTCTAATATCAATGATAGATATTATGCCCAAACTAAGAAAACGCAGGCATCAATTAGGCGTGACATAATATCTCACCTTCCATTTTCCTTAGATTTATTACAATGCCTACCTGGTAGGGCATACTTCTCAGCCATATCCTGATGCAGAGACAACAAAAGCACGGCATGATCTAAGATTGCAGCTAACACAAACCTTATACCCCCCAGTGCTGAACAAAAGCATATAAGCTAAATTCTCAGATACACGCATCACTATTACCGATCCAGTTAACATTTTCTGCTATATCAGCTATTGATAATTTTACTCTGGATTACCAGGTAGATATCATGCTCAGTGGTTCTACAATAACAATTTCTAATTTTCACTACGCAGTATGGAGTAACCAATGCGCCTAAAAACACTAATATCAATATTCGCATTAAGCCTTATCACCTTAAACACAGAAGCAAGTCAACAACATAATGTCACCCTTTATGGCGGCACTGTAAAAGACCCCTACACTCTTTACTATCCTGTTGAAATCACCGAGCCAGGCCAGATAGAGATTAAAATTCAAGTATCAAGAACCAATCCGGTTATTGCTCGAGGAGAGCGTCCCATTGGCATAATGCTGGTTGACCTGCGCGCGTTCGGTAAGAAAAAGCAGATGACAACCCCTGAATGGAAAAAGTGGTTACAACAGGCCAACAAATACAATCCGGCTGAATATTTTGCCGGCGATGAGATCCGTAGCTGGGTAAAATCCATGAAAAGCCTGATTAAAGGCGCACTGGGTAAGAAAAAGAAAAAGAAGAAAGCTCCAGACTACATACATCGTGGTCTCTACTATGGCCACGGCTCCAACACCACAATGAAATATGCGGTTGATGCCCCAGAGCTGAGCAAGTATCAGGGGCGCTATGTACTGGTACTGAACAACACCTCACGCAGCGAAGTGCATCAGACCATTAGCATTACAACACCTGGCGGTCAGTCCCAATCCCAATCCCAGTCCCAGTCCCAGTCTGCCGCATCCAACCAGCCAGCGGGACGCTCTGACCTGGTGGTAAAAGGCATGGGCTCTAGCCGCGACCGTAAACTTGTAGTTACAGTTGCCAATATCGGTAAAGGCGGAGTTCCAGCCCGCGCCTATGAGCTTCAGGGCAAAGATGCAGTTACTCTGATGATCTCTCGTAACGGCAAAAGCTGGGGCGGGGTAACACTGCCTAAGCTGGATGCAAATAAACGCCTAATGCAACCAAATGGACGCACCCGCTATACCTTCAACCTAAACCCAGCGGGTAGCGAGATAACAGCGACCATCGATGCCAGCCGCAAAATTCGCGAAAGCAACGAGAGGAACAACAGTTTAAATAAAAGCTTCTAACCAAGAGAAAAGGACGCATCTGTTTCCAGTAATGAAGAAAATAGATGCGTCCTTTTTTACGAATAGTTATCTTAGACAGATTATTTTGCTCCTTAGCATTCATCTTGAAAGGTATCCTTTGAATTATTCTGCTCCAGGATCTAATTCGCTTCTATATTATTTGTACCTATAAGATATTTTTTGGAGCTATATGAAAACCCCCTCCCTAACCTCCCGCCACAACTCTTCATAGGCAATAGCCGCCGGCCCCTTCGCTGCATAATCCGCCAATGGCTTGCGATGCATACCCATGCGTTCCACATCGCTGGCGTAAGGTATATGTGTTGCGAGTAGTTCTGGATGGAGTTTTGGTAGTTCCTGTGTTATCTCCAAATGCATGCGCTTGCGTCGATCCACCATAGAGAAAAAAGGCATTAGCTTTAGACGATCCAGATTGTGTTTAATAACAAACTCCATTAGCTGGCCATATGTGCGCAGGGAGAGCGTGGTTGGTATAGTTGGAATCAACAGTGCATCCGCCGCCTGAAATATATTTTCTGAAACCAGGGAGATACTGGGCGGACAGTCCAAAATGACCAGGTCATACTCATAGGAGAGCGGACGCAACAGTTTTAGCAGACGCATGGCCGGCTTCTTGGCTTCATCCAGTACCAGGTCCATATTGCGATAAGAGAAGTCTGCCGGCAGTAGATCAAGGCCTTCATAATCCGTTCCTTTGATCAGACTGTCCAGCTCCCTCTTACCCCGCAGCATCTTTTTACTGCCACCTTTGACCCTTGGCTTGATGCGAAAATAAAAGCTGGCTGCCCCTTGTGGATCAAGATCCCACACCAGGGTTCTCAGGCCATCTCTTGCAGCAAGATATGCCAGATTAACCGCTGTGGCGGTTTTGCCTACGCCACCCTTGATGTTATACACCCCGATAATTCGCATTAGCCTTTGCCTTTCTTCATCTTTGACGCGAACAGTGTCTGGACGATCTTCTGGTTATCTGGTTGGGAAAAACTGGCAAAGCGGTCGGAAAACTCTACACGCACCTGCTGCTGCCTGGTTAACAATGCATCCACCAACATACCCATGGCCAACAGAGTGTCGTGCGGGGTCTCCCCCTCCTCTACCATCTGACGCGCATAGTCTCTGAGTTTGTCGGCCTGAACCTCCAGGTCCTGATAATTCCCCAGGTTATCCAATAGCTGTTTCAATGACTTTATAAGTCGCGCGATCTTCTTTTCTGGATAGATGCTACGGAAAAACTCCATAAGGTAGCGTAGCTTTTTGCACTCTTTGCGTAGGTTATGCAGATGCTCAGCCGGAGAATCATCCGCTATGGCCAGTCCATCCTTCATTACCCGACAATACATTTTGTATATTCGTTTATCTGCCAGCTCTGAGATAGAGGTGGCGGCCTCAGGCGCACCATTCTGCTCTGTTGTACTCTCCATGAATGCACGCAACTCTTTTATCAAGGTACGAAAGTAAGGAGAGTTGATTTTCTTCACCATCTCACCATGCTCTATCTTCTGATGGCTTACTAGAAAATCATGTAAGGGATCAAGATCATCTCGAAATCTCTCTGGCAGGCAGTTCTGATATTGTTCGAACTCAAGAAGAAAGACATCCATATCCCGAGTCGGACCTGTTACCTGCCCCACCCAGGCCAGGCGTGATTTAAACCTATTCACATCCGCGGTGCTGAACACCCCCTTTACCTGAGTCAGAGCAGATCTGATGCGACGTACCGCCACGCGCAGATCATGTAAAAACTCAGAGTCCAGATCATCCTTAACACCGGGAACATTTGCTTCAACAACATTTAACAGGTGAAGATGAATCTCTCTTGCCGCCATAACTGCGGGCGTAGCCGGATCAAAACAGAAACTTATCTTGGAACTGTAGCCGCAGATATTTTTACCAGCCGCACTCAGCGCCTGTTCCAGCAGCACCTCTTCTGCCGGGATCAGCCCTGACCTTCTGCTGATGAGCGTTTTTACTTGGGCAAGCGGCTTGGAGTAGCCTCTTACCGGCTGTAGTCTAAGGCGGCTTCCACAAGGTATGTAATCGCCATTGCCCGGAATTCTACATTCACTATCTTCAATATAGATTCGCAGAACACTCTTCTTCTCATCATCCAAGAGACCAACACAACGAACAGCGCTTTTAACCTCAATCTGAGACAGTAGCGCCCTCATCTCAAGTAGTTTGGAGATAGCGCTCCTGATGGGACCATTGGGCAGATCATCGGGGGTTTTTGGAATAGTTTCAGACAGGGCAAACCTTCTAGCTAGAGCAGATTTAGGAATTCCGTTCTGGTAGAGCGCAATCACCCCATCCTTCAACTCTGCCCAGAGCCTCACTCCACCTGAATAGAGACGCCAGTCGAAGCTGTCTAGGAAAATGCGCTTAACTTCATAGGCAGGGGTCTCGTCAAGATCATACTTTTTCCGGACTTGAACTATAAGCTTATTCAGCGAGGAGCCATCTGATATGTAATAACTCATCCCATGTTCCAATTCGATATAACCCCTATTGCATATTGAGAAATCTAGCGAATGACCCATAGAATTAGTAAACAGTCATTGGCTGTAATAGGAATACAAGTATTAATATGAATCCTAATCTAATCTTAGTAGTAATAAAACATCTATATCACTTGGTGATTACACTAAGACAACATAGAATACGGAGATGATCTTCTGGTATAGCCTATACCAATTTGGGATAATCTAGATCTTAAGCGGGAAGCTGTGTTACACACTAATACTACAACCAAATCATCGCTTAATAAGATGAAGCTTTGGATTGCCTTTGTCATAACGGTATTTCTTATACCCATCCCCACTTTCGCTCTGGATAGGGGAACACCTAACCAAGTCAAACTTAGGCCAGAAGCTATTCAGTCGGTACCTGTCAACAGTGCAGCTTCATCTCATGCTCTAAATCATAACGATGCCATGGATGGGGTATACCTGGAGCGATACCTTTTAGCTGTTATTACACTCATCCTGTTATTAAGCCTAACCTACACCCTGTATCGATTCAGAACGTCAAAGCTAGCCCTACGCACCAGAGAGAACCGTATGCGCCACGCGCTGGAAGGCACCAACAGCGGGCTATGGGACTGGAATGTTGAGGAAGACAGACTTTACCTATGCGAGCGATTTGAGGCTATGCTTGGCTATGATCCAGGTGAAATAGGCAGCAGTCTCATCGGCCTAAAGGCATTTGTGCATCCAGATGATTATTACGACGTTCGAAAGCGACTACTGGAGCATTTAAAAGGTATATCTCCAATATTCGAAAGTGAACATAGATTTAAGCATAAGTGCGGTAACTGGCTCTGGATGTCTAGTCGCGGAAAAGTTGTTCATCGGGATATTAATAATAGTGCAACCCGCATAGTTGGAACCCTAACGGATATTACAGAACGCAAAAAAGCAGAAGAACAGTTACACCAAAACGCCCTGGTTTTTGAAACCATTTCTGAAGCAATAATTATCTGTGACAAGGACAATAATATTGTATCTACCAACCAAGCTTTCACACATACCACCGGATATACAAACGAGGAAGTTATTGGCAAAAATCCAAGAATCCTAAAGTCAGACAAGCATGACAGCGTGTTCTATCAAATGATGTGGGACAGTATTATTAATACCGGGGTCTGGCAAGGCGAGATCTGGAACAAAAAAAAGAACGGAGATATATTTCCTGTATGGCTATCCATAGCAACTATAAAAGGGTCGGAAGGAGATATTGATCAATACATAGGTGTCTTCAATGACATAACCAAACGCAAGGAAGATGAAGATTTAATACGCTACCAAGCCAACTTCGACGCCCTTACCGAGCTACCCAACAGGCACCTGTTAATGGACAGGCTTGGCTTTGAACTGCAACGGGCAAAAAGAGAAGGCACTTTTGTTGGATTGATGTTTATTGATCTGGATAGATTCAAACCGATAAACGACACCTACGGTCACTCGGTTGGAGATCAGTTGCTTTGGGAGGTAGCTAAACGCCTGACCAGCCATGTACGTGAAACCGATATGGTAGCCAGACTTGGTGGAGATGAATTTACCGTAGTTATCCCAAACATAGATAACATTAGTGAAATTGAGCAAACAGTCACCCGCATTCTCAGTGGAATTGCAGCGCCATTTGATCTAGACGGACATGAACTATTCATATCTGCCAGTATTGGTATCACCGTATATCCAGATGATGCCACCGACATATCTACCTTGATGACTAATGCTGACAACGCAATGTACCGCGCAAAAGAGGAAGGCAAAAATACATTCTGTTTCTTTACCCGTGAAATGAATAAGCACGCTAAAGAGATGCTAAAGATAGAGAACGACCTTCACCACGTAATACAGAAGAAGGAACTCATCCCCTATTTCCACCCAATATTGGACATACATACTGGTGAAGTGACCGCTGTAGAGGTGTTGCTACGTTGGAAACGCCCAGGACATGGAATCATAGCAGCTGAAAGCTTTATACCAATTACTGAGGCTACTGGCCTAATTGTTGATATCGGTAAATGGCTGCTGGAAGTGGTTTGTTGTCAGGTTATGCTCTGGCGAAACAGTGGCATAGACATACCACGTATTTGCGTAAATATCTCCGCAAGGCAGTTCCGCGACAATCTGCTCGATATTATAAAAAATGCCCTGGAAACCAGCGGCCTTGAACCTGAATACCTGGAGCTGGAGATTCTTGAAAGCGTATTACTGGAAGAGAACAAACGAAATGCAGATATTCTAATGCAATTAAATGAGATGGGAATCAGACTCTCAATAGATGACTTCGGTACCGGCTACTCCTCCCTCAGCCATCTGAAAAAATACCCTTTTAACGCACTTAAAATTAACCGCAGCTTTATTTGTGGACTACCGAACGACAAAGATGACGTCACCCTGGTCAACTCAATAATAAGTATGTCCCACGAACTTGGCCTTGAGGTTATTGCCGAGGGAGTTGAAACAAAAGAACAGCATCAACACCTGCGAACCCAAGGATGCGACATGGCACAAGGCTTTTATTTCACCAAGCCCATACCAGCGAACAAGTTTGAAAAGTGGATAAAAAAGATTAACAGCCAATTAAGCCAAACACTTTGAAGCCACCTCAAACACATCCTTTGAAATACCTTCACTGTTCGCTATCTGCTCCAAGTGCTGTTTAATCAGCACTTGACGTCCTTGGTCATAACGCCTCCAACGTGAAAATATCCTTAACATGCGAGCGGCAATCTGTGGATTAATAGAATCCAACTGCATAACCGTCTCTCCTAGCAACGCATAACCGGAACCATCAATCGCGTGAAAGTTGATTTGGTTTGCACTGCAAAATGCACCAATCAACGAGCGAACTTTGTTGGGATTGCGAATATTAAATACCGGGCTTTGCATTAGCTCTTTCACCTTAGCCAATGTGTCTGTGCGTTTCGACACAGCCTGTACTGTAAACCACTTATCCAGCACCAATTGATCATGCTTCCAGCGGGAATAGAAATCGGCCAACAGCTCCTCGCGTCTATCTATACAACTGTGGGCAATTAGACCAAGGGAAGCAATCACATCTGTCATGTTATTTTGAGACTGGTACTGCTCAATACAGATGTTGTTCACGCCAGCATCCTGCAACTGCATCAGATAATCCAGAGAGAGATTGCGTAGGCTACGCCTGGCGATGGATGCTGGGGAAATATCATATGCACCCTTCTCCATATTATCTCGATAGACTTCAAGAAACTCATCTTTCAATTCCGTCGCCAGATGCAGCTTCAGTGACTCCCTGGCCCGGTGTATAGCGTTAACATCCACTGTATCCATCTGATCACCCAGATATGATTCCCCTGGCAGGGTAAGAATCTCCGCCAGCAGTGCCTGATCAGAATCGGTATCGCCCAGGATCTGAGCACAGGCCTGTACGTACCCATGGGGCACACTAAAACCTGGATCATCAATCATGCATAACAGTATCTGCTGACTAACCCTCTGAGCCGCATCCCAACGATTGAAACCGTCACTGTCGTTAGCCATGAGAAAGAGAAGCTCATCATCCTCATAATGAAACTCAACCTTGACCGGCGCAGAGAAGCCACGCAGCAGAGAAGGAACAGGTTGTTCTTCCACATCAATAAATTTGAACTCTTCCCTACTCTTAGTCAGCTCCAACACTCTGCTGCTCTGCGCAGATGCTCCATCCTCACCCTCCAGTATCAACACCATATCGGAACCATCTGCCGCCAGCAGTCCCATGGAGAGTGGAATATGGAAAGGCTCTTTGTGGCTCTGCCCTGGCGTATCGGGGCAGGATTGTTCTATGGTCAATGTATAGCTGTTGTCAGCCTGAGAGTATTCGCCACTGCAGTGCAGCTCTGGCGTGCCTGCCTGACTATACCAGAGCCGAAACTGCTCTAACTCCCTACCGCTTGCATCTTCCATACATTTAACAAAATCGTCTGTGGTAACGGCTTGACCATCATGTCTTTGAAAATAGAGATCTGTAGCCTTCCGATAGTCATCTGGCCCCAACAGTGTGTGCTGCATACGCACCACTTCTGCCCCCTTCTCATATACGGTCAGGGTGTAAAAGTTGTTGATCTCCATGTAGGAGTCAGGACGCACCGGATGGGCCATAGGGCTCGCATCCTCCGCAAACTGATGGGCTCTGAGCATACGTACATCTTCAATCCGCTTAACCCCGCGCGAACCCATGTCGGCAGAGAACTCCTGATCACGAAATACCGTCAATCCCTCTTTCAAACTGAGCTGGAACCAGTCACGGCAGGTTATGCGATTACCGGTCCAGTTATGGAAATACTCATGAGCAATGACCCCTTCGATGCCCTGAAAATCTCTATCGGTTGCAGTTTCCGGAAGTGCCAGCACATACTTGGAGTTAAAAATATTCAGCCCCTTGTTCTCCATGGCCCCCATGTTGAAATCGTTCACAGCTACGATCATGAATATATCCAGATCATATTCACGCCCGTAACTCTTTTCATCCCACTGCATGGAGTGCTTAAGGGAACGCATGGCGTGATCACACTTATCAATATTCTCAGGCTCCACGTAGATACGTAGATCTACATCTCGGCCAGAGGCAGTGGTGTAGCTATCACGTATATCCAGAAGATTGCCCGCAACCAGGGCGAACAGATAGGATGGTTTAGGAAATGGGTCACTCCATGTTGCAGAGTGAAATCCACCCTCGTACTCGACCGTATCGATTGGATTGCCGTTGGAGAGCAACACAGGGAATCTCTCTTTTTCCGCCAGGATGGTGGTGGTAAAAATAGACATAACGTCTGGACGATCCAGATACCAGGTAATCTTGCGGAACCCCTCCGCCTCACACTGGGTACAGTACATATCCCCGGATTTATAGAGCCCCTCCAGGGCGCTGTTATTCTGGGGGTAGATCAGCACCTCGCTCTTTAGCTCAAACCGGTCAGGCACCTGATGAATAGTCAGCCCCTCTCTGTTGATCTTGTACTCATCTGGATTCAGTCTGGTACCGTTCAGTTCGATATAAACAGATTCTAGTTCCTCACCATCCAGGTTCAGTGCTGTTTCCTGAGACTCTGAGGCTGGGTTGCGGCGCATACTGAGGGACGAAACAACTGTTGCTGCCTCATCTCTCAAGGTAATGTGGAGAGTGACCTGATCAATAAGAAATTCCGGTGGCCGGTAGTCTTTTAGATATATGGTATCGGACTGCTCTTGCGACACGGGACTACCTCACTATTTACCAGCATATAATATGCTGGATCGACCTCAGACGGATTGATAGGATATAGTGTTATTTTTATTTATAAAAGAGATTTCATATGTCAAAAGTTGTTGTATACAGCACTAAATTTTGTCCCTACTGCGACCGCGCTAAATCCCTGTTGCAACGCAAGGGTGTCGGCTATAAAGAGCTTAAGGTTGATAAGGATATGGCACTTATGAAGGAGATGATGGAAAAGAGCAAACGCCGCACCGTCCCGCAGATATTTATCGGTGACTATCACGTAGGAGGCTATGATGATATGGCAGAGCTGGATGCTGCCGGCAAATTGGACACACTACTGGGTATACCTCCACAGGAGAGAGACGAGGTTACATGACGGAATCGGGCAAAGAAGCGCAGGGGAGTATGCGCCTGGACAAATGGCTCTGGGCAGCGCGCTTCTTTAAAACCCGCAACCTGGCAGCAGAGGCAATCAACGGCGGTAAGGTACATCTCAACGGCAAACGCACCAAGCCTGGGAGAGAGGTAAAACCAGGTTCAAAACTACTAATCCATAAAGGCTCTTTTGAGTGGGATATCACGGTGGAGGTAATCCCCAAGCAGAGACGCCCCGCTTCTGAAGCTAAACTGTTCTATTCAGAAAAAGAAGAGAGCATCAAACTACGACAGCAACTGACCGAGGAACAGCGCCAACTGCGTGCCGGCGCTACCCATTCTGACAAAGGGCGCCCCACCAAGCGTGATCGCAGGCAGCTTGATCGTTTTTTCGGCAAAGATGGCTGATATTCACATATCGCAACAGTAGAGTTAAAATAACCACCTCGAACAGCCACAAAATTATTTTATGGACGACGACCATCCCATAGCGGTCAAATTTGTTTTACATACCAATCCAAGGACCTTGGAGGTTATTTTCGACAACGGCGATAAATTCGTATTGTCTTGGGAGTATCTGCGCGTCTACTCTCCCTCTGCTGAGGTTCGCTCTAGAGTAAAACAGCAACAGAAATTAGTCATTAATAAACAATCGGTTACCATCACCGATATAAAGCCCGTAGGAAACTATGCGGTAAAACTGTTATTTGATGACGGCCACAACTCAGGGATCTACGATTGGCCCTATCTCTATGAGCTAGGCTCTAACTACGAAAGATACTGGCAGGATTACCTGGAGAGACTGAGGAGATCTAACCAACCGGGCAGTTAGGCACACTAACTCCCCTCGGGTGGTATGTATGTCTCATCATTTGGATTTAGAAAGATAAACCTGTACTCCCCAGACTCAATCTCCACATAGTCCATGGTCGCCCCTTCCAGCAGGCTAAGATATTCAGGTGCGAATACTACTTCAACATCGCCCGACTGTACTCTAATATCATCCTCCTGGGCCTGATCAAAACCCATTAGATAATCGATAGACCCATCTTCTTTTCTCTTAGCTGCCAGGCGCAAAGGGTCGCCTACAGAGCCGCCGCGCTCTGAGGATATACTCACCTGCTTTTGGGCTGCTTCGGTTAATGTAAACATATCTACCTCTGATTGATTTATTTAGACTTCACACTGCGTACATGGGCGAGAAATCTTTTGGTCCAATGGTTTCCAGCCACATCCCGCATATGGGTGTAATTTGCCAATAGGTTCCTATATACAATGCCGTCACTGTTTCCGTCTATCCCAATACCACGCAACACCTCATAGGCATATACCAGATCCTGGTCCAGATTCTCTAGCCCTGAGTAGTGAAACTCGTGGGCTGCGATCTCTACCGGACTTTCCGAGTCAGCAGGCCAAGGGGCATTAGCTGTCTCCTGCAGACGTACATATCCCCTACCCTGGGGACGCTCATGCATCACTATATCTCCCGGTATAGCTCCCACCATGGAGCAGGTCTTATCTTTCCAGCTAATGCTTCTGGCCAGATACATCAATCCACCACACTCTGCATAGACCGGACCATCGTTCTCAATAAAATCCAGTATCTCCTGGCGTAGGGTTGAGTTGGCCTCCAGCTCTTCCATAACCGTTTCTGGAAAACCTCCTCCCAGAAAAAGCCCATCAACATCCGGCAATGTTTGATCATTAATGGTATCTATGGGCACCAGCTCGGCACCATTCTCCTGTAAGGCCTGGAGATCACCCGGATAGTAGAATCCGAAGGCCCGGTCTTTAGCATAGCCGATGCGTATCGGTTCTGGGGTTGGATAAATCTTATCCTGTTCTACCTGCAATTCAACAGGAGCTGCTGCAGTGGCGGCAATATCCCAAATCTTGTCCAGATCCACTTGGGAGGCCACCGCCCGCCCTAGGGATTGGATCTTCTGTTTTGCCTTGTCCGCCTCATTGCTTGGCATTAGTCCCAGATGGCGCTCTTCAATCACCAGCTCAGGATCATTGTGCACCGCCCCTACTACGGACAAATCAGTGTAGTGCTCAATAACACCACGCAGCTTGGATTCATGGCGGCTTCCCCCCACCCTGTTCAAGATAACTCCAGCTATATTCAGGCTCTCATCAAAGGCCTGATAGCCCAGAATCAGTGGCGCTATGCCGCGGGTCATACCCCTGGCATCGATAACCAGAATAATGGGCGATCCCAGCAGTTTGGCCAGGGCTGCATTACTGTTACTGCCATCAAGATCAAGACCGTCGTAAAGACCTTTGTTACCTTCAATGATACCCAGGTCAGCACTAGCCATGGCCTTAGCAAAACCCTGTTCAATCTCACGGCGCTGCATGGTGTAAAAGTCCAGATTGAGACAAGGTCGGTCACAGGTAGCACTCAGCCAGAGCGGATCAATATAGTCTGGGCCTTTCTTGAACGGCTGCACCACAACTCCGCGCTCACACAGGGCCGCACTCAAACCGATGGAGAGAGTTGTCTTGCCTGATGATTTATGGGCGGCTGAGATAAAAAAGTGGGACATAATAGAGACTGATCGTACAAGATATCACTGAAAAATAGAAAGCCCCATGCAATACATAGGGCTTTCAATAATCACACTGTTATCCAGATCTGGTAAAAATTACAATTCGTCTGGATCTTCCAGATTATCCGGCAGCATCGGAAACATACGTGCGACTACTGCAACTATGGCCATAGCAACAACAACACCGCCGACTCCCAGCATGGCCTCAGGCATAGTCGGAATATAGCTGTTAACCATACCATCGAAGAAGCTGCTCTCCACAACCTGTTTGCCAGGAAACAGGCTCATGGGGAAGGCCTGGCCACCGATTACGATCACATAAACCTGAAAGAACCCACCCAGTAGCACCAGAAATGAGGCCACTAAAATAGCAAAGCGTGATTTGGAGAACGCTGGTGAATAGAGCAGAAACAGCGGAATAACGCCGCCGATCAGAACCTGGCCAATCCAGAACATCTTGGTATAGATACCGCCATCCAGCAGGATAAAAGCTTCAATACCGTGATGCTGAGTTATGTAGAGATTGGTCAAATGGTAGACCGTGGCAAAATAGAGTACCGCAGCTACAAACACACCTAGTAAATTTTTCAGCTTGGCCAGGCGCAGATCACCGATTGAACGGTCACCCCACCAAAGCGCCGCCATCAGGGTGATAATAAAGAACGCCAATCCGAAACTAAACGACATGATAATAAACATCGGCGCCATAATAGCCGCATCATAGGCTTCGCGCGCCACCAGAAAACCGAAGATAGAACCAGTACCAGTGGTCAAAGCCAGACGCCACAGGAAGGCGGTAATACCCAGTGGGCGATAATATGGTCTCAGCTTACGATCCATCATTGACCACAGATAGAGGGCCACGATTACAAAAAAGCCGGTGTAGAGATAGATATTCCAGGCAAAGATCGACTTAAAGTTATACTTGGTCATGGCTATGATCAGACGATCAGGCCTACCTAGGTCAAGCACCAGAATCATCAGACCGCCAGCTAACAGGGCAATAGCCAATACACTGGAGAATCTACCCAGAGGCTTGTACAAAGGTCCGCCGAACACCGAACCTATGGATGCTACATTAAGCGCACCTGAGGCGGCGACAATCAAAAAGATAGCAAACACATGGGGCAGACCCCACACGATCTGATTGGTCATGCCGGTTACATAGTGACCATGATGCTCCATGTGGTATACCCCCACCAGAGCCAGCAGAATCAAAAACACCAGCAATCCCAGACCACTCCAATAACGGGGGGATGCACACTCTAATTCGCGATAGTTTATTTTTTCCATCGATCAGGCCCCTATACGGCTAGATGTTGGCGTAGCGAACGCCGGTATTCAACATCAGATCTTCACGCAACTGACGACTGTTTTGTTCTTGCAGCGCTTTAGACAGGGCGCTGTTAGGATCCTTAAGGTCTCCAAACACAATCGCGTTATGACCCTCTTTGGCACAGGCCTCGGCACAGGCGGTGTTACCTTCCCCAGCGTCCAGGCGGTTGGCGCAGAGATCACATGACTCAACGCAACCCTTGCCGCGCGGCGCCTTCACTACCTGCTCGGCCACGTCTGCATGGATAAAGGAACGCGCCTTGTAAGGGCATGCCATCATGCAGTAGCGGCAACCGATACAGATGTGGCGATCTACCATAACGATACCGTCAGCCCGCTTAAATGATGCGCCGGTTGGGCAGACATCCACACATGCCGGTGACTCACAGTGCTGACACATCAGAGGCAGATTGGTCATCTTTCCGGTCTGAGTGTCTTTCAGCTTTACCTTGCGAATCCACTGAGGACGCTGCTGATCCCACATCTCATCCGAATGACCTTCTGGCTTCTGCACTAGATCAATGCCGTTCTCCTTATCACAGGCGGAGACACATGCGCTACAGTCATCGGCACACTTATTGGTGTCGATTAGCATACCCCAGCGGTTAGCGCTGGATGCCTCTTTGCCCTCTTCACCTTGCTGCGCCGTAGCCAGCAAGACACCGGGAGCCACTGTTACAGCAGAGGCAGCTATTGCTGTCTTACTGATGAATTCACGTCTTTTCATATCTGGTTGTTGTTTGCGGTTGCTCATAATCACTTCTCCTCCGGCACCTTGCGGTGACACTGGAAACAGGTGAGACTCACCGCCGCATAGTCATGACAAGAGTCGCAAAACTGGTGCTCTGCGTTTACCGGTATTGATTTACCCGATTCGTCTTTGGATGCGTGACAGCTAACACAGTTGGCAAGGCTGTGTTTACCACCCCGCACACCCTCATGCACCGTCTCATCCCTCTCATGCTTCAGATAATCCATATGGTTACGTCGCATATCATCTGTCGGTGCTACGCAAGACTCCATACCAGCAGCCTTGGAGCCTTCCACTACAGCAGAGTCACTGATGGAAGCGGCAGAGAATGAGATGAGTAACACTCCCATGATCGTTACCACTATATGTTTAAAGCCAATTAACCTGTGCATTACAGCTAAGCTCCTATTCACTGGAGATGTTATTCTTCGGAATCCGACTCGGCAGCTTCATCTGCCTCATCGTCCTCTGTAACCTGTCCGCTAAGGACAATGGCGTTACTTACCAGTTGATGGACACTAACTATCTGGTCCCTATCCATGCCGAAGTACGGCAGCACCTTAGTGAACTGGCTCTTACAGATGGCACAAATCGCAGCCATATGGGTCACGCCACTCTCCTGCATAACGTTGTTCAACGCCGTCATCCTGGGAACCGCACCTTTAACACGTATCTCCATCAACTCGTCAGTGAGCAGTCCACCACCACCACCGCAGCAGAAGGTCCTCTCACCGATGGTATCCTGATGCATATCCACATAGTTGTTACAGACTGCCTTAATCACGTTGCGCGGGGTATCGAACTGACTACCAGGATAGTCACCAATCCTGGTGGCACGAGCCACATTACAGGAGTCATGGAAGGTAAGGGTCATGTCATCATTCTGAGACTTATCGATGTTCAACTTACCGGCCTGGATCTGTTCCCAGGTATACTCCAGCATATGCTGTGGTACCGGATATTTGGAATCAAGGAAGTCCCAGGGACCAACAGTGGTGTTCAAGAAAGCATAAGCAATACGCCAGGCATGGCCACACTCTCCGAATATGATGCGTTTGACTCCTAGCTCCATTGCGGCCTCACGGATACGCATAGAGACGCGGCGCATATTCTCATAGTTGCCGATAAACATACCGAAGTTACCGGCTTCAGATGCGTGGCTACTCATGGTCCAGCTAGCACCGGCCTCATGAAACACCTTGGCATATCCAATCAGGCCATCAATGTGTGGTTCCACAAAGAAATCAGCCGATGGGGTAACCAGCAGGATATCAGCACCCTTTACATCAAGCGGAAACTTGACCGCTACGCCGGTATCATCTTCCACATCCTCTTCCAGGCCTTCCAGGGTATCTGCCAAGGCAGGACCTGGCAGCCCCAGATTGTTACCAATCTTGTGGACCTTGGCGATAATCTCGTTACAGTACTTCTGGCCATAGCCGACACTATCCAGAATCTCACGTGCAGCCATAGAGATCTCAGCGGTATCAATACCGTATGGACAGAACACCGAGCAACGACGGCACTGTGAACACTGGTGGTAGTAGTTGTACCAGTCATCCAGGGTCTCTCTGGTCAGATCCTCAGCACCCACTAGTTTGGGGAAGAACTTGCCAGCAAAGGTACGGTAACGCCGGTATACCTTACGCAGCAGGTCCTGACGTCCTACAGGGGTATTTTTAGGATCGGCCGTGCCTAGATAATACTGACACTTGTCGGTACATGACCCACACTTTACGCAGGCATCAAGATAGACCTGGAGTGAACGGTAACGACCACGCAGGTCGTCCAGCTTCTCCAGAACCTTATCATGCCAATCATCTACCAGCTCTCCTGGAAACCCAAGATCGGTGTTATGTTCAGGTTTAGCCACATATGACGTTGATGTCTCCGCCATTGACCCTTCCTGAACCTTAGGAACATCCACATACTCCTGGAGTTCCGGTACATCAAATTCTGCCTTAGCCATGAATTATCCTCTTCGGCCCAGTTCAGTTTAACTCTGCTCTTCTTCTAGCGCTTTTGCCCAAGGTGCGATATGACGCTTCTCCCTTGGATTATCCACCTGATTTCTGGTTGGGCTGAAAAAGATTCCAGGAGCGTGCAACAGCTTGCTAAATGGAAACAACAACATCAGCAGAGCAACCAGAGAAAGATGCACAACGAGTGGTGGGTCAAACGGCAATTCACCACCACCGAAGGTAAAAAATTGTTTAATAGCAATAATATCTGTATGCGCGACGAAGGACATCATCAGACCGCTAAATCCAATCATACCCAGCACAACAAGCCACAGGTAGTCGGATGGTGCAGAAATATAACGCACCCGATCAACAAAGATGCGGCGCACAAACAGTCCGGCAAGACCAAAAACCATAGCAAACCCGGCGTACTTACCGAATGGCTGCGCTATCTCAATCACAGCCCAGAAAATCCCAGGAACCCAGAACCAGCTGGGATCAATGAAGTAGCGCAGATGCCGCACCAGAACCAGAAACAGGGCCATGTGGAATACCCAGGAGAATATCCAGGTCCACTTGGTGCCTTTGAACAGGCTTTCGAAAAACACAACTTCCCTAAACATGCGCATCACCACACCACTCTTGGTTATGGGCGCCGGGGTTGTTGCAATCTTTAAGGGTGCCGGGGTCTTGGCATACTGGACAATCTTCAGCGTCAAGCCCACCACAAAGACGAGACTTGCGATTATAAACAGTAGCGCAAAGAAAATTGACATGATCCTGCGATCCTCCGTCGGGTTTAACCAGACCCTAAGAGTACACGCCAGATGACAGATGTTGGCTTGTGGCCTTATATATAGACAGAAACCGAATCTATTATTATTTGACTATCCTGTCCGGATAGCCCAGCCACGTACTTATTTGAGGTCCTGGTCTAAACTGAGCGGCGATAGCCCCAAAGGACTATCGCCGTTCAAATTATTTACTGCTTAGATACAACCGGTAGGCTTAGGCAGACCGGCATAACGACATGCCTGCTTACCTGGGCCATATGGGAACAGAGCATACAGATACTTGCTGTTACCCTTATCCTTACCAAGCTTTTTACCAACAGCCTTGGTCAGAACACGTACAGCCGGAGCAATCTGATACTCGTCGTAGTACTCGCGCAGAAAGTTAATGATGTCCCAGTGCTCATCACCCAGGGTCAGATCGTCTTCTGCGGCCATTACGTCAGCAATACCAGGTACCCAATCATCCAGATTTACCAGATAACCTTCCTCATCAACCTCATAACTCTTACCATCTACTTCGATAGCCATTAAATTTCTCCTAATGTTAATCTTAGCTGGAATCTGGTTCAGACCCAGGCCTGTACTTTGTCGTGATCAGCAGACAGATCTACAAAACCTGTATAGTCCACGATCTCTATTCCATCAATCAATTTATCTTCGCTGATGCCACGCGCTTTCAAATCTGCACCAAGGGCGTATAGTTTCACCCCTTTTGCGCCTGTTATCAATTGTTCGATACTTGCCCCTTTAATGGTCGCATATACCGCATCCTCATAAAAGAGTATTGCACTACCCTCCAGAGCATGGGCAAGACAGCTGCCAACCGAATTTTTCTCATAAGGCGACTTATTTACAGTGTGTAAAATACTCATATCTATGCCCTACCCTAGAAACTGAAAATGACGTCTTGCTGATCAAGAATCGCACTGAGTTCGTCACGGCTGACCAGACGAATAGAGTCTTTCTCTGCCCAATCTTCGTCCTCATCTTCCCATTTCAGATCCATCAGATCTTCAAGGGTCAGACCGCGCTCTTCCAGGGACTCCTGCTCTACATACAGCTTGGTGACATCATAGTCGCCCAGCGCTGAGTAGGTTGGCGAGAAGTTCTTGGTTTCGATACCGCTAGTATCCTGGCCCTTGAGCAGCTGATACACACCGTCGTCCATGAATGCCAGACTGACATCCTGATCGAAAGCGGCACCGATTAATACAACCTCCAGAGACTCCCAGGCATAGATAGTGCCATGGGGTGCGCGGCGGTTGATGTACATGAATTTTTTAATATCTTCAGACATAATTTCAACCCCTACGCTTAATCACCGAAAACAACCAGACGATCCGCCTGGATACCAGCCTCAATCAGCTGACCAAGTCCGGAAATACGGAACCCGTCGGCGATATTCTCGGCATCTTTACCGTTGCGCTGCATCTCACCCTCATCCACGATACCGCGGCGCTGGGCTGCTGCAACACACACCACCATATCCAGGTCGTGCTCTTTCGCCAACTCGCTCCAGCGGTTGACAATATTGCGATCATCCTGTGGCGGAGTAGTCAGCTTGGTACCGTTATTTACGCCATCGTGGTAGAAGAAGACACGAAAGATCTCGTGCCCTTTCTCCAGAGCCGCCTTGGTAAAATGGTAGGCGGAATCAGTTGCCTGATGCTGATAAGGCCCTTCATTAATTTGGATCGAAAACTTCATTTTTTATCCTTTATAAGCAATCGTCAAATCAACTTAGAAGCGTACGTGGTTAGACGCATTCAGGTTCGCACGTCCACCGCGCCAATCGTCGATGTGGTACTTGGTGAACGGCAGGCCGGTCTTCTCGAAGAAGCTGCCCCAACCGATACGTGTGGCCCACTCACCGATACGCTCATAATCCTTAGCATCCTCTTTGTAGGCTGCGAGGATCTTCTTAACAACATCAGAAACCTCTGGCCAACGTGGCGGATTGTTAGGAACATTAGATGCTACCAACTTGTGGAAGGTAGGCTTGCTACGGGCGTTGGAGCTTTTGCCACCAACCCAGATAGCGAAGTTTGAATGAACAGGATCGTTGATCTGCATCGGCGGGCATGGTGGGAAGCAAGCTCCGCAACATACACACTTACGCTCATCAACTTCCAGAGAGGGCTTGCCGTTAACCATGGCCGGACGAATAGCAGCAACCGGGCAACGCGCTACAACTGTAGGACGCTCACATACGTTGGCTACCAGGTCATGATTGATCTTAGGCGGCTTGGTGTGCTGGATGTTAATAGCGATATCACCCTGGCCACCGCAGTTGATCTGGCAGCAGGATGTGGTGATCTTCACCCTGTTAGGCATCTCTTCTTTTTCGAACTCACCGATCAGATCATCCATGAGAGCCTTAACAGCGCCTGATGCGTCAGTACCTGGGATGTCGCAGTGCAACCAACCCTGGGTGTGAGCGATCATGGATACAGAGTTACCTGTACCACCGATGGGATAACCTTCAGCAGTCAGCTTATCGATCAGAGGCTGTACCTTTGACTCTTCACTAACCATGTACTCAATGTTAGAGCGTGAGGTAAAACGAACATAACCTTCAGCAAAGTCGTCACAGATATCCATGAGCTGACGAATCATGGTTACATCCATTTGACGAGGAGTACCTGCACGAACAGTCCAGATCTGGTCGCCGCTGTTAGCAACGTGGCGCAGTACGCCAGGACGTGGACGATCATGATACTTCCAGTCGCCATAGTTCTTCTTCAATACCGGATGTAGATATGGATCGATCTCCGGTACACCACTCTCAATTGGCATGCGAGGTTGGGACATAATTATCTCCAAATATCTCTTATCTTATTCATTTAGTAGCGTTTGGCCTTGATTAGCCTACACGCCGCTTATAAACCCTAAAACTGGTATCAGCCTGATCAGCTGGCAGCTTTACGCTCTTCCCACTTGGCTACTTCCTCATCCCAGCCGTCCATACGGACATAGGAGTTCATACGTGGGCTGTTGATCATGTTCGGATCTACTTCCAGACCAATACCTTCCAGGAAGTTTGTCAGACCGATACGCTCGATCATCTCACCGGTACGCTCGTGCTCCAGCGCATTCTCGGCGAAGAAGTCGATGATCTCAGTGGCCAGCTCTTCCAGGGCCTCGAAGTCATCGTCTGACTCAAGCTTCATGAATGGAACAATAACTGTTCCCATGAGGTCGCCAATCTTAAGGGTACGCTTACCACCGCAGAGCAGGGTTACGCCCTTGTCATCTCCAGTGGAGAGGGCCTTGGTCATTACGTTCAGGCAGTGCATGCAACGAACGCAGTTCTTGTTATCCACTTCCAGCACGTCATCATCAGTAAGAGTCAGCGCAGTGGTTGGGCAGCGGGTGATTACGTTGTCGATAACATATTGACGACCCTTCTCACCGATGTAGGCCTTAACCTCATCCTGATCAACCTTCATATCATCGCGCCAGGTGCCGATTACAGAGAGGTCGGAACGTTGAATGGAGTTGGTGCAGTCGTTACCACAACCGGATACTTTGTACTTGAACTTGTATGGCAGAGCAGGACGGTGCATATCATCCAGTACGTTGTTCACCAGCATGCGCATGGTACGTCCTTCGTCGAAGCAGGACATTTCGCAACGCGCGGCGCCTACACATGACATACCGGTACGTACGGCAGGACCAGCACCACCCATATCGAAGCCCATCTCGTTAACTTCGTCGAAGGCCTCTTGCACTTTATCGGTAGTACAACCCTGCAGCATGATGTCGCCAGACTGACCATGCAGTGCAATCAGACCAGAACCGTGCTTCTCCCAGATGTCGCAGAACTTACGCAGGGTATTTGAGTCGTAGTGCATACCTGGAGGAGGCATGATACGCAGGGTATGAAACTCAGCACACTCAGGGAACAGAGGATTGCCATCATCGCCCTTGAGCTCGGTGAAGCGAGGAATAACACCACCGCCATAGCCGATAACACCTACGGTTCCGCCCTTCCAGTAGCCCAGCCGAGTCTCATACGAGGTCTCAAGCTGACCCAGAAGGTCAACAACCATGTCACTATTCTTTGCAAGACGCTTCAGACCAGTTACGAAACTAGGCCATGGACCTTTTTCGAGCTCGTCAAGCATTGGAGTATCATGCAGTGGTTTTGCCATTACTCAAATCTCCCAATTATCATTTGTATATGGGTGACCGCATCAATCCGGGATATCTTTAGAGTTGCAAAATATCCTGGGCAATAAAACTATGCGATCTGGAATTTAATTGCCCTGGCCAAACGACCAGTTATTTCAGAATGGCCAAAGTTTAGAATTTCCTAATGAAGTAAAATATCCCTACGATGATATAGTTTGTGGTATTTTCTAATATCTCTAATGGGATATATTTAGATTAATAATAGCCATATTATATATGTTTAACCACTAATTAGCACCTTGATTACACGCACTATTTTTTGCCTCACTACCTGTGATACAGCACGTCACAAGCCATTTCTTGGTCATATCTACCCTATTCCCACCCCCCTTGCCAATGTCCATTTAATGGAGTTGAATAACATAACCCACTTGTTTTACTCAGGTATCCTAACTCTTGATATTCTCAGCACCAGATACCATCTGATATTAAACCCACAAACCGAGGTCCTGATCCGAATGTTGTATTTAAGTGAGATATTGATCCAAAACCCGGATCTAGAATCATTTGATGAGCTGTTGTCTGCGGTTAAGGAGCGTTCCAAGAGCGAGATGTTCTTCCGTATCGATGTAAAACCCCAATATTTTGACACCCCGGAGGATTGGGAAGACCGCTTGGAAGCTGCGTTCACATGAAATACCTAAAAAATGAATTTCAAATCGGTGATCGAGACGGCGCAGAAGATGGGGTGCAATCTGTTCAGCGCCTGGAGGCAAAGCTGCTGGATATCCAGGCTGCCCTGGAGAATCTGCCAACAGATGCGACAATTGCCGAGAGGCTCAAACCCACTCTGGATAGCTGTTACCTTCTGCTTGATCTAGAACGCAAGGATGAGGCCTGGAATCTGGCCCGCGAGAGTTTCAATCAGGCCCTGGCAGAGCAACTATGGACCCAGGCGGTAGAGGCATGCGATGTCATGTATCAGGCGGACCTGGAGAACTCTATCCAGGCCCTGGCCCACGGCATCTGGCTTGGAGTTACCTTCCCAATCGAACCAGACCTGAGCGTTGCCATGCTGCAGCATCTGGTGGATGAAACCCAGGACAAAGACGACGGCGCCGCCGTCGCAGCCGCAACCGCATGCTATCTAGTGGATCTTCGGGTCGAGGGCGATGACCAGGAGGAGCTGCGTTTCTTTACCAGACAGCTTCTAGGCCAGGTAGCCAAGCGCCACAGCCAGGTAGAGGACCAGGAGATTTTCGACTTCTGGGTAGAGCGTCTGGAATTGAACGACCCAGATAAATTCCTCCCGCGCCTGGCCAGCGTTCTGAATGTACTGACCAATGATGACTGGTGGTACGACCGCGACCAGCTTAGAGAGCTGATCCCGGCTTAGATCTAACCGCAGAATCAGGTATATATATGTGGCAAGACGAAGAAGATGTTGAATATCAGATACCGGATGATGTGGTAGATCTTGCATTCAGCATAGAGTGCACCTCCATCCCGGTGGATCACGCCCACGCCCTCTCCTCGGCCATCCTTGAGATACTACCCTGGCTTGTGGATGAACCCGAGGCCGGACTACACCTAATATATGGCGGCGCATCTATAAATGGCTGGCAAGCCCCAGAATCGCCGGATGAGCCCATTCTACTATCAAAACGCACCAAGCTGCGTATTCGCTTACCCAAGACCAGGATAGAAGATGCATCTGAGCTATGCGGCAAAACCCTGGACATCTCTGGACACAAAATGGAGATAGGCGAAGCCAAATCTATGCTACTGGTTAACAGCAACACCCTGTTTTCCCGTCACATAGCCTCAGACATCGAAGAGGACGAAGAGACATTTACCCAGCGCATGATAGAGGAACTACATGCTTTGGGTCTGAATTTCACCAAGATCTTGTCGGGACGTGATCACCCCCTGGCCGGCCCAGGTGATCCGATAAATACCAAGTCGCTAATGGTGAGCGGACTTTCGGCCCAGGATGCGGTAAAACTTCAGATCAGCGGTGTCGGTCCCTATCAACATATGGGAATTGGCTTGTTCGTTGCGTCAAAGAGCATATAATATTCGCTTATGTTAATTTGCTTATTCTCAAAAAAGCGGTTTCTAATCAGACAAACATAAACAGATAAATAAGGAGAAAAGATATGGCATATGAGGTAAACGGTACCACCATTGCAACCAACGCCAATGGCTACCTTGAGAATCTTGAGGACTGGAGCGAAGACCTGGCTAAGGTTATCGCCGCAGAAGAGGGCGTGGAGCTGACAGAAAAGTCATGGGATGTAATCAACTACCTACGCGATGAGTACTTCAATAACAACGAAAACCAGCCAAATGAGCGCCACATGGTCAAACATTTCAAGAGCGTGTGGACCGACCTGGACAAGGTGGACACCAAGGCCCTCTACGTACTGTTCCCCAGAGGTCCAGCTAAAGAGGCAGGTAAGATTGCCGGACTACCTGAAACCCGTCGTAAGGGCGGTTATTAATCAGCCCGCACAAGCCATCCAGATAAATCATACCTGCCAGCTTGCTGGCAGGTATGGGTTTTGGAGAACACATTGGCAGTAAGAATCAAGAGTCACTGGCACAAGGAAGAGAAGCATAGGTCTACTGATGAGACGGCCGGCGCCATAGCCTTCAACAGCTGGCGTATTGCTATGAACAAGGCCATGGTCCTCTACAGTGAAAGATTTGAATACAGTTCAGATGAACAGCGCATGGCTGTTATTGCAGAGTATCTTATCTTTCAGATTCAGATTGTAGATCGACTGATTCACGACAAGTTTGACCAACAGCAGCGCGCAGAACTTGTAACTGCCCTGGTAAAGAGACTGGCTGACCATATCCAGGAAAATAGCCTGGAACTTATGGGTGCTGGCGACTACTCATCCCCTTTTGTAGAGAAGTTTAACCTACGCTCTCAGGAATATTCTGAACTGGCTTTCACCGATGAAGGTCCCAGCTTTCCTTTTATGCGTCATCTTGGCTATGAGATACAACAGATTATGGGTTCAGAAGATGAGAACCGTTGGGTTATCGACCAGGTTATGGATAAGGATGGGCTTGAGGTCTACAAGCAACTTAAGAGAATAGTTAAGGATTTGGCCTAGACGTTACGTGCTCGTAAACAATCCCGAAAAACCAGCCGCAAATAAACGCAAATCACCGCAAAATGACGCGAATAAACATTAGGCTCTAGATGTGAGGCAAATGCGTCACATCGCGGCTTGACCGTAGGATAAACAACAGCTCCCTCTCCCTATGAGGGAGAGGGCTGGGGTGAGGGTGAAATGTTTCTTTGTAGCAGTACCGCTAACAAGTTTCGCAGCTTGTCTAGCCCTAACTCTTTTTCTTAATTAAGCACG
>JBNKJS010000014.1:0-20555 GCA_050291365.1 Sedimenticolaceae bacterium | reverse complement strand
TTCTAAATCTGGAGAATCATATGGCTCATATTGTCATTATCGGGGCAAGTACTGGCGGCCTCCCTGCCGCCTATGATGTAAAAGCAAAGCTTGGAAGTGGACATGATGTAACAGTAATCAATGTCTCACCTATCTACAGTTTTGTACCATCCAACCCATGGGTTGCAGTGGGCTGGCGCACAAGAGATCAAGTCACATTTGAAATAGAACCATACCTCAAAAGGAAAGGCATCAATTTTATTGCTGCTACTGTTACTGAGATCAAGCCAGATGATAACAGCGTAATCCTGAACAACGGCACATCAGTAGACTACGACTATCTGATTATTGCCACCGGCCCCAAGCTGGCCTTCGAGGAGATTGAAGGACTTGGCCCAGAAAATGGCGGACACACAGATTCCGTTTGTACCATAGGTCACGCCGAAGAGGCCTATGAAAAATGGCAGGAGTTTGTCAAATCCCCAGGTCCAATTGTGGTAGGTGCCGCTCAAGGCGCATCCTGTTTCGGACCTGCCTATGAGTTTGCCTTTATCATGGACACCGCCCTGCGCCGCGCACGCATTAGAGATCAGGTACCTATGACCTTCGTTACCTCAGAACCATATATTGGTCATCTGGGTCTTGGTGGTGTAGGTGACTCCAAAGGTCTGCTGGAAACAGAACTACGCCAGCGCCACATATCCTTTATTACCAATGCAAAGATCAACAAGGTAGAAGCCGGAAAGATGTTTGTAGCTGAACATAACAGCAAGGGAGAAGAGACTGATCAGCATGAGCTGGATTTCGACTTCTCAATGATCCTACCCGCATTCAAAGGCGTGGATGCAGTCAACGCAGTAGGAGAAGATCTGGTAAATCCTCGTGGCTTCGTAAAGGTGGATAAATTCCAACGCAATCCGAAATGGCAGAACATCTATTCCGTGGGCGTGTGTATCGCCATACCACCGGTAGAGGCAACCCCTATCCCCACCGGCACACCCAAAACCGGGTATATGATTGAATCCATGGTTACCGCAACCGTGAATAATATCTGGCATGACATCAATGGAGGCGAAGCCGAGGCGGTAGCAACCTGGAACGCCTTCTGTCTGGCCGACATGGGTGATGTGGGTGCGGCATTTATCGCCCTGCCTCAGATTCCACCGCGTAATGTAACCTGGGCGCGTCGCGGACGCTGGGTACATTGGGCCAAGGTTCTGTTCGAAAAGTACTTTATTCGCAACATGAAGAAGGGTACTACCGAGCCACTGTATCAGAAGTATGCCTTGAACCTTATGGGTATCGACCGGTTGAAGCCTGGCAGAAAATAGCAGTTGTTGTATATACAACTGACCAAGAAAAGGGAGACTTTAGTCTCCCTTTTTTTTGAGTAGCTAGAGCAAAAACCTATGTTAGACTTATTGGCGCAAGCTGTCTCGCGTGATTGACATCATATTTAAGGGTTTTTTAGATGAGCTTTGTTCACGGACTACATTTCAATAATATCAAAGGCGACATATACGGAGGACTAACTGCAGCGGTTGTAGCCCTTCCTCTGGCACTGGCCATGGGGGTATCATCCGGAGCCGGGCCTATTGCCGGCATCTACGGCGCTATCTTTGTTGGTCTGTTTGCAGCCCTGTTTGGTGGCACCCCAGCCCAGGTCTCCGGACCCACAGGTCCTATGACGGTTGTAATGGCTGCGGTCTTCACCCAATACACCGCCATGTTTCCAGATGACCCGGCCCATGGTGCTGCCCTAGCCTTTACCGTAGTAATCATGGGCGGACTGTTCCAGGTTGCCTTCGGCCTGTTGAAGATGGGTAAATATATAAACCTGATACCCCACCCTGTTGTATCTGGTTTCATGAGCGGTATCGGAGTTATCATCATCCTGCTGCAACTACCTCCCCTTCTCGGTTACCCGGCGGTGCCAGGACCTATGGCATCCATTGAGGTATTGCCACAGATCTTGGCAAACCCTATACCAGAACCACTAATCGTTGGCTGTATTGCTATGGTTATTGTCTATTTCCTGCCGAATCGCATTAACCAGATCATGCCATCACCCCTACTTGCCCTTATCCTTGGCACCGCAGCGCTCTATCTATGGCACGGCGGAGATATCACCAGTGCGGTGGAGGATGGCAAGGCCATCTACAGAGTGGGCGATGTATCTGTACTGGGTAACATACCTACTGGAATACCTGCACCAGCACTGCCGGTCTTTGAGTTTAATTTGTTGGCTGGGATGATAAAATCAGCACTGATGCTTGCAGCCCTTGGTAGCATCGACTCCTTGCTGACCTCACTGGTGGCGGATAACGTTACCCGCACCTATCACAAATCAGATCGTGAGCTTATTGGTCAGGGCATTGGTAACACCATCGCCGGTTTTTTCGGTGGACTACCCGGTGCCGGAGCCACCATGCGAACGGTAGTCAATGTGCGCGCAGGCGGTCTTACTCCTATATCAGGCGCCCTACACGCCCTGGTGCTCCTGGCTATTGTACTGGGGGCAGGAACCGTGGCCCGCTATATCCCGCACGCCTTGCTGGCCGGTATCCTGGTAAAGGTAGGCACCGATATCATCGACTGGGATTACGTGAAGCGTCTGCGCTCTGTTCCTCTGGCTGGAATTGTAATAATGCTGACGGTATTCTTCATGACGGTATTCGTCGATCTGATTACTGCGGTTGCAGTGGGCATGATCATGGCGTCATTTATTTTCTTGCAGCGCATGGTTGATTTGCAACTGGAGTCAGTCACCGCTATTACAAACCCTCATGAGGAAGATCCTCTAACCGAGGAGGAATCCCAGATACTGGAGGCAGCGAAAGGCCGCATATTGCTCTACCACATCTCCGGCCCCATGAGCTTCGGTGCAGCAAAAGGCATGGCAAGAAGACTAGCTGACTTCGAACAGTACGATGTACTGATTTTAGACCTTTCAGATGTGTCGCACATCGATTTCACCTCTTGTCGCGCCCTGGAAGACATACTGCACAACGCCTGGGCAATCAACAGCGAAACCTTCCTGGTAGATTGTAAAAAATCGGTCTACCGCACACTAAGAAAACATGGGATCGTGAAAAGATTCGAGAAATACCAGCTCAAGGCCAAGCGCATTGATGCCCTGAAAGATGGTTTGCAGATTGTAGTCGACCGACAGGTAAAATGATTCGTTCACTATTAGATAATTGAGATAACAAAAGGGGAATTGCCATGGATATCATGTCGCTGCTGATTTTTATACTAATTGGCGCAATAGCAGGTTGGTTGGCCGGAAACATTATGAAGGGACGCAGTTTCGGGCTAGTAGGAAATATTATTGTTGGAATCATCGGCGCCCTTATCGGCGGCTTTGTGTTCGGACTACTTGGTATTACTGCCGGAGGAGTAATCGGTTCCATAGTAACCGCAGTGGTCGGAGCCATTATCCTGCTCTATCTGGTGGGATTCATTAAGAAGCTCTAACTGGAAATGTAGTAGCTCAGGGGCTTACGCCTGCGCCAAAAACGACGCAAAGATCTGGCACCAAGACGATAGATGTTGCCGTTACAGGGGTAGATATCGATATAACCCAGGCGGTTAGATAGAACTGCCCCCAGTAATGGCTCCAGCCATTTATCAAATATTTCCAGGGCGTCTATCCAGCCATATGGATCGGCATCCAATACTGAGCGCTGTAATCGATCGTACACCACCAAATGCCTCGCTTTATCTGATATAAGTTCAGCGCTATCCTGACACAAAGGAGAAGGCTCAACTCCTGCGGCCAGCGCCATACCTCGTAGCAGTGGATCATCACCAGACACCACAGCATAGCTTGCCTGCTCTATTGCCTGATAACTACCACCACCATGCAACCAGAGACCATTCACCGGTAGCAGCCCCCTGCCCTCACGCAGAAGGTTTACCTTGGACATATGCAACAGCATCTGCAGCTCATTAAGTATAAAGTGCCAATCCATTGCATCCTCGCCCCGAGGTAGGAAGCTATCGATATTTCTGCCGATTACATCTGATAGTGGAGATGTTCGTATATTGAGGCGGTCTTGCAAGCGCAGGTACCAGCGCTGCGGGTCATACAACTCTAAGCGCCAACCATGGTCACTAAAGTGTTCCCGCACCATATCGGCCAGTTGCTGCGCCTCATCCATGGATAACTTCAGATGAGCCACATCGAACAACAGCAGCTTGTCCCCGTCCGGCCGCAGATGCACCGGTGAAACCTGCAACCAGTAAGCGTCATCATGCTCTGCGCTGTCGGCGAGACGACAATAGGGGGCGGTTGGCAGATCGTCAGATTGATCCTGGTTCAAGCCAAACAGAAAAAACAGCGTAGAGGTGTAATCCTTGGGAGTGATCACAGATAGATTGGCCCTGGAAAGGGCTCTCTCTATACCCGGATTGGGCTTAACATCAATATCCCCCAGGACGGGCATTGGCCCCATAAGTCCAGGGACCAGTATATCTATGCCTTTAGGCTGCATGGGTGGAGATCTACCCCTCCAACTGCTCCATGCGGATTCGGGTAATGGCCCCGTTGACAGAATCCATGGCCTCGATCTTGCTGATAGCCTGATTCATCTGGCGCTCCAGCACCTTATTGGTGAGCATTATCAGTGGCACATGGGTCTCGCCTTCAGCTGGTTGCTTCTGCTGCATGGCCTCAATACTAATCCCCGCCTCACCCAGGATACCGGTAATCTGTGCCAATACCCCCGGCTTGTCTTGCGCCTGCATACGCAGATAGTAGGAGGTCTCCACATCCTCTATATCCAGGATCGGCAGGTCAGACAGTTCGCTTGGCTGGAATGCCAGGTGCGGCACCCGATTCTCTGGATCAACCGTCATGGCACGCACCACATCCACTACATCGGCCACCACTGCAGAGGCGGTAGGTTCTGATCCCGCTCCGGCGCCGTAATAGAGGGTAGGACCAACCGCATCACCCATCACCATGACCGCATTCATCACCCCATCCACATTGGCAATGAGGCGTTTCTCCGGGATCAGGGTCGGATGCACCCGCATCTCGATACCGCGTTCGCTCTTGCGGGTGATACCCAAATGTTTGATGCGATAGCCCAGTTCATTGGCATAGGCCACATCCGAACCGGTTATCTTGCTGATACCTTCGGTGTAGGTCTTGTCGAACTGCAGCGGGATGCCAAAAGCGATGGAGCCGATGATAGTCAGTTTGTGCGCCGCATCTATACCCTCCACATCAAAGGTAGGATCGGCCTCAGCGTAGCCCAGGGCCTGGGCCTCGGCCAGCACATCATCAAAATCACGCCCCTTGTCCCGCATCTCGGTGAGGATAAAGTTACCGGTGCCGTTGATAATGCCGGCAGCCCACTGAATCTGATTCGCAGCCAGGCCCTCACGGATAGATTTGATAATAGGAATACCGCCGGCAACCGCGGCCTCAAAGGCCACGATCACTCCCTTGGCCTGGGCTGCGGCAAATATCTCATCTCCATGCAGGGCGATCAGGGCCTTGTTGGCGGTAACCACATGCTTGCCGTTCTCAATCGCCTTAAGCACCAGCTCCTTGGCGGGCGAATAACCACCGATCAGTTCGATGATGATATCCACATCCGGATTATCCACCACCTCAAAAGCATCATCCGTCAGCTGGATATTCTCAACCCCAGAAAGAGTGGATGGATCAAAACCTTTAGCTGCAGCATGGGTGATACTGATACCGCGACCAGCGCGGCGCGCTATCTCTTCTGCATTTCTGGACAGAACCTTAAAGGTTCCGCCACCAACCGTGCCTAAGCCTAACAGACCAACTTTAACCGGATTCAATCTTTCTCTCCTACACTCTTAGCTGTTGCAAAAAAACCTGCCTTGGTATCATTTCTAATCATATCTCTGATCCCGCGCACCGCCTGTCTGGTTCGGTGTTCATTTTCGATCAGACCAAAACGCACATGGTCATCACCATATTCGCCAAAACCGACGCCAGGTGATACTGCAACCTTGGCATCAATCAACAACTTTTTACTGAACTCCAGAGAACCCATCTCCTTATACTGTTCTGGGATTGGCGCCCACACAAACATGGTTGCTTTGGGTCTTTCCACCGGCCAACCGGCAGCATTGAGACCATCGCACAGAACATTGCGTCGACTCTCGTACATATCTCGAATCTCTTTTACGCAATCCTGCGGTCCCTCCAGAGCGGCAATGGATGCCACCTGGATAGGAGTGAACATACCGTAGTCCAGGTATGATTTGATGCGCGCCAGGGCAGCCACCAAGGTCTTGTTGCCGCACATAAATCCAACGCGCCATCCCGGCATATTGTAGCTCTTGGATAGAGAGAAGAACTCTACGGCAATATCCTCCGCGCCCGGGATCTGCAAGATAGATGGCGCCTTGTAGCCATCAAACACTATGTCGGCATAGGCCAGATCGTGAATCACCCAGATGTTATGCTCCCGGGCGATATCCACCACCTTCTGAAAAAACTCCAGATCGACACACTGGGTGGTTGGGTTACCAGGGAAATTAATCACCAGCATCTTGGGGCGTGGCCAGGAGTCGGTAATCGCCTTCTCCAGCTTGGCAAAAAAATCCACACCTGGCACCAGCGGCACATGGCGAATATCAGCACCAGCTATAACAAAGCCATAGGGATGGATCGGATAGGACGGGTTGGGAACCAGCACCGAATCACCCGGTCCAACACAGGCCATGGACAGATGGGCCAGCCCCTCTTTTGAGCCGATGGTCACAATGGCCTGGGTCTCTGGATCCAGGTCTACATCATAACGATCCTTATACCAATTGGTAATAGCGCGCCGCAGACGCGGAATTCCCTTGGACATAGAGTAACGATGGGTATCTCTGCGTTGAGCCGCTTCAACCATCTTATCGACGATGTGCTGTGGTGTCGGCTGATCTGGATTACCCATGCCAAAATCAATGATATCTTCGCCCCGCGCTCGCGCTTCTGCCTTTAATTCATTAACAATATTAAAGACATAGGGCGGTAGCCGCCTAATTCTATTAAACTCTTCCATCTCGGGCGTAGACACTTTGACCTCTACTGGTGTGGGTTATAAAAAACAAACGAGTAAGGTAACTGAGCAGACAACAAAAAGTCAAAATAATTAGGCGCATAGCTGGGTTTTAATGGCCTTAAGATCAATACCATCCTATTTACCCCCTCTCCCCTTTGGAGAAAGGGGGAAGAATAGATATTAACTTGCCGCACCTATTGGCTTTGGGTATCTTAAATCCATGAAATTTAACTTAGCAGATGAAGGCGATAACTACATTATTCGCTCTTACGACACTGGAGAGCTGGTAGTAAACGAATACCGCCACACCAGCAGCGTAATAGTGACTCCGCAACAGATCATCGGCGAGTGGCCGCCTCAGCTTTTTGAAGATCTGACACCTGAGCATTTTCACCCCCTGGCCGACCTCAAACCTCAACTGGTCATCCTCGGTACCGGGGCCACTCAGCGTTTTCCAAACCCCGCCTTATATGCAACCCTGGTTGAAATGAACATTGGGATTGAGATTATGACAACCCCGGCGGCATGTCGCACCTACAACGTCCTAGTAGCTGAGGGGCGCAAAGTAGCGGCGGCGCTATTACTGATATAGATCTGTAAAATTCCATCCTTTAGTCCGTATACAGTACCTGTCTGTACTACTTCTACATCCTGTAATTTTATGTCCACGAAAATCAAAACCTGTAATTCTTGATCACCACTCTTTTCTAATCCCTATTGCAATTCATATTTGCGGCACATCTATACGCTGCTGGACATACCCCATAAACTGAGATCTTTACCCTTGATTCTGTACTGGAATAGCTGTATGAATGAGGTGTTGACTAGAAACTCAGAAGTGACTCTTTATACAACATAAGAACTAGATTAAAACTATAACAAGGGGGTCCAATGAAAAAGATTGCACTGCTTATATTGATTATCCTTTCCCTGCCAACACTTTCCTGGGGGGGATCCATAACAATCACCAACCCTGTTGCTGGCCAGCAATACTGCCTATTCAAACCACAAACGATTAATTGGAACATATCTGGCCCCATGGCCGATAAGGTAAGTATCTTTCTGATGCATCCGAATGGACAGTCTGTTAAACGTACCCTGGCAATAAACGCCTCCAACAATGGTAGTTTTCCCTGGGACGGCGGGGCATCAAATCCGGACAGCTATATAATTAAGATCAGCGCCTCCCCTACTGCACAAAACCCTACACCTGTTAACGCCCAGACAGGTGTGTTTACATTGAAAAACTGTGATCTGCCTGATCTCCAGGTCGGCGTAATTAAAGTAACCCCCCAGAACCCAGGTGAAGGACAAACCGTGAGATTCGAAGGCAATGTGATGAATTACGGTAAAGCGCCTGCGCAAAATCCAGTTGTTGTCATGAGACTAAAAAGACCGGGAGGCCTGGCCGACAAGATCTATCGACAAGAGATGAATGTGACCCTGCAGAAAAACCAAGGTGTTACCTTTGTGCAAAACTTTCCGGTTCCCAAGGCCGGAAACTACACCTGTGAGTTCTCACTAGACCCGGCAGACATGATTCCGGAACTTGATAACAACAATAACAGAAAGAACTGGACCTTTGGCGTGCATGCTCTGCCAGATCTAATCGTCTGTGTCGACAACGATAAAAGACCGCCAGTTGGTGGGAAAAGAGATATTCGCGCTGTGGTAAAGAATATTGGAAGTGGTAACGTCAGTGGAATGGCCAACACCAAACTACGTTTTTACGTCAAACAGAAAGGGACAAAAACCTACAACATCCCCCCCTTGGCGGCGGGAGCATCCCACACCATCAAGAGGAGACATAGTTGGGGCAGATCAGGCACAAAGAAGATCTCTGCCAAGGTTATCTACAACAGAAATGAAAGCAACTCACACAACAATGATGTCCAGGGATCCTACTTTGTAAGACTCCCCCACCATGACAAATATGCTGTAGGTCATCCGGTAAAATGTTCTACTGGAGAGACCTTCCGTAATTGGCAGGAGTTTGAGCAGAGATACTAATTTTCCCCTCACCCCAACCCTCGGCTTTGGCCTCCTGCGTCGCCCTACCTCCTCCATCCTTGGAGTCGTCTCCCCCAGGGGGAGGGGGTTAGGGTGAAAGGTAAAAAGGCAACGCATTTAACCCTACGGCCCAGCATTCCATCCTTAGATCACCTATTACCGCAGGAACAGTCCTTGCTATCTACCGCTACCCCGCGTTCAAGCAGCGGGTTGATGGTTTTTGTTAACTGCCTGATCTGACGAAGAAAAGAGGGAATTTAACGCTTACCATCCTATATATTGTGATATTTCGCACAAATCACGATATATCCCTTGTAATTTGCACGTATTTAGTAATACAATCGCGCCCCATCGTATGTTGTGCACCTAAAGAAAATAAAAAATAAGGAGCAAAATTATTAACTTATCAATGTAATTAGAGGACGCGCTTTGTTTAGATCCTTAATATTTGTAGCAGTCATATCATTTGTCGTCACATTAGTTGTGACTCCAGGAGCAGTATACTCCTCCGATGAAGCGGTATACGCCTCCGAAGAAGACGTACATTTCTGTAAATCCTCCCTCACCAATGCCATTCCCAGCCGCACCCCTGGTGCTATTGGCGGCTCAAGCTTTGTTGCTAAAGTACATGGGTCTAGTGGCAAAAAACGTGAGGCATTGATCCTTAATCAAGTCATGGCCGGGAACATCCCCAGCTTCCTGCGTCGCCTGCAGCCGGTGACCATCAAGAAAACCATGCCTAACGGCACCCGGACAGAAATCACCCTATGTGTCATGCCGGATTATCTTGCAGTGGGGTCGAACCGTGATTTTCTGCGTATTCCCATGGGAATGAATGCAGCAACGACTATTGCACAGCGATTTGGTTTTGTTTTACCAACTCCTAAAATTGTTGATGCCATCTATGCCCAGACCGATGAACATCTTAAACCAAAGCCAATGACGCCTGGTCCGAAAATGAGTTCGACCGAATACTATTCACAACACAATCGTATGGTGGAACAACAGAGACGGACAAAGAGAATTCCCCTGGGTTCATTGTTGGCGGGCCAAAAGAAAGACCTAGTAATAACCAACAGACTGCGGGAAAAGCAAGGCCGTGTTGCTATCTACGGTTGGCAGCATCCAAACGGACAACCCATTCAGCCACTAAGCACAGTTCACCACGCCGAGTACGCAGACTACAGTCACGGTGTGAGGCTGGTCAGCACAACCGCATATGTTAACGGTGATAGACGCTCACTATATGATCTACTCGAAGATCCAAAACTTGCATCCATGATAAGCAAGGAAGGCGGAATCCAAAATGCCGCACAGCTGGTAGCTGGAAAATACAACATAACAGGCATACATCTGACATCACATCAACGGTGGTGGCTGGGAAGTCCTGGCGGATAAATTAGAAGGGAGAAAGGATGCGCTCCCTATCATCATATTTAATGCATGGTGGGTTAGCGTTGTTTGCGTAACCCACCAAATATTTTGAAGCAATCTATTATTTTAAAAAAACAGTTGGCACAATGCCATGTGTATCAAATGCACCATGAAGAAGCTAAATATTTTTCAAAGACCATTTTTCTCCAGCATGTTAGCCATTGGGCAAGATGTAAATATTTTTAAAATCAATCCTTGATTTAGTTGGGGTGTCTAACTGTCTTGTGTATTTAGTTTTTTCTTCCATGTGATTATTATCACATAACTCATATTCATGAGTTGCTCAATTTTTCTCTCAACAACATAATCACTACCAACATCAAAGTCAGGGCTATGGACAGCTTGTACCTTCCCTTCCTGGCTAAAGTTCTTCAGCGCTAAGAAGCATCGTATACGCACCAATCTCTTGATAGGTACACGCACGGCTTATCGAATACACCTTTAATGGATAAGGGAGTCACCAGTCATGAAGCTACGAGTCTTGATGTTCGCATCTATCTTGGTATTGGGGTCATTTGCCGGTGTTGTAAGTGCAGCATCTGTCTATACCTATAACAGCTTTGGTCAGCCTGGGGACTTATACGGTCCAGGTGGCAACTGGATTGGCGATAGAACTCCGGATACAGACGATACTGTTATGCGTTTGATAGGGGTATCGTTCGAGGCCTCCGTGACTGGAACCTTGGCAGGTATTACCGCAGCGATGTGGGGCCCAGGCAATGGCTACACTCCGCAAAGCAGTTTTCGTCTTTCGCTCTATGCAGACAATAGTGGCGTGGAAGGTGCTCAGGTTTGGAGTCAGACATACAACTTTGATGATATATATTGCTGCAGAGATACCAGCAACGGGGTAACGAATTTTGCAATCAGCAATGGCAACGCCGTTACTTTGAATGCAAACCAGACCTACTGGTTGACGGCAGAAACAGACCTGGATGTCGTCGGCAGCTTCAGTTGGTCTGCAGTTAACACAGAACCGACAGGGGACTTCCACATGGTGATGTATAACGAAACTAATGGCACCGATTACTCTGTATATTATCGGGATACTCCCACGCGTGCATTTTCTGTATCTGTCAATGCTGTGCCTCTTCCTGCTGCGTTCTGGCTGTTTGCTTCTTCACTAATCGGCTTGGGACTATTTCGCCGTACAACAAAGCCTTGCCGATCCGGCAAGGCTTTGTTGCAACCCTAATAAATTCTGACATCAGAAAGAACCGCTACAGAATTTAAAGGTTCACCTCTTACCCCTTTTCTCTTTGTAATTTAAGGTGTTGCATCTCGAACTTGCTGTTGTTGGCAAAAACCGCCCTTATGTGAATTTCAGACAACAAGACTCAACAAGTGAGATAGAAATTGACCGGCTTTTCATTTTGGATGGGTGTCTTTTTTTGCTAATCTTTTCCTGAATCTTATCAATAGGTTAATTAATGCTATATTTATATAGACACCCTAGGTGCATATATAGGCAAGAGTAGACCCTAATTGAAATAAGTGCAGGTTGATCCGTTAAAGTTGGCAAATAGAATCATCATACAGAGCAATAGGTGGAAAAAGCTGTTTTTCAGTGATTTCTTAATATTCGGCAAATACTCCTTATTAGCTGCTGCAACTGTTCATGTGCTATTTCTGGTTCTGTTTTTCTACCTTGGCATCTTCCCTATGGTTATTTTCAACACCTTCAGTGTGTTGATTTATGCCTATTGTTTAATAACCATCAAATCATCGTTAGAGCGAAACAATACTGTTCTTATAAGTTGGCTTGTCTATATTGAGATAATGAGCCACGCAGCTTTTGCTAGTTACTACGTGGGCACGCATAGCGGATTTCACTACTATATTATTTTGTTAGGTGCTTTGACATTCTTGACTTATGGTGATTCCAAGGCGACTAGAACAGGCAAGTTGATTTTAGTAATAATTGCTTTCACCATTTTAGATATAGCCCTTATAGATTATGTACCGCCATACATACTTGACCAAACCCATACATCAAACATCAGAGGCTTCAACTCCACTGCGTTTATAACCAGCGCGGTATTTGTTTCGTTATTCTACTCAAAGATAAACAATGATGTCCGCAGTAAGCTGGAACACGCCTCAACAACTGATGAGTTGACTGGTTTATATAATCGACGCCTTTTTATTCACTTGGCAGAAAATGAATTGAAAGAAATTAGGCGGGACAATTCTACCTTGTCGATAATTATTTTGGATATTGATGATTTTAAAAGTATTAACGATAAATACGGCCATACATGCGGAGACCAGGCCCTAATAAATGTATCAGCGATACTTCATGAGACAGTGAGGCCTAGGGATATTGTCTCAAGATGGGGTGGTGAGGAGTTTATTATCCTGCTGCCAGAAACAGATATCGAACATGCTACTGTAGTAGCAGAAAGGTTACGTACGAATATAGAGAAGAAAAATATGGTTTGCAAGGCAGTTGAGTTCACTATGACTGTTACTCAAGGTCTGGCATCTAATGAAACTCGTAACAAATCATTGCATGAACTTATTGAGCAGGCGGACAATGCCATGTACATTGGAAAGACCAGCGGCAAAAACCGATGTGTTATTGCCAATTAAATGGACACCCACTTTAAACTGCCCCCACCTTAAACTGCCAATCAATAAGCTTTCTGTATTTTGGTAAGCTTTTTCATTCCACTGATCCAGATTGGGCTCAATATAAAAGTAAGAGATATAACGGCAATGGTCATCTGGTAACCAAATAGATCGGACAATAAATATCAATAAATTTGACACCCACCCTAAAGATGAAACCACTTAGGGCAAGTTTAGAGTGGGTGTCCTAATTAGCCTGATACAGACTTCACGCCCTTGTCCTCGGCACCAGGCATAACAGTATGATGCATTTATACAAAGGGCTCTTCTTTATCCCCATAATCATGCTAACTCGATAGGAAATAGCGCTACCCACAGAGTTATTATATTGGACCCTAACCTTCTCTTAAGCCACCAACAGCAAATCTTTCCCGTGCAAACTTGATCTTGTTTTCCATGTATTCAAGACAACCGATCTCCCGCTCGACCTGGTTCAGGCGATGCAGCAGCCCCTCATTGTTAGCTATCTGGATATTGAGCCCGGGGCGGGCGTTTAACTCCAGGATCAATGGGCCTAGCTCCTGGTCCAATACCAGGTCGACCCCCATATAGCCAAGGCCTGTCAGCTCGTAACACTGGGCCGATAGTTCCAGCAGCTTTTCCCAACCAGGTATCTGCACACCGGTTATCAGATTACCTGTATCCGGGTGCTCGTCGATGATTTGGTTGCGCCAAACCGCTGTAAGTGTTCTGCCGGTCGCCAGATCGATGCCGGCACCGATGGCGCCTTGATGGAGATTGGCCTTACCGTCTGACATGCGGGTCGGCAAGCGCACCATGGACATGACTGGCACACCCTGAAACACAACTATGCGAACATCTGGCACTCCCTGGTAGCTGATCGCTTCAAACACCGGGTCAAAACGCACACGATATTCGATTAAAGCCTTATCTGGTTGGCCACCCAAACTGTACATACCACTTAGGGTATTGGAGAGATGGTGCTGCAATTGCGCCAGCTCTACAAGTTGTCCATTGGCCTTGCGGAAGAGCCCCTTGCTGCGGTGGGTAATAACAACTATGCCGTCGCCACCACTGCCTGAAGCTGGCTTTATAACGAAATCTTTGTATGGCTGCAGTAGCGTTTCCAGATCCTTGATTTGACGTTGTATCTCGACCACAGCATATAGCTCAGGCACGGCGATACCTGCCTGCTGCGCCAGTCTCTTAGTCTTAAGCTTGTCGTCCACCAAGGGATATAAGCGTCGCTGGTTATAGGTTAGAGTGTAGAGTGCATTGCGGCCGTTGATGCCAAGCACCCCGCGTTCCTTCAAGGTACGGGCCAGCCGGAACATTATGATTTCTCCCCTGCCAGCACCTTAAATCGGATCAGTTCGAGCAGGCGGTAGCCGGAGTAGCGACCCAGGAGCAGGGTAATAGCCAGCAGAATCAGCAGCAGTTCCGGAAATACGAACACAAGATGTTCTGCAACCCGGTTGAACATAAGCAGGTAACTCAACACAGCCACCAGCAAGCTGCCCAGACTCTGTTGCAAAGCCTCGGCTGCACCACGTTCATCCCATACGATGGACATGCGTTCAATGGTCATAGAAATGATCACCATGGGGAACAGGGCTACAGATAGGCCGCGCTCCAAATCTAGCTTATGGCTGATAATGCTGATGAAGGCCATCAGAATCACTACGATGATCAGTAATGAAGCGAGCCTGGGTACCAGCAACAGTTTCAAATGTTCCAGATAAAAGCGAATTGACAGGCCAACGCCTACCAGGGAGACAAAAAGAATCACACCCCACAATAGCTGTGTCTCACGAAAGGCCAACGCGATCAGGATAGGCATAAAGGTGCCAAAGGTTTTTATGCCTACTATGTTGCGCAACAACACCATGAGGAAAGCGCCCAATGGGATAAGCAAAAGCACCCTATATACCTGCTGTGACTCCTGCGGCAGATTGAACAGAGAGAAGTCTATCATCTGGTGGCTGAGTAACTTGCCCCTTGCGACCGCCGCCGACAGTGCCTCCTCCTCGTTTCTCCGCACCGACCATTCAAGCTTCGCACCTCTCCCGCCGAAAACGGTTAACGGATTGCCTTCGCCGATGTTGACGATCAAGTGATCAGCGGGCAAACCAACATCGGCCGATATAGGGTCGAAGCTCTGCCAGGCGCCGGCATGGAAAACCTGCAACCATGGTTGTACAGGAACCTTGGTCCCGGAACCTTGAATGCGTAGACAAGAGACGATCCTGGCGGGCAATCCGTGCAATCTCAAGATGTTTTGAGCAATGGATACACGCTTCTGTATATTGCCGTTAGCGCCCAGCAACAGTTTTATATTGGGATCTGTACCTGTCTCTTTAAGACGTTTCAACAATAGTATAATCAGGGATTCATTGTCTGCAGACTGTTCCCGCAAAACCTGTAGAACGGACTGGGCGGCAGCCAGTTCGGAATCAGACAACTTGGGTGGTTCTACAGGCGGCGCCTTCTGTTTTTTTATCCCAGCCTGTTTAGTCTGTAACGCCTGCAGGGTAGCGCGGTAATATAGCACGTGCTCACCCTTGCCCCTGCGGTAGGTCCAAACTGCCATGCGACCAAGGTTTTCTGTTCTCTGTGTAGTCAGGCCGAAACCGCGCGATACGAACTGTTCATCCACCACCAGGAAACGGTCCGATGAAGATGGCAATCCCAGATTGACCTTAATGGCTCCCCTACCGGCAACGAACCTAACCCGCGCCTCGATATCCCAGCGTTGAATCTGTTCATTGACCTTCAACGGAAAATTGAGCACAAAGGCTTTATAGACAAACACCGATAATCCAATGCAGGAGAGTATCGCCGATAGGATATATAGATGCCTATAGTTCAACTTGATCTCCCGGCGGTTATTTGCAGCGGCCAGACAGCAGGAAGATACGTCCAGAATCTACCTGAAGATCTCCCGCCAGGTAGGAGCGGCCGATAAGGAGCTGATAGTTAAATCCAGTGCGATCAATCAGGTTGAATTCCGCCTCCTTGTAAAAACCGCCAATGCAAATCTTCAGGAAGATAACCGGGCGCTCATGCACCTTGTCAAAATGGCGCTTTATAGTTGCCGTTCTAGCAACCGGCTTTTCAATGATTACGCTTTCACCTGACTTATTGGTTACCGTGAAGCTTGCGTAATTTTTTCCATCCCTGACGAACACCTTCAGGTCCTCCGCGTTAATCGATGAGTGCTTGGCCCCTGTATCAAGTTTCGCCTTGAACTTGATGTCATAGTTCTCCAGCTTGGCCCATTCTATCCAACCTGCAACCTGTTCAGCCCTAGCGTGACTAAGGGATATGCCTAACAATAGACCAACCAGGCATATAATGAGATATTTTCCTTTCATTAATTCCGACTCTCGCTATAAAACCTGTCACGCAGTACCACAATGACCAGAGTAATCAGTAAACTCATCTGAAACTCAATGGAAGCGCCGCTATTATGCATAGCTCTACCCTCAACTATAAACTAAGAAGCTTTCTCTATTTTGGTAATCTTTTTCATTCCACTGATCCAGATCGGGCTCAACATCAAAGTAAGAGATATAACGGCAATGGTCATCTGGTAACCAAATTGGGTGACAAGAGTTGCCTGCAGGCCCACGGAAATCAGAATAAAACTGAATTCACCGATTTGCGCCAGCATTGCCCCAGAGTAGAGGCTGGTACGCCAGTCATCGCCGAGGGCTCGAAGTATGCCGGCATTAATAAAGGTATTGGTTAATAGCACGCCGACAACCAGCAGAATAACTTGAAGGAGATGTTTCACCACGAAGCCTGGGTCGATAAGCATACCTATGGAGACAAACAGCAAGGCTACGAACACCACTCTGAGTGGCTCTAATGCGTGATGGAACCATTCCGTCTCCTTTGCGGTGGCGACTATCATACCGGCAATGAATGAGCCGAGCGCTGCAGACAGGCCGAGCATACCGGTAATAAACGCCATACCAAAACAGATCAGTAGCGCGGCAAATATCTGCAACTCATGGTCCTTCTTGATATGTTTGGCAAAAGGTAGATGCAGTTTTTCCCTGGTGATAATATAGACTGCCAGGGCAGTAATGGTGATACCGCCGACAATCTGTTTTATCAGCTCACCACTTAGGGGTGATTCGCCCGACAGCATAGACACAACGATTAACATTGGGACCACCGCCAGATCCTGTGCCAGCAGGATCAACACCACATTCTCCCCCGCTTTAGTGGAAAGCTCCTCACTGTCTTTTAACAGCTTCAGGACAACAGCCGTACTCGACAGGCTGATGACAAAGCCTAATAATACAATGCGCCCCAGTGACCATTCCAACCAGACACCTATTGCCCAGGTCAGGCCTACACTGACAACGATCTGAAACAGGGTGCCAAGTACAGCAATACGCCAGCCACGCACCAACTGGTGCGGTGAAATCTCCATGCCGATAAAAAAGAGCAGCAGGGTGACGCCTATGGATCCCAAATGCTCAATGGTTGCGTAATCAGTGATGAGTCCAAATCCACCGGGGCCAATGATTATTCCAGCCAGTATGTAACCTACTAGTTGTGGTTGACGAAACAGCTGCAACATCAAACCTAGCGCTAGTATGGTGGTAACAACACCTACAAGTGGCGGGATTAATGGATCAACATGCATTTTTTTTCACTTCAAGTAGTAGGAGACCTATCATCTGTTTATCGTTTGTTCACCAATTATCTCGTTAAACAAACCCTCTCCATTTAACAGTTAGTTTATTTAATTGTGTCACTTATGGTTGCGCTCATCGACGCCGGGAAAGCAACAATGATTATTCTTTTGATGGCTAAAATATCATCCACTCCCCATGGGCATTTTTGAATGATTGTCAGAATAAGAGCGACAACAATTAATGACAAAACATATGTCCCGATTACCCTCTTTACATACTGAAACACATGTTCAGAAAAACAAAATCTGTAGGTATTGAAGTAAACGAATATCGCAATGAACGAAACCGATAGGATAGCCAAATAGATGATATTGTTTATGGGCAACCTTTCTCCAAGGGTCCAAGCCTCTTCCGTTAAGGCAACTGGAATAGCCAATATAGAAGCGCCTACAACCACCTGAAATGCATCCCTCGGATTAAATTCAACCATGAATGGTTTCAGGGCATAACTTATGATCTCTCCAGATTTATCAGCGATAGGCACAACACGATGAAGATAACCACCAATTCTTTTGACAACGGATGGTTTGGTGTTAATGTTCTCTTCCATTTTTCTACCTATCTAGCCATTAAAACAAGGGGCACTCAGGGAGGTAATGCGCATACACTTTATTTCTGCGGACATCTACACGATTACAGTCGTATTCTGTTCACCCACTAAAAACTGAGTAATCATGGGTTTCGATGACACTTAAGGAATTGTATAACATTTCAATATCATCGGTAATCACTTCCAACACTCCTTTACGGATCTCTGGTAATTATGCCTCCTAGGCAGCATTAGAGATATCTTGTGGTTTGTTAATAATTTCCATTTTGGCTGGGTATCTCTTTTTTCTGGTGGGCGTCATGTTTATGAATAGGTAAATCCATCACCGACGTATCTCACTACATGAGGGAAAAAGGTGGTTACAGAATATGTAGAGAGCGAAGCCATTCTAGGCGCGCTGCGCGAACTAGATGTGTATTCTGCCCAGGGATACCACCTTGGCCAACCGATTTCAACAAAAAAACTTCTACAGCGCGCACACTAAGGATTTACTAAGCTGCACCCGTAGATTAATGCATTATCTTAATAACCGTCAGTATCACTTCTACCCTTATATATTCAGCGTATACGGTAGTGTACTACTTGGTATTTTCCATCGTTCCAATCCAGGAATGAAAAAGCCACATGACCATCGGTTCCTGCAATTACTCGAACATGGCTGACGGTATGCCCTTTTGAGCGTTCATCACTGAACAACACTTGCCTTGTATCTAGGTCAAACAGTTGGAACCGCACACTACCGGGGCCACGCGTCAAGTACTCCTCTCCGAGAAGAATCAGTGAAGTTCCAGGAACAGGAGCCATTGAGCTTATTATATAATATCCTAGCACTCCTTTATCAACGGGCAGCACCAACTCACTCTTCTTATCGGCAGTGTGTAGATAGAGCCCACCCTCTGCATAAAATAGAGAGACGTCGGCCTTAAAATTGAGATAAGCTGGAAGAAAAGGACACCCATGATTTAATATTTTATACCCTACAACTACCAACAGGTCACCACTAGGTGCTAGATGAATTCGATCCCTGTTCATTCAAAAGAGGGAGTTGAATCAAGAAAATTCTGATGGCATATCACGATTCAGCGGAATTAAGGCATGACGCAGCCAACCCGAGTCTGCTCAGGCGAGTAATCATCCAACAAAAAAGGATTTACTGGTCTAGGCCGGTCGATAGAGCCGCTGTGCTTCCCCGATTCCCTTGATGAAACAGCGCCCCAGAGAGGTTGCAGCTTGTCGGATCTGGTCGACGTGTCCAAACATGATTGGTTTCTCTGTTGCTGCTACTCCTTGCAGGTGTTCCAGATATCGTCCTGGTTCCAGCCCTATCCGTTGCAGTATGGGAGGCACATGTTCTGGAATGGCACCGCGCTTGTTTTCTCGAATCGCCCTGCCCGCCCAGTCGACCAGTTCTAAATAATCCAGTAAGGCAAATCCGATGGCATTCTTATGCCGGTCTTGGCTTTGCTTAACCAGAGGCATGAGTGACGGTTGCGACTCGGCGGTGGCGCTTTTTGATTTGGCTCTAGATTTTGCGTGTTGCTGGATACGCTGCTGAATGGATGTGAAGTCTGATTCTTCCGGTGTTTCCGCTATACCGGCGCGGACCGGATTGAGATCGACGTAGCTCATGCAGGTGAGCACCGCAGCCTCGTCCAGCAAAGCCTGGCTCTTGAAACGTCCCTCCCAGAAACGGCCGGTACATCGGTCTTCTTCGTTGGCTCGCCGGGCAAGGTGTTCGTTCATGCTGCGCATGAACCAGGAGATATCGGTCAGCCGATCACGCCAGGTCTCGATGATCTTTTCGGCTTTTGCCGCCTCAGCGCGGGTGGTGGTCTCGTCGCGCAGATAGCGTTGTACAAGAAGTGGCTGACTGTATAGTTTTTCCCACTGACTTGCCACTTGAACGCTGCTCCACTCCTCTGCTTCCTGCCTGTCGACCCGCAGTACCAGATGGTAGTGGTTGGACATGATGGCATAGGCACAGATATCGATGGCGAAGACCTCCGCCAGTTCCCGTAGGCGAACTATGACCCACTCTTTGCGGTGTTCGTAGTTCTTGCCGGTAAGGGAATCCTCGCCCCAGAGAAAGGCGCGACGCACACAGCGGCTGATGCAGTGATAGTAGGGGGTGGTGTCGAGAGAGATGAGTTGATTGCGAGCACGTGTCATGGTCTTTTCCTCCTTGAAAAGTGAAATATCCGTCTGTGACTATCCTAACCCAAGGTGCTGATTTGTCAA
>JBNKJS010000013.1:0-3509 GCA_050291365.1 Sedimenticolaceae bacterium | reverse complement strand
AGCAGCAACAGCTGCGGCAGCAGTTACACCAAACTTCTCTTCCATCGCTTCAATCAGCTCTACAACTTCCATAACGGACATGCTGGCGATAGCTTCTAAAATATCGTCTTTAGATACGGCCATTTTATTAACTCCTGAATATCAGTAACTTAGCTCTAGGCTAAGATTAAATAAGTAAAAACTCTAAGCTGCCTCTTTCGCATCACGGACTGCAGCAACGGTACGAACCAACTTGCCTGGAACCTCATTCATGGTTCTAGCAAGCTTCTCAACCGGTGCCTTCATGACTGCCATCAACATGCTAATGGCCTGATCGTAGGTTGGCATCTTCGCCAAGGTATCAATGTCGGAAGCTGCAAGAAGATTGCCCCCAATTGAAACCAATTTAACAACCAGTTTGTCATGCTCCTTAGAGAAGTCCTTCATAACGCGGGCGGCAGAACCTGGATCTTCCTGTGAGAAGGCAAGAACAAGCTGACCAACCAGCCCATCTGCCATACAGGCGAAATCCGTACCCTCGAAAGCTCTCCGAGCAAGTTTGTTTTTGACTACTCGCAGATAGACCCCTGACTCACGCGCTTTGGCGCGCAGCTCGGTCATCTCACCTACAGTCAAACCACTATACTCGGCAGCGATCGCGGAATAGGCACTACCAGCCACTTCAGCGACTTCAGCAACGACTGCTTTTTTCTCCTCAAGATTGAGCGGCACTCGTCACCTCCTGACTACGGCGGAATCAAACAACGATTCCTATTAAAAATAACGACAAGACAATGCATGCCGCGTTGTTAACGTGCACCGTCATCAGGACAAACCCGATTCCGAAGCTCCGTCTGCGCAGGCCTAACCAAATTCCCTTTTGGCCGTTTAAGCACCGAAGTACACCCACGGTCTTTGACAGCGACCGGGCCTTTAAGGCGAGCTACTACTTACCCATTTGGCCGGAGCTACAAAGTTAATATGCGGAACGAATTCCGCATCGAGATCAAAAAACACAGATCTCTAAGCAGGGCCGGCTTTTCCTAAGCCGGCTCCACGATCGATTAAATCTTCAAGGAAGACTGATCTACCACCAGGCCTGGACCCATAGTCGTGGATACAGTTACCTTTTTCAGATATACACCCTTGGACGAGCTTGGCTTGGCCTTTTTCAGATCCAGCAACAAGGCACTCAGATTCTCAACCAGATCGGCTGGATCAAACTCAACCTTACCGATAGGGCAATGGATGATGCCGGCCTTGTCGTTGCGATAACGCACCTGACCGCCCTTGGCGTTGTTTACCGCCTCGGCCACATCTGTGGTCACCGTTCCCACTTTGGGGTTAGGCATAAGTCCACGCGGACCAAGGATCTGACCCAACTGACCAACAATACGCATCGCGTCTGGAGTGGCAATGACCACATCAAAATCCATTTTGCCGCCCTTGATGTCCTCGGCCAGATCTTCGAAACCAACCACATCTGCGCCCGCCTCTTTGGCAGCATCAGCATTGGCGCCCTGGGCAAATACAGCGACCCGTACGGTCTTACCAGTGCCCTTGGGCAGCACGGTGGAACCGCGCACCACCTGGTCGGATTTCTTGGCGTCAACGCCAAGATTTACCGCAACGTCCACGGACTCGGAAAACTTTACAGATGAAAGCTCTTTCAGCAGAGCAAAGGCCTCTTCAGCCACATACTGCTTGCTGGCATCCACCTTCTCTTTGATTGCGCGTGCGCGCTTGCTCAGCTTTGCCATGACTTATACCCCCTCCACTTCAATACCCATGGAGCGCGCAGTACCGGCTATGATACGCACAGCCGCGTCCATATCCGCAGCATTCAGATCTTCCATCTTGGTGCTTGCGATCTCTTCCAGTTGGGCGCGATTGACCTTGCCCACCTTATCCATATTGGGTACACCACTACCTTTTGCGATACCAGCAGCCTTCTTCAACAGCACAGCGGCTGGTGGCGTCTTGGTGATAAAGGTGAAGGAGCGGTCTGCGTACACAGTGATCACCACAGGAATAGGTAGACCCTTTTCCATGTTCTGAGTCTTGGCGTTGAACGCCTTGCAGAACTCCATGATGTTCACACCGTGCTGCCCTAGGGCAGGACCTACAGGAGGACTGGGATTAGCCTCACCGGCAGGCACCTGAAGCTTGATGTAAGCCTCGATCTTTTTTGCCATGTTTACCTCGCTTTGGGTTCAAGCGCCAAGGACTGATTACCGTGGCTCCCCTGATTAACTGTCACCAGGAACTAATATAGTTCCTTAGCCCTTTTCCACCTGCCCAAACTCAAGATCAACGGGTGTGGAACGCCCGAAGATCAGAACAGAAACCTTGAGACGACTCTTTTCGTAGTCAACATCTTCCACTACGCCGTTGAAGTCGTTAAACGGACCATCGATAACACGCACAACCTCGCCCGGCTCAAACAGGATCTTCGGACGCGGTTTCTCCACGCCTTCCTGCACTCTCTGCAGTAGTGCATTTGCCTCTTTCTCAGTGATAGGCGCCGGACGATCACCGGTTCCACCGATAAACCCGAGAACCTTTGGCACATCCTTCACCAGATGCCAGGTCTCATCAGTCATCTCCATCTGCACCAGGACATATCCGGGAAAGAATTTGCGCTCGCTCTTACGCTGCGAACCGGCGCGCATCTCCACCACCTCTTCGGTGGGAACCATGATCTCACCGAACATATCCTCCATGCCCGCCCGCCTGATCCTCTCTTGCAGCGAGAGTTTAACTTTTGCCTCAAACCCGGAGTAGGCGTGAACCACATACCAACGTTTTGCCATAATCTCCTTTCCCTTACCCGGTTACCGCGCGGACGATGTTCATCAACATCATGTCTACCAACCAAAGGATAATTCCCATGACCAGCACCATAACAAAGACAACCAACGTCATCTGCATTGTTTCCTGACGGGTCGGCCATACTACTTTGCGTACCTCAGCCCTTGAATCTGACGCAAAAGACCAGACCTTACGCCCAACCATCGTCTGCATGACCACGGCCGCTGCCACGCCAACTACAACCAACAGCCCTAGCACGCGTAACAACAACGAATAATCTTCGTAGTAATAAAAAGCACCAATTCCAGCGGACAACAACACAACCGCCAAGGCAAGCTTGGCCGTGTCCATTGGTGAACCTTCAACTTCTGTCTTTGCGTTCATTCCTGCCTATTACGCCCCTTGGGCGGCAAAATGGCAGGCCAGGAGGGACTCGAACCCCCAACCTGCGGTTTTGGAGACCGCTGCTCTACCAATTGAGCCACTGGCCTAAAACTAAGCACTGAGTTTCCGAATGCAAGAAACCAGAAACGGACCAGCCCAAAAAGGCCGGTCCGTAACACTCAATGCAGTTACTATTATTACTCGATAATCTTAGATACCACGCCGGCGCCTACAGTGCGGCCACCTTCACGGATTGCAAATCGCAGCCCCTCTTCCATAGCAATAGGAGCATGCAGCTTCACCGTCATCTTCACGTTGTCGCCCGGCATCACCAT
>JBNKJS010000012.1:0-232469 GCA_050291365.1 Sedimenticolaceae bacterium | reverse complement strand
GTATTCTAACCAACTGAACTACCACTCCAAAACCTTGGTGGGTGCTGCAGGGATCGAACCTGCGACCCTCGCCTTGTAAGGGCGATGCTCTCCCAGCTGAGCTAAGCACCCTGAGAAAGCGCGCTAGTTTACGGCATCCTTAAGCGCTTTACCAGCCTTAAATGCAGGAGATTTTGAAGCCTTGATTTGGATGGTAGCACCGGTCTGTGGATTGCGTCCTGAACGTGCGGCACGCTCACGTACGGTGAATGAACCAAAACCGACCAAAGAAACCTGATCCCCCTTCTTTAGAGCATCAGTTACAGCGTCTACGAAGCCGTCTAGTGCCCGGCCTGCAGCTGCCTTAGAGATGTCTGCAGATTCTGCAATTGCATCAATTAAATCGGTCTTGTTCATGGATTTTTCTCTCCCTTAAAGTGACTTCACACCCAGTTTTGGGTGTGGAATAAATGTTTATTGTCGACGGCTTGATAATGCGCGCAAACGGGGTCAATTTATACCAAGCGGTTAAAACAACTGTCAAGCGTGGTAGGCGAAAAACTCTGTTTTTATCTACATTAAATCAACATCATTGAAATTTTATATGGCTAAGATGCTGACAAACCAGAATGATCATTATTCCAAAACAAACTTGACTGCTCTGTGGTCATGATCACAGTTTCTTAACCCCCAGTAAATATTTTTTCGCGGCAACAGGTTTTTGACACCCTAATCAATGCGTTAAAACGTTTTTTCTCGCTCCTATGCTGCATGAAGGTATCAGTATTTCTGGACTAGCTGGCGAAATAGGTTAAGCCATCACCTGCTGAAGCATAACATAAGCCATGCTTCAGAGGTGGTCGCTTAAAATATGAAGCAAGATAGCTCATAAAACTGACCCGGGTAGTCCATATTGTCCGCAAGAATACAAATAGTCCTCTCATATTGCTCAGGCGACGGTTCTTGTAAAACCCCATCCGCCTGTGTGCAATATAGTGGCTAATGATGCGTCAAATCCTTGTTTGCAGCATCATCATCTGTACCTGCCTTGGCGCTCTTTGATTTACCCCCACTCTTTTCAGAAGCGGATTTTGAGATCGGCATACTGGTCAAGGCTATATCCAGAACCTCATCAATCCAGCGCACCGGCTTAATCTCAAGTTTATCTTTAATATTTTTTGGAATCTCTACCAGATCACGCTCATTCTCATGAGGAATGATCACTGTCTTGATACCACCGCGGTGCGCCGCCAGGAGCTTCTCCTTCAGGCCTCCAATAGGCAGTACCTCGCCTCGCAGGGTTATCTCTCCAGTCATGGCCACATCCGCCCGCACCGGGATCTCTGTCAGGGCTGAGACCAAGCTGGTACACATTCCAATACCTGCACTAGGTCCATCTTTGGGTGTTGCCCCCTCTGGCACATGGATATGTACATCATTCTTTTGATAGAAATCATCGTTCAAACCAAATATTTCTGCCCGACTTCGTACCACGGTCATAGCGGCTTGAATCGACTCTTGCATCACTTCACCAAGCTTACCAGTGTGACTGAGTATTCCCTTACCCGGCATCAGTGCTGCTTCGATGGTCAGGAGTTCGCCACCAACCTCGGTCCATGCCAGACCAGTAACCTGTCCCACCTGGTCTTTCTCATCTGCCAAACCATGCCTGAATTTCTTCACTCCCAGATATTTACTAAGGCCCTTGGAGGATACGGTAATTTTCTTATCGATATCTTCCAGCTGGATATCCTTAACCACCTTACGGCAGATCTTGGAAATCTCTCGCTCAAGATTACGCACACCGGCCTCTCTGGTGTAGTAGCGAATAATATCTATGATAGCGCTGTCCACAATCGCCAGTTCGTCATCCTTCAGCCCATGGTGCTCCATCTGTTTTGGCACCAAATAACGTTTGGAGATGTTCACCTTCTCATCTTCCGTATAACCAGAAAGATGGATTACCTCCATACGATCCAACAGCGGCGCTGGAATATTGAGGGTGTTGGCTGTCGCCACAAACATCACCTCTGAAAGATCAAAATCAACCTCCAGATAGTGATCAACGAAGGTGTGGTTCTGTTCAGGATCCAGCACCTCCAACAGGGCCGAGGCGGGATCGCCACGAAAATCCATGGCCATCTTGTCGATCTCGTCCAATAAAAACAGCGGATTACGCGTCTTAATCTTGGATAGGTTCTGGACAATCTTTCCGGGCATGGCGCCGATATAGGTACGACGATGCCCTCTGATCTCGGCCTCATCACGTACACCACCCAGAGACATACGCACAAACTTTCGATTAGTGGCTCGGGATATGGATTGACCCACCGAGGTTTTACCTACACCAGGAGGCCCCACCAGGCAAAGAATAGGGCCCTTGAGTTTGCGCACCCGCTGCTGTACCGCCAGGTATTCAGTAATGCGTTCTTTGACCTTCTCCAGACCATAGTGATCCGCTTCCAGAACATCCTCTGCCACCTTTAGATCATTGCGCACCTTTGATCTCTTCTTCCAAGGGACGCTCACCAGGGTATCTATATAGTTTCTTACTACCGTTGCCTCAGCCGACATGGGTGACATCAGCTTGAGTTTATTCAGCTCTGCCTGGGCCTTGGACTTAGCCTCCTTGCTCATGCCGGATTTCTCAATACGGTTTTGCAGATCCTCTATCTCGTTTGGCACATCATCCATGTCCCCCAGCTCTTTCTGAATCGCCTTCATCTGCTCATTCAGATAGTACTCGCGCTGGTTCTTTTCCATCTGCTTTTTGACGCGACCCCGAATCTTTTTCTCCATCTGCAGCAGGTCGCTCTCAGACTCCATCAGGGTCATAAGATGTTCAAGCCGTTGCTGTACATCGAACATCTCTAGCACTAGCTGTTTCTCATCCAGCTTCAATGACATATGAGCGGCCATGGTATCGGCCAAACGACTTGGATCATCAATATTGGATAGAGAGGTAAGCACCTCTGGCGGCACTTTCTTGTTCAGTTTTACGTATTGATCGAACAGGTCGAAGGATGAGCGCATCAGCACCTCCATCTCTTTTTCCCTTTCCAGCAATATATTCTCATCCTGCAGTACTGTGTACTCTGCAATGAAGTACCCTTGTTCGGAGGGAAGATGGCGCATATGCACCCTCTTCTCGCCTTCAACCAGGACCTTCACTGTTCCATCTGGTAGTTTCAGCAGCTGCAGTATATTCGCCAGGGTTCCAACTGCATGAATATCTTCTGTAGTTGGCTCATCTGTATCAGCGCTTTTCTGTGCCACCAACAATATCTTTTTATTAGCATCCATAGCCGCATCCAGCGCCTTGATGGATTTTTCTCTGCCCACAAATAGTGGAATCACCATATGGGGATATACAACCACATCCCTCAATGGCAGTACCGGGATTACGGTTACTACATCAACACTGTCTGGGTTGCTCTTATCTTCTTGACCCATAATAGTTATCCTCAAACGGTGGGCGTATGGAAATTAGATTCCGATATCTTGTAGTTTACATTGCTACAACAACGTAAAGGGGAATGCAGTTCTGATCACTACCACTGTTGGGTGGGATATTAGTGACGGCAGCATAGACCTAAGCGTATGGGCAGATTAGGCTATTTTCAAGGGTAGAGGCCAACTTTATGTCAATCAGAGAAGCCAGGGAGAGAAAAACCCTGCCACCAGGCCATGTCTAGTTAATCAGACGCGGCCCGTTGCTTGTCACCACCATCGAAAATGATATATGGATCATTCTCACCCTCTATTACCGATTCATCGATAACAACCTTACTTACATCTTCCATGGATGGTAGGTCATACATGGTGTCGAGAAGCACCTTCTCCATAATGGTGCGCAAACCTCTGGCACCCGTCTTCCTCTCCATCGCCCTACGGGCTATGGAGCGCAGAGCATCCTCACGAAATTCCAGCTCACAATCCTCCATCTCGAACAGGCGTGAGTACTGCTTAGTAAGGGCATTCTTGGGTTCGGTCAGGATCTGAACCAGCGCATCCTCATCCAGCTCTTCCAGGGTTGCAACCACAGGAAGGCGCCCTACAAATTCAGGGATAAGTCCATATTTGATCAGGTCTTCCGGTTCTACATCGGTCAAGATTTCCCCGATCTTACGAGAATCGTCCTTGCTGTGAACCTGCGCAGCGAAACCTATGCCGCCCTTTTCAGAACGGTTGCGAATTACACCCTCCAGACCAGCGAAGGCCCCGCCTACGATAAATAGGATCTTGGAAGTATCTACCTGCAGAAACTCCTGTTGTGGATGCTTGCGCCCCCCCTGGGGTGGCACTGAGGCGATGGTGCCCTCAATCAGCTTCAGCAAGGCCTGCTGCACACCCTCACCTGATACATCACGGGTGATGGATGGGTTGTCTGATTTGCGCGAAATCTTGTCGATTTCATCGATATAAACAATACCGTTTTGCGCCTTCTCCACATCATAGTCACACTTTTGCAGCAACTTCTGGATGATATTCTCCACATCCTCACCCACATAACCGGCCTCAGTCAGGGTGGTTGCATCAGCAATGGTGAATGGCACCTCAAGAATACGGGCAAGGGTTTCGGCTAGAAGGGTCTTACCTGAACCGGTGGGACCGATCAGGAGAACGTTACTCTTGGCTAACTCTACCTCATTCTTATCGCCATCGGTCTCAAGCCGTTTGTAGTGGTTATAAACGGCTACAGATAGGACTTTTTTAGCTACAGGTTGGCCGATAACATACTGATCTAGAAGCGAATAAATCTCTTGGGGTTTCAGAAGATTATTGGATGACTCATCCTTGCTATCATGCATCTCCTCGCGAATGATATCGTTACAGAGTTCAACGCATTCGTCACATACGAACACAGAGGGACCGGCAATAAGTTTACGGACCTCATGTTGGCTCTTACCGCAGAAGGAGCAATATAGTAACTTTCCGTCGTCACCAGAGCCCTTTTTATCATCACTCATACAAACTCCTTACAAATCACTCACTACAGCTAAAACTGATAAATAACATAATATACATTTGCAGCTTTAGTGCAAGACCTTGCTGTATCTAACTGAATAATAACGCATTATTCATGCCAGTAATTCGTATAATATCTACTCGGCACTAATATGTGTGCGTTGTGAAAGCACTTGATCAACCAAACCGTACTCTACAGCCTGTTCAGCGCTCATAAAATTATCACGCTCTGTATCCCGCTCAATGGTAGCGATATCCTGTCCGGTATGGTCAGCCAGAATCTTGTTCAAACGATCGCGTAACAGCAAAATCTCCTTTGCGTGGATTTCAATATCTGACGCCTGTCCCTGGAAACCGCCTAGAGGCTGATGGATCATCATCCTGGAGTTCGGCAGACAGTATCTCTTGCCATTTTCACCTCCAGCCAGAAGCAGGGCACCCATACTTGCCGCCTGCCCAATACAGGTGGTACTAATGTTGGGCTTGATGAACTGCATGGTGTCATAGATAGCCATGCCAGAACTGACCGAACCACCCGGTGAGTTGATGTAGATATTGATATCTTTATCCGGATTCTCTGACTCAAGGAACAACAACTGGGCCACAATCAGGTTTGCCATGTGGTCCTCTACCGGACCAACCACGAATACCACACGCTCCTTAAGGAGGCGGGAATAGATATCATAGGAGCGCTCACCGCGAGCGGTCTGCTCCACCACCATTGGGATCAATCCCAAATTAGTCGCATCCAACGCACCCATACCAGCTTTATCGGTCATCTGGAAAAATCCTTTAGTTAAACTTCTGAATTACGCCTACTGAGCCGGCGCGGTAATCTCGTCAAAGCTAGATTTAACATCCTCGACCTTGACCTGATCCATAACCCAATCAACCACCTGCTCTTCCAGAACTATGTTCTGAACCAGGGCCATCTGCTCAGCATTCGAGTTATAGTAATCTATAACCTCTTGAGGCTTCTCATAGGTTTGGGCAAACTTCTCGATCTTCTGTTTAACCCTCTCCTCATCCAACTTTATCTCATTCGCCCTGATCACCTCAGCTACCAGCAGCCCTAGAGAGACGCGACGCTTGGCCTGATCTTCAAACAGATCCAGAGGAAGATCTATATCACCCTGCTGCCCATACTGCTGCATATTCTGTTTTGTCTGATCTTTCAGAGACTCAGCCTCTTTCTTGATCATGGCCTTGGGAATATCTACATCATTGGCCTCAAGCAGGGCATCCAGGGCTCTCTCTTTGATCAGAGCACCCAGCTTGTCTTCCAACTCTCTCTCCATGTTGGACCTGATCTCTTTTTGCATAGCCTCGATTGTGCCATCTTCCAGACCAAAGGTTTTGATGAACTCTTCGTTTATCTCAGGCAACACCTGTTCAGCAACCTTGGTTACTTCTACCTCAAACACTGCCTCTTTCCCGGCCAGGTTCTCTGCCTGGTACTCTTTAGGAAAGGTCAGGTTAAGGGTTTTGTTGTCGCCGGCAGCGGTTCCCACCAATCCATCTTCGAAACCTTCAATCATGGAGTTGGAACCCAGCACCAGAGGAACATTGTCCGCACTACCACCTTCGAAGGCCTCTCCATCTATAAAGCCCTTAAAGTTGATGGTCAGCTGATCTTCCAGCTTAGACTTGCGTTCTACGTCACTCCAGGTGGCACGCTGTCTGCGCAGCTTTTCGATCATATGTTCCACATCCGCATCTGTGACCTCAGATACCGGACGTTCAACCTTGATGGCACCCATATCACTCAGCTCAACTTCAGGCATCACCTCGAAGATGGCAGTGTAACCGAAGCCTTCTCCCGGCTCTTTTTGCACCGGTTCAATATACGGATCGCCGGCAGGTTGCAGTTTCTCCTGTCCCAGGGCCTCAAAATAGGTGGATCTGATAAGCTCACCATGCACCTCCATCAGTACCTGTTCTGCATAGCGCTTACGAATGACTGAAAGTGGGACCTTGCCAGGGCGAAAGCCGTCTACCTTGGCGCTTTTTGCAATGTCCTTAAAACGCTTTTCTACCTCTTGATTAACCTGCTCGGCAGGCAGCTCAACGGTCATATGGCGCTCAAGACCCTCTTTTTGTTCGACTGAAACTTGCATGGGTGACATCCGGGCAACCAGGTTGCCCCTCCTATCTGTTTTCTAATAACAAAAACCAGGACAGCCCGTCTATCCGGACTGCCTGGTAAAATATGGTGCGAAAGGAGAGACTCGAACTCTCACGGGTTACCCCACAGGAACCTAAATCCAGCGCGTCTACCAATTCCGCCACTTTCGCATGGACTACAGCTTATAAAAACAAAGCCAGCTGGGCATTATACATACAGCCAGCCGGCTATTCTATTAACATAGCAACAAAATAGTCCGTCCTGGTCTATTTGTGCGCACTCACACTAATCTGGCGCAGATATGTAAATCTGCTTGATCTGCATGAGAAAAAACCTACCCTGATGCCGCTTAATCATATCATCACTTCTTCGGAAGGTGCAGATATGAAATAAAATCCTAATTAGGGTCTATCGTCTAATCCAGCGCCCTCTTTCTTAACTTCCATCAGATCTGCCTTGCTGATCCCCAGGTAGAGCACTGCTGTACTGGCCACATAAATGGAGGAGTAGGTACCTATGACCACACCTACTATAAGAGCAAAAGCAAACCCATGGATAATCTCTCCACCAAAGATAAACAGCGCGATTAGCACCAGAAGCGTGGTGAGAGATGTAACCAAGGTGCGGGACAGGGTCTGATTAAGGGAGGTATTGATAATCTGCTCCGGGCTGCCCTTACGCATACGCCGGAAGTTTTCTCGAATACGGTCATACACCACAATGGTATCGTTCAACGAGTAACCGATTACAGCCAGAATAGCAGCCAGTACTGGCAGGTCGAACTCTATCTGGAATATAGAAAACACACCTATGGTTATCAGTACGTCATGCACCAGGGCAATAACCGATCCCACGGCAAAACGGTACTCGAAGCGTATAGCCACGTAGATCAGGATACCGATCAGGGCATATAGCATGGCCAGACCGCCTTGCTCAGTCAGCTCGTCACCAACCTGAGGACCCACAAACTCCACTCGGCGCAGCTCTGCCCTACCGGCAAGATTATCGATAGCAGCAAAAGCGCTATTACTGAGATCAGCGCTGCTTATATCATCCCTCGACGCCAGCCTTACCAGCACATCGCGGGATGAACCAAAATGCTGTACTGTCGCCTCTGTGAAACCATTATCTGCCAGGGCCTGTCGCACCTTTTGCAGCTCAGCCGCTTCCTGATATCCCACCTCAACCAGGGTTCCGCCGGTAAAGTCGATACCAAGGCTCAGACCCTGGATTACTACCGAAAAAATGGAAGCAAGGATGACCGCAATAGAAAACATCAGCGCCAGCTTGCGCTTGGCCATGAAATTGATATTCAGTTTGGATTTTAAGATCTGCATTACAGTTCTTGTTCCGTCAAATTAATATAAATGAAGGCCCCACTGATTCCCTCAAGAATCAGATAGCCAGCTTCTCCACCCGTCTGCCACCATATATCAGGTTGACCACGGCCCTGGTGCCGATAATCGCAGTGAACATGGATGTCAAGATGCCAATAAACAGCGTCACGGCAAATCCCTTGATGGGTCCAGTGCCAAAACTGAACAGTACCACCGCAGCAATCAGGGTGGTGATGTTTGCGTCTACAATGGTCGACAGCGCCTTAGCGTAACCGGCGTGGATACTGGCTTGAGGAGTACTACCTACCCCTATCTCTTCGCGGATACGCTCGAAAATCAACACATTCGCATCCACCGCCATACCGACAGTAAGCACAATACCTGCGATACCCGGCAGGGTCAGGGTTGCCTGTAGCGCTGAGAGGATAGATATGATCAACACTAGATTCATCATCAGGGCTAGATTGGCCACCAGGCCGAATACCCGGTAATAGAACGCCATGAAGATCATAACCATGACTAGTCCGATCATCACAGAACGGAACCCCTGATCGATATTATCCTGCCCCAGACTTGGACCGATAGTGCGCTCTTCCACAATCTCAATAGGAGCGGCCAGGGCACCCGCCCGCAGCAACAGAGCTAGATCATGGGCCTCTCCCGTGCTGTCCAGACCGGTAGTCTGAAAACGGCGTCCGAACGGCTCCAGAATATTGGCGACACTTATCACCTCTTCCACCCTAACCCGGCGTTTGATTATCTCCCCATCAACCTTCTTGGTATCGGTCCTGGTCTCGATAAATACCACCGCCATGGGCTTGCCCACATTATCAGTGGTAACGTCACGCATGCGGCGGCCACCCGCACCATCCAGTTGTACCACAACTGCCGGGGAACCGGAGTTCTGATCAAAACCTGATCTGGCGTCAGAAATCTGGTTACCGGTAACGATTACCCGTTTCTTGAGCAGGATCGGCTGACCATCTCTGGTCCGGTAGAGCTTGGAACCAACCGGAATCTTTCCTTCCATGGCATCCTGAATATTGCCTTCGGTATCTTCCAGACGATACTCCAGGGTGGCTGTTGCACCCAGGATATTTTTCAGTTTACTTGGATCCTGCGCACCTGGGAGTTGCACCACAATCCTGCGCTCACCCTGCTGCTGAATGATCGGCTCGGCAATGCCCAAGGCATTTACGCGATTACGCAGGGTGGTGATGTTCTGTTGTAGGGCAAACTTGCGAGCCTCTTTCTGCTCTGACAACTCCATGCTGGCCTGGACAAAAAATACCCCGGCGTCATCTACCGACTCTACCTTGAGATTTCTGAACTGGTTGTCTATCACATCCAGCGCCTTGTCTCTTACGCTAGAGTCACGAAACTTAGCCATAACCGAACTACCCTGTTGAGTTACGGTCACGTAACGTATCTTCTCCTTACGCAAAGCGGTACGGATATCGCTCTGATATCTCTCTACGGCCTGTTTGACTGCAGCGTCAATATCCACATCAATCAGCACATGAATTCCGCCACGCAGATCTAGGCCCAGATACATGGGTTGGGCACCGAACGATTTCAGCCACCCAGGCAGATCAGGCAGCAGCGTTAGAGCAGTGATATAGCCCTGACCCAGGGCCTCTTCCAGCTTATCCTGCGCCTTGAGCTGCGACTCAGAGTCGCTAAATCTAACCAGCAGCTTGCTGTTTTCTGCCTCTATCGCCTTATAAGCAATGCCTGCCGACTCCATAGCCTGCCTTATCTTTAACTCAGTATTGCTGTCGACCTGGGCACGGCGGGTGCCAGAGATCTCGATTGACGGATCCTGATCATAGGCGTTGGGCAGGGCAAAAAACAGCCCTACCAGGACCAGCACCACTACCAGTAGATTCTTCCAAAGGGGATATCGATTCATGGTTATTCTTCTGAAACCAGAGCCTTGAACCAGGGCTATTTAGCCCGGCCCAGCAGCCCAGTTACAAATTAGTTTATAGTTCCTTAAGTGTACCTTTAGGCATTACAGCGCCTACTGAGGCGCGGCGGACCTTGATCTCCACCCCTTCAGCAATCTCCAGCAGGATAAAGTTGTCACCAAGACTAACAATCTTGCCCATAATACCGCCTTCGGTCTGCACCTCGTCACCCTTAACCAGGGCATCCACCATCTTCTTCTGTTCCTTTTGGCGTTTAACCTGGGGACGAATCATAAAGAAGTAGAGGATTACAATCAGACCAATGGGCAGAATCAACCCCTCAAACCCACCACCAGCACCTGCGGCCGGAGCGGCCTCAGCCATAGCATCAGAAATAAAGAAACTCATAGTTATTTAACCTGATTCACAATTATCGAAGCGGCGTATTATGCCACAGTTAATATGAACAAAGGAAAGGGAAAACAGCCCATATGTCGCAATATCACGCATATTCCTTACCTTCCGACCACAAGAGCATGTACAATTCCCTGCCGTTTGAACCAATTTTTTCTGCTTCGTTTACAAATAAACAACACTAATGCACATCTATCTAAAAACCCTCGGCTGTCGCCTCAACGAAGCAGAACTGGAGAGCTGGTCCCGTGACTTCCAGACCCACGGCCACCAGCTCACCCAGGAGCTGGAACAGGCAGACGTGGTGGTGGTAAACAGCTGCGCGGTAACGGCCGAGGCAGTACGAAAATCCCGCAAACTGATACACCGAGTCCATAACAGAAACCCCAATGCCAAGCTGGTAGTAAGCGGCTGCTACGCATCCCTGGAGCATGAGGCTACAGCACAGGAGATGGGGGTGGATCTGGTAATAAACAACCAGGAGAAAGATCGCCTGGTAGAAATTGTCAGCGAAGAGCTAAATATTAAAAGCATGCCGCAAACGGCCACCGAGCCTGGGGCCAACTCCCTCCTAGCCAGGGGCCGCCAGCGCGCCTTTATCAAGGTACAGGATGGTTGCCGTTACAACTGCACCTTCTGCATTGTAACCAAGGCCCGCGGTGAGGAGCGCAGCCGCCCCATCCCTGAGGTGGTGGAAGAGTTAAACCAACTCCACTCTGAAGGCATCCAAGAGGTGGTACTGACCGGTGTACATATCGGCGGCTATGGCAGTGACCTGGGGAGCAGTCTGACTGAGCTGATCCAAGCCGTACTGGACCAGACCGATATACCCAGACTACGCATAGGGGCGGTGGAACCCTGGGACCTGCCAGAGCAGTTCTGGTCACTGTTTTCTAACCCTCGTTTCCTGCCCCACCTGCATCTGCCCCTGCAAAGCGGTTCAGATAATATCCTGCGGCGCATGGCCAGACGCTGTAAGAGGGATGAGTTCGCCCAACTGGTGGCTGCGGCGCGGGCCGCCATACCCAACTTCAATATCACCACCGATGTGATCGTAGGCTTTCCAGGTGAGGGTGAGGCCGAGTGGCGTGAATCTATGGAATTCATTGCGCAGACCGGCTTTGGGCATCTGCACATCTTCGCCTTCTCCCCCCGGGCCGGGACCCTGGCTGCAGAGATGCCACAGCACACCCCGCGCGACGTCATACGCCAGCGCAGTCAGGAGCTGCATGATCTGGGGATGCGGATGAAAAGAGATCTGCTGCAGCATAACCTGGGGCAAACCTATGAGGTTCTGATCGAAGGCCTGGAGGAATATCCAGATAGCGACACCAAAACCTGGGGCGGATATACGCCCAATTTCCTACGGGTTACGGTACCATACACACTCGGTGAAACACTTGAAAACAGGATAGTAAAGGTAAGACTTGAGGCTATCTGTGTCGATGGCGCAACCATGTCGGGAACTATAGTAAAGGTATAACTGATGTCATCCCCTTCCATCCCAGGCCGATGGCGGCCATATATACTCATCACTGCCAACCTGTTTGGCATCATTCTACTTGCCAGTTGGCTACTGGAACCGACACGCTCACTCTGGATGGAGCTGGATAACTGGGCATTCTGGGCCATGAATAACTCCCTGGCGGAGGGTCGAACCTGGCAATGGCTTTGGGCCATAACCAACCATCGTCTGTTCGATCTGGTAGCAATGGCCTGCATGCTGTTGCTATATAGCCACCGCAGCATGATTGGAGATCGGGAGAATGTGGACCGCTATATCGCCATCGGCATACTACTACTGCTTACTGCCTTGATCGCATCCCAGATCGGCAAGGCCCTGCCAATCGAAAGGATTAGCGGCACCTTTGAATACCCCGAGGCCCTGCGCATCTCCCAGCTGGTACCAGTGTTGGCCAAGGATACCGCCAGCGACAGCTTTCCGGGTGACCACGGCCTGATACTGCTGCTGTTTGCCGGATTTGTCTCCTTCTTTATGCCGCGCAGCTACGGCATCACCGCCTTCATTATGATGATTGCCTTTACCCTGCCGCGCCTCATGAGCGGGGCCCACTGGCTAACAGATGAGATCGTGGGCGCCCTCTCCATTGGGGTAATATTACTTAGCTGGGTACTAGCCACACCCCTCCACAGCAGGGCGCTGGATATGCTTGAAGGGTGGGTAAAGAGATGTAGGAAAAAACCATCTGATACCTAATTATGTTGATAGACAGCCACTGCCACTTTGACGATCGAAGATTTGACCAGGATCGACCGGATGCTTGGCGTCGCGCCCAAGAGATAGGTGTATCAACCCTGATCATACCCTCTGTTACCGCCCTAGAGTGGCCGCGGGTAAAAGAGACCTGCGCCAGCCTGCCCGGACTCTATCCCGCCTACGGCCTGCACCCCATGTTCTGCCATGAACATAAGGATTCTGACCTGCAAATCCTAAGAGAGTGGATTCAGCAAGAGCAACCGGTAGCAGTGGGTGAATGCGGCCTGGACTTCTATATAAAGGACCCTGACAAAGGACGACAACTGGAACTGTTCCAGGCACAACTGGAGATAGCCAGCGATTACAATCTTCCGGTGATCATCCATGCCCGCAAGGCGGTAGAGGATATAATCAACTCTCTGCACAAATATCCCGGTATGCGTGGTGTACTGCACAGCTACTCCGGCAGCCTGCAACAGGCGGAGCGTCTGATAGAGATGGGATTCCTCATGAGTTTTGGCGGCCCTATCACCTACCCCAGGGCCGGTCGTCTGCACAAACTGGTGGCGGAACTTCCCCTGGAATCTATCATGCTGGAGAGCGACTCCCCGGACCAACCGGATATTGGACACCAGGGAGAGCGCAATGAGCCCTCTTACCTACCCTTGATACTGCAACAGATAAGCGAAATCAGAGATGAACCTAGGGAGGTCATCGCCGCCCAGACCACAGCAAATGCACAACAACTTTTCGGGATAGAGCCGTGAGCCTAGATCAGGAGAGAACAAAGATTCTAATCGGCCCAGAAGGCATCGCCCAGCTTGCCGCCAAACATGTCATGGTGGTAGGTCTTGGCGGGGTCGGTGGCTACGCGGCTGAGGCGATCGCCCGCGTCGGTGTTGGTCGTATGACCATAGTGGATCACGAACCTGTATCACCATCCAACTGCAACCGGCAACTAGCCGCCCTGCAATCCACCATTGGCAAACCCAAGGTGGAGGTGATGGCCCAGAGGCTATTGGACATAAACCCAGATCTGAATCTGGAGATAAAAAATCGCTTTGTATCGCCGGACAATATCACTGAACTACTGGCAGAAATAGCGGTTGATTACCTACTGGACTGCATCGACAGCATCGCCTGTAAAGCGCCGTTGGTAGCCGCATGCCAGAAACTGGAAGTGCCGGTGGTATCCGCCCTGGGGGCCGGCGGTAGACTGGATGTCTCCAGGGCGATGATCTCCACATTGGAGAAGACAAAGGTCTGCCCCCTGGCCCGGGAGATGCGCAGCCAGATGAGAAAATTGGGGGCATCACTGGACTACCCAGTGGTCTACTCTGACGAAATACCGGTAAAGGGACTACCCCATCAACCTATAGACGGTAATATTCCAGGTCGTCCGAGGGCGGTTAACGGCAGCATATCCTATCTGCCGGGGATGTTTGGGCTGATGTTGGCTGGGGTGGTTATCAGGGAGCTGTTGAACAGCTGAATAGCTTCAACAGGGGTCGGAGTCAGGCTTCACATAAAAGGTGGCCGTACCTGTGAACTGTAGAAGCCTGACTCCGACCCCTTACAACTCTACAACATCAAACTGCTCTACCCATATCACTTCACAGGCGTGAGCTCCTGTATCTTCTCTAGTCAGGGAGCTTTTCCAGCGCCGGCCGTCATCTGATATCACCTCAACCAGATAGCCCTTCAGCTCTATGATATCTCCACTCCTGGCCTGGTTGATATCTGACTCAACGGCATCATCGGCCGGGATCATATGCATATTGGCGCTGTGGGTCTCGATCTCACGCCGGGGAATCGGCATGGTTTCGGTACGCCATCGGTACCATCTTCCACTCTGGGATATATCGATATATTGAATGACCGCCTCGTCTGACATTCTGCCCCAACCCAGTGCCAGATCCACGGGCGAAACATCTGCCTCCTTGTCGAAGGTGTACTCCTCCCTGGAGAGCACCTTGGCCTTGATGTGAAACTTTGCCAGGGGAGTAATCCTGTGTTTACCAAACTCAAAACTGACAGGATTTTCTATATTGATCTGTGTAGGAGGATCTTTTGCCATGACCCCAGGACCAAGGGAGACATCGCCTGGGTCTGATAACAGCTTCCAAACTGTCAAGGCTACCAACAGTAGAAAAATGAGTTTCTTCACCAATCTATCCGCTAGCAAGTCTTCTCAACACATAGTGCAGGATACCGCCGTGCATAAAGTAGTCCCACTCCTTGGGAGTATCGATGCGCACGGTCACCCGAAAATCGATCCGGCTGCCATCGTCCTTGGTTGCAGTAACTTGCAACTCTCTGGGTTTGCTACTGGCATCTGCAATATCGAACAGTTCACCACCGTCCAGACCCAGGACTTCAGCACTCTCACCCGACATAAACTGGAGCGGCAACACCCCCATGCCCACCAGGTTAGAACGGTGAATACGCTCATAGCTGGCTGCGATCACCGCCTTCACTCCAAGCAGTCGTGTACCCTTGGCCGCCCAGTCGCGGGATGAACCGGTGCCATACTCCTTGCCGGCCAGCACCACCAGGGGGGTACCCTCCTCCCTATAGCGCATGGCGGCATCATAGATAGAGATCTGTTCGCCACTGGGTTGATGTCTGGTCCAGCCACCTTCGGTACCGGGGGCCAGCAGGTTACGCAGACGAATATTGGCGAAGGTGCCACGCATCTTCACCTCATGGTTGCCGCGCCTGGAACCATAACTGTTGAAATCCTCTTTCTGGATACCGTTCTGCTTCAGGTATTCACCAGCCGGGCTATCTTCCGCAATGGCGCCCGCCGGTGAGATGTGATCAGTGGTGACACTTTCCCCCAGCAGCGCCAGGACCCGTGCGCCGGTGATCGCCTCAATCTTTTCCGGTTTCTGGGTCATGCCGTCGAAATAGCTGGGCTTGCGAATATAGGTGGAGTCTCGGTCCCAGTTGTACTGCTGGGAAGAGAGCGCATCCAGCCCCTGCCAGCGGCTATCTCCGGAGAACACTGTGTCGTAGGCAGATCGAAACATATCGGAGTCGATGTTTGATTGGATAATATCCTGCACCTCATGGCTGCTGGGCCAGATCTCCCGCAGGTAGACCGGATTGCCCTCATGATCTGTTCCTAGGGGATCGGCATACAGGTCTATATCCATGATTCCAGCCAGGGCGTAGGCCACCACCAGGGGCGGTGAGGCCAGGTAGTTCATCTTCACATGGGGATGGATACGCCCCTCAAAGTTGCGGTTGCCGGAGAGTACCGAGGTACACACCAACTCCCCCTCCTGAATTGCATGGGCGATGGGTTCCGGCAGTGGTCCCGAGTTGCCGACACAGGTGGTGCAGCCATAGCCAACCAGGTTGAATCCAAGGGCTTCTAAATCCTCCAGCAGTCCCGCCTGTTGCAGATATTCGGTAACCACCTGTGAACCTGGGGCCAGACTGGTCTTGACCCATGGCTGACTATTCAAACCCAACTGCACCGCCTTACGCGCCAGCAAACCGGCGGCTACCATAACCGATGGATTAGAGGTGTTGGTGCAGGATGTGATGGCAGCAATAACAACGGCCCCATCCTTGAGCCGAAAGCACTGCTCCTGATACTCCACCTCCACCCCATCCTGGTTGGTACTGCCCGCTGTCTTGCGGAAGTCGTCGACAGAACTGTGGTAAGCGACTTTGGAGCTGCTCAGGGGGATGCGATCCTGGGGCAGTTTTGGGCCGGCCAGGCTGGGTTGGACCGTGGATAGATCCAGCTGTAGCAGATCACTATATTCGGGCTCGGGCGAACCCGGTTCACGGAACATACCTTGGGACCTGGCGTAGGCATCCACCAGCGCCACTTGCTCAGCGCTTCTGCCGGATAGTTCCATATAACGCAGGGTCTCCGCATCGATGGGAAAGATACCACAGGTGGCCCCATACTCCGGCGCCATATTGGCTATGGTGGCCCGATCAGTGAGAGGCAGATGATCCAGGCCATCGCCAAAGAACTCCACAAACTTTCCCACCACCCCTTTGCTACGCAGCATCTGGGTTACGGTCAAAACCAGATCCGTTGCCGTCACCCCTTCGGTCAACTCACCCTTGAGATGAAAACCGATCACCTGGGGGATCAGCATACTTATGGGCTGCCCCAGCATCCCGGCCTCGGCCTCGATACCGCCAACGCCCCAGCCCAGAACACCTATACCGTTGATCATGGTGGTGTGGGAATCAGTGCCCACCAGGGTATCCGGATAGGCCTGCCTGTTGCCGTTGCTTTCGTTTACGAAGACCACCGGGGCCAGGTACTCCAGATTGACCTGATGCACGATACCGGTACCCGGAGGCACTACACGGAAGTTAGAGAAGGTCTGCTGGCCCCAACGCAGAAAGGCGTAACGTTCGCGGTTACGCTCAAACTCAATCTTGGTATTCAGATCCAGCGAATTTGTCGACTTGAAGGAATCAACCTGTACCGAGTGATCGATCACCAGATCCACCGGCGAGAGCGGATTGATCTTATCCGCATCACCCCCCAGATCACTCATGGCCTCACGCATGGCGGCCAGATCAACCACCGCCGGCACCCCGGTAAAGTCCTGCAATACCACCCGCGCCGGAGTGAAGGATATCTCCTGGTCGGGCTGCGCCTTTGGATCCCAGTTGGCCAGGGCTGCAATATCATCCCTGGTAACATCCACCCCATCTTCCATGCGCAGCAGATTCTCCAACAGTATCTTCAAAGAAAATGGCAGACGTGAAACCTTGTATTCAGACTCTAATACCTTAAGGCTGAAGATCTCATACTCGGTTCCGTCTACGCTGATACTGCTCTGCGCATTGAAGCTGTTACCCATGGATATACGCCCCTATTTATCGGCTCAATAATCTTCCATATTGCGCCACTCTGCATCTTCCACCCAGGTGGAAGGATGTTGCAGAAACTCAATCAGATTATCCAGTATCACATAGTGCTTTGCCTCTTCCTCAGCAATCATTAAACATACCTGTTTCTGTTCTGGGTCTGTTAACTCTTCCGCCTTTTGCTCGTAGGTCTCCTGGCTCGTCTTCTCCACATCACGCGCTCTGATGTAGGCATCGATCTGACCCTTGTTTACCTCTTCCTGAACACCATTCTCATTCATCTCGGCAAACAGGTTCTTGATCTTGGTGATATGTTTTTCATCACTTCTGCTGATAGGCTGGTCCTGTTTCATCTGCAGGAAGGTATGGTAGTGCTCCGCCTCTGCATCGGCCAACACCTCAAAAACCTTCTTAACGCCAACATCAGTAGCCTTCGCAGCCAGTTCGCGATAGTAGGCTTCACCATCTTTTTCCATCTGCAGGGCATAATCGATAATATTCACTTCGCTCCTCCTTCCTGTTAAGTCGCCGCAATAATACCTATACAATTCTTATGTATTTAAAGGGCGGTTTTTTAACACTCTTAGTTGTAGAGTGTAGTTTATAGTTTCCAAATCATCCTTCACCTGGCCTACTTAAACACAGATACAGATACAACAAATTTTCAATACTTACCCTTGCCCCCTCTCTTTCAGTAGGCGTTTAAGAAAAACCTGCATCTCTTTTGCCGCCTGAATATCTCCACTGTTGGTGGCTACTTCTATGCCCTTGGTTAATATCTCTTCTGCGTGTTCACTATCTCCGTACTGTTGCAGAGTTTTGCCATATAGTTTCCAGGCTGCAGAGTATTCCGGATCCAGTTCAACCGCCTTTGCCAAATGTACCTTGGCCTGTTCCAGTTCATTCTCTTTCAGGCAGGCGCTGCCGATGCTAAAACGCAAAAGGGCGTTATCCGGATCTTTCTCAAGAAGTTTTAGTAAGTTTTTTAGCATTTGATTCCTGGTAGCTAAGGTTAACCTTTATGCCTAAGGAGACCCGTTAATTCCATTTTCGTCATCCCGGCGAAGGCCTGGATCCAGAATACTCAAAGCCTCCTTACCTTTTGAATATTAGGCCTTCTATGTTATTTTCAAGAAAAAGCTGATCCAAAGGGTAAGCAGCATGATCTTTAGACAACTGTTTGACCGTGTATCCTCTACCTATACCTACCTGATAGCCGAACGCGCGACCGGTGAAGCAATACTGGTTGATCCGGTCATCACCAACGTACCCCAATATCTGCAACTGATCTCTGAACTTGATCTTAGCCTGGTGCTTGCTATCGACACCCATATCCACGCCGATCATGTGACAGGCCTGGGCGCCCTGCGGGATGAGACCCTATGCGCCATCGCAATGGGTGAACATACCAAAGCTGATTGTGTGAACCATAAGGTGCGTGATGGAGAGCAGATAGAGGTTGGAGATATCCGTATGGATGTAATCTACACCCCGGGGCACACCGATGACTCATACTCCTTTCTGCTACAGGATAGGGTGCTTACCGGAGACACCCTGCTTATACGCGGAACAGGTCGAACAGATTTTCAGAACGGTGATCCGGCCGCCCAATACGACAGCCTGTTTAACAAACTGCTGAAGCTACCGGATGAGACTATGGTCTATCCAGCCCATGACTATAACGGCATGACCGTCAGCACCATCGGCGAAGAGAAGAGACACAACCAGCGGCTGCAGGTGGCTTCCAGGCAGGAATACATGGATCTGATGAACGGACTGGAACTGGAAGACCCCAAGCTGATGGATCTCGCGGTGCCAAGCAATCTTGCCTGTGGTTTGGTGCCGGGTAACAAACATTGAGGAAGATCTGATTAATCAGAACTCATAGGTTTTGTTCTAAATACTATACGCTTGCGAAGGAATCCCCAGCAACTACTAACCTTCTTGTTGCAACCTGATAAAGGTCTCACCGATAAGTTGAAAGTCTGCCTTACGCGAGGCCGACCTTCTCCAGGTAAGTCCGATGATCCGGAAGGGCTCCGGTTTCTGAAAACGTCGCAGCTCGATATGTTCGCTGCGCCCGATCTCCACATTCAGTGACATCTCCGGCAACAGGGTGATGCCGACCCTGCTGGATACCATCTGAGTGAGGGTACTCAAACTGCTGGCGCGAAAATCACCCAGCTCGTGGGCGCCGCCACTCTCACACACCGGCCACACCTGATCTCTCAGGCAGTGGCCATCCTCCAACAGCAACACCTCTTGATCGAATAGATCGGTTTGCTGCACCAACTCTTTTTTTGCCAGGGGATGCTGACCAGGCAGCGCGAGCAGAAATCGGTCCTGGAACAGATCCATAGTCTCCAGGTTGCCCAACTCCACCCCCAGCGCCAGTAGGGCCAGGTCCAACCTGCCTTCATGCAACTGTTTCACCAGCACATCGGTCTTCTCTTCATACAGAAGCAGGCGTAAATCCGGAAATAGCTTCCTTACCTTAGGTAGCACTCTGGGTAAAAAATAGGGGGCAATGGTGGGGATTACACCTAAGCGCAGGGTGCCAGACATAGGAAGGGTGAGGATCTGTGCAGCCTCAATCAGATCATTGGCCCCATTCAGCACCTTGTGGGCGCATCTGACTATCTCTTCACCTGCCAGTGTCACCAGCACCATACGCTGATTCCGTTCCAGCAGTTTTAGACCCAGTTGATCTTCAAGCTGTTTGATCTGGGTGCTCAATGCTGGCTGGCTTACATGACAGGCGGATGCAGCCTTATGGAAGCTGCGAAGCTCAGCCAAAGTAGTTAGATATTCGAGCTGACGAAGGGTAATTTTCATGATAACTAAATATTATCAAATCGGTAATAACAATCAATTAGAAATATAGTAAATCAAATCCTATACTCCAACTGTGTTTTTTAAAATCAACTGGAACTTAATTATTGGAGGAACAGAGAATGGATCTTAAAAACAGCAAGACTGAACAGAATTTGAAAGACGCATTTGCCGGCGAGTCGCAGGCAAATCGTCGTTATCTCTACTTCGCATCCAAGGCGGATGTGGAAGGCTATAACGATGTTTCAGCCCTGTTCCGCTCCACCGCTGAAGGGGAGACCGGACATGCACACGGCCATCTGGAATATCTGGAAGAGTGTGGCGATCCGGCCACCGGTATGCCTTTTGGCAGCACGGCAGATAACCTGAAAACTGCGGTTGCAGGTGAAACCCATGAGTACACCGATATGTACCCGGGAATGGCCAAGACCGCCCGCGATGAGGGGTTTGATGAGATCGCTGATTGGTTTGAGACCCTGGCTAAGGCTGAACGCTCCCACGCTAATCGTTACCAGAAGGCTCTGGATGAACTGAATTAAGAATAGGAACCTGACGTGCCGGGGGTAAAACCCCGGCTAATAGGGCCAAATAAGAACATACGGAGAAAGCAGATGGCTACGAGAGAAGGCAATCTGGAAGCACCTACTCGACATGCGCTGGATTGGAAGAACCCAGAATTCTATGATGAGAACAGCCTGTTTCAGGAGTTGGAACGGGTGTTTGACCACTGCCACGGCTGCCGCCGCTGTGTAAGCCTGTGCAACTCCTTCCCCACCCTGTTCGACCTGGTGGATGAATCCTCCACCCTGGAGGTAGATGGCGTAGACAAAAAAGATTACTGGCAGGTAGTAGATCACTGCTACCTGTGTGATCTCTGTTATATGACCAAGTGTCCCTACACCCCACCCCATGAGTGGAATCTGGACTTTCCCCATCTAATGCTGCGGGCCAAGGCGGTCCGTTTTAAAAACGGCGATGTAAGCGCCAGAGACAAGATCCTGACCAGCACCGATATGATGGGTAGCATAGCCGGTATCCCGGTGGTTGCCGGCGTAGTGAATACGGCCAACAAGATGAAGCCGACCCGAAAGATTCTAGAGGGGGTACTTGGGGTGCATGCCGATGCCAAGCTTCCTGAGTTTCACTCTAAATCCCTGCAATCCAGGCTTGAGGATAAAAAGGGCCTGGAGGCAGAAGGGGATGCAACAGAATCGACCACAGGCAAGGTGGTTCTGTTCACCACCTGCTACGGCAACCGCAACGAACCGATCATAGGTGAAGATCTGGTTGCGGTGTTCGAGCACAACAAGATCCCAGTCACCATCATGGAGCAGGAGCAGTGCTGCGGCATGCCCAAGATGGAACTGGGGGATCTGGAGTCGGTGGAGAAGGCAAAAGATGCCAATGTACCGGCACTGGCCGCACTGGTGGATGAGGGCTGGGATATCGTAGCACCCATCCCCTCTTGCGCACTCATGTTCAAACAGGAGCTGCCTCTGCTGTTCCCCCATGACCCAGAGGTAAAAAAGGTGAGCGAGGCCATCTTTGACCCGTTCGAATATCTGCTGCTGCGGCACAAAGGCGGCAAGCTCAACAGTGATTTTCAAAATCCACTGGGCAAGGTCGCCTACCACGCCGCCTGTCATCAAAGGGTGCAGAACATTGGCCCCAAGACCAAAGAGGTGTTGGAGCTGATTCCAGATACCCAAATTGAGCTCATAGAGCGCTGCTCTGGGCATGACGGCACCTATGCGGTGAAAAAAGAGTTTCATGATATTGCTATGAAGATAGTGCGTCCGGTAGTTAGCCGGGTGAAGAAGTTTGAGGCTGACCACTACGGCAGCGACTGCCCCATGGCCGGGCACCATATCGAACATGGCATGGCCGATGGCAGCCAGACTGAACACCCCATGAGCCTATTGAGAAAGGCATACGGTATTTAGGAAACCTCTGATTAACTATATTTTCGTCATCCCGGCGCAGGCCGGGATCCAGGAAAGTCAAAGCACTAGATTCCGGCCTGCGCCGGAGTAGTGGTACAGGGATGTACCGATTACGGACCTAAGGATGGAATGACGAATTATTCAGATCTTCCTTAGTTTTTAATTTTGGAGATAGAACAAATGAATAAACTGTCCCACAATGATCTATACGGACTGGAGGAGTACGCCCGTATTCGTCCGGAATTCAGGTCCAAGGTTATGGCGCATAAGGATAAACGCCGAGTATCCATCGGCGATCATGCCACCCTCTATTTTGAAGACGCACTCACCATGCAGTATCAGGTGCAGGAGATGCTGCGCATTGAGCGTATCTTTGAACCAGACGGCATCCAGGAGGAGTTGGATGTATACAACCCACTGATTCCAGACGGCAACAACTGGAAGGCCACCTTCATGGTGGAGTATGCAGACGAGAGTGAACGCAAACAGGCCCTCTCCAGACTGATTGGAATAGAGAGGCGGCTTTGGGTGCAGGTGGACGGCTTCCACAAGGTCTACCCCATCGCCAACGAAGACCTGGAACGAGAAACAGAAGAGAAGACTTCAGCTGTCCATTTTGTAAGATTTGAGCTGACCCCTGAAATGGTTGCTGCGGCTAAATCAGGTTGCAGCGTCAGCATGGGCATTGAACATGATGCCTACAATCACTATTTAGAAGATATACCGTCTGAAGTCAAACAGTCACTAATTGCCGACTTAACATAACCAAGGAGAGAGAGTATGGCCTATGAACTTCCTGAACTTCCATATGCAAAAAATGCGTTAGAACCGCATATTTCTGCTGAGACCCTGGATTATCACCATGGGAAACATCACGCCGCCTATGTAACCAACCTAAACAAACTGGTGGCAGGAACTGAGTATGAAGGCAAACCCCTGGAAGAGATCATTACCAGTGCCGATGGTGGCATATTCAACAATGCGGCCCAGATCTGGAACCACACTTTCTACTGGGGTTGCCTCAGCCCTGATGGCGGCGGTGCCCCTGAAGGAGAACTGGGTAAGGCCATTGATGATAGCTTCGGCTCCTTTGATCTATTTAAAGAGAAGTTTACCGCCTCGGCCATAGGCAACTTCGGTTCCGGCTGGACCTGGCTGGTAAGGAATTCTGACGGGTCTATTGAGATCGTAAACACCAGCAACGCTGGCAGCCCCCTGACCAGTGGCCAGGTCCCGATATTTACCTGCGATGTGTGGGAGCACGCCTACTATATCGACTATAGAAATGCCCGTCCGGCCTATCTTGGGGCATTCTGGAACCTGGTGAACTGGGAGTTTGCCAACAAAAACTTTGCAGGCTAGATAAAAATCATATTTTTTATGATTTTTATCATTTATTTGTTGACATACCCCATCTCAAATGTCAGTATATCGACATATTTGATGTTGAACAGTCCACCGCACCTGAAGCAGGCTTAATCAAACCAGGGCATGGACAACCGATTAATTAACCTAATCTAGAGGCTAACAAAATGGCGAAAATTACCTTGAAAGGAAACGAGATAAACACCTCAGGAGAACTGCCGGCAGTAGGAACACAGGCACCTGACTTTGTATTGACCAAGACCGACCTCTCTGACGTGTCACTTGCTGACCTGAAGGGCAAGCGTGTAATACTGAACATTTTCCCCAGCATTGATACCGATGTGTGTGCGGCATCCGTTCGCCACTTCAATGCAGATGCAAACTCCCTGGATAACACTGTAGTCCTCTGTGTTTCCCAAGACCTGCCCTTCGCCCACGCCCGTTTCTGCGGCGCTGAAGGCCTGGAGAGTGTTGATTCAGTGAGCGAACTGAGAAACAGCGATTTCGGCGCTAACTATGGCGCCCGTATCGTAGATGGTCCTCTGGCCGGACTTCTGGCTAGGGCGGTAGTGATCCTGGATGAAGATGGAAAGGTCATCTACACCGAACAGGTTCCTGAGATCGTACAGGAACCAGACTACGCAGCAGCTTTAAACTCCCTTAAGTAAGATCTCCACCTCTGGGCCGCATCCTTGCGGCCCTTTTTTTTTGGAGCATACAAAATGCCCATTGAAGAAGGTAAAGCAGCACCCTTATTCACCCTACCAGACGCACAGGGCAACAAAATCGCCCTCAAGGATCTCAAGGGCAAGGAGGTCATCCTCTACTTCTACCCGCGTGACGACACCCCAGGTTGCACCAAAGAGGCCTGCGGCTTCCGTGACCTATGGGGAGAGATAGAGGAGCTAGGTGTGGTGGTACTGGGTGTATCGCCTGACAGTGGTGAATCCCATGAAAAGTTCAGCAAAAAGTACAACCTCCCTTTCACCTTACTCTCAGACCCAGACAAGAAACTAATGACCAAATATGGCGCCTTTGGCGAAAAGGTCATGTATGGAAAGAAGAGTATGGGAGTAATCCGCTCCACGGTCTGGATTGGAGCGAATGGAAAAGTGAGAAAACAGTGGAAGCGGGTAGCTAAGGCCGAGACTCATCCGGCAAAGGTGTTGGAGGAGATCCAGAAGAATACCTAGATATAATTAATGGTTTAGTACAGATGATAAAAAGCGGAAATTTTCGCTTTTTGTAATAAGCCTGGTCTCAGGTGCTAAACATCAATACTGTTTGTTTCGTTCCATCGCCAGGCACATTACCGTCTATAAGATCAGCCATTGGGGCACTGCTGGTATACGTATGCTCTGTACCACCATCATGGAAAAAATAATCCCAGTCATCCCAACTACTGTTGGTGGTATCGGAAGATTAATCGGATACTAAAAAACAGCTATCACTTATCTAGGGTGAAAGACGATAAAAGTCTGGAATGTAACTCTGCTTTTTTGTTTGGTTGTATAATCATAAATTAAAAGATATTTTATGTTAATTGGTTTGCGTTTCGGGAGAAAGCATCCCATGCTAGTTGATATTGCGATAACTATTAGTTAACCGCAAATTTTCAACTGGCTTTGCCATATAGTCTCAAGTGGACATAAGGAATAGCATCTTGATAGTGCATAAACTGAAAGATTTTCTACGCCTAGAGGCAGCCAGCGGGATACTCCTTCTGTTGGCCTCAGTATTAGCCATGCTTGCGCAAAACTCCCCTGCAGATATCTATTATGAGGCACTGCTGGACACTCCTGTAGCTATCAGATTCGGTGAATTTGAAATCGCAAAACCACTGCTGCTCTGGATCAACGACGGCCTGATGGCCATATTCTTTTTCCTCATTGGCCTGGAGATAAAACGGGAATTTCTTGCTGGCGAACTATCTGATCCATCCCGCGTTGTTCTACCTATCATTGCGGCAATCGGCGGCATGGCCGTGCCTGCTGCCATCTATTCATCAATAAATTGGGGCGATCCTATTGCGATAAAGGGTTGGGCGATACCATCTGCTACGGATATCGCCTTTGCCCTGGGTGTACTTGCACTATTGGGCAGCCGCATCCCTCAGTCGCTTAAACTGTTTCTCATGACGCTGGCTATCATCGATGACCTGGGAGCCATCGTCATTATCGCCCTGTTTTATACCGCCGACCTATCTATAACCTCATTAATCATTGCAGCTATATCCGTGATAGTTCTGTTTGCGATGAACAGGAGAGGGGTGTTGGGCCTGGCCCCGTATATGTTAGTCGGCCTTGTGCTCTGGGCTGCGGTGTTAAAATCAGGCGTGCATGCAACATTAGCAGGTGTGTTAACGGCCTTTTTTATACCCTTCAGGAAGGCCCCCGGTGAACCACACACTCAACTGGAGATGCTAGAGCATGATCTGCATCCAACAGTAGCCTACGGCATTTTGCCGCTTTTCGCTTTTGCCAATGCGGGAATATCATTCGATGGCATTACTGCTGACTCTTTCCTTCACCCGGTACCTTTGGGTATTGCCACCGGTCTCTTTTTCGGGAACCAGTTGGGTGTTTTCGGTTTCAGTTGGATTGCCATAAAACTGGGTATTTCAAAACTTCCAGATGAAGTCAGCTGGACGCAGCTGTATGGCGTAGCCGCACTTTGCGGTGTGGGATTTACCATGAGTCTGTTTGTAGGCTCTCTCGCCTTCGAACAGGGCGGACCAGATTATGCCGTAGATGACAGGCTGGGCATCCTGATCGGCTCATTGGTATCCGGTATACTTGGGTACTTGGTGTTACGTTTTATTGGCAATAATAAAAACTCTAATAGTGAGGCAGAAAAACCATCACCAAGATGATTCATAGAACCCTATTCATCTTCATTATGCTGATCCCTCAGGCCTCTTTTGCCCTGAACTTCGAAGAGGAGTTGGTGCAAGCCGCCTTGGAGAGGACCGAACACAAAATCCAGTATGATGGCTCCTATTATAAAATCGGCTATCCGAACGGAGATGTACCGTCTCATATAGGGGTCTGCACTGATGTAGTCATCCGAAGCTATCGCGCTATCGGCACCGATCTGCAGCAACTAGTGCACAAAGATATGTCCCGCAACTTCGAACAATATCCCTCTAAACGCATTTGGGGGATGAGATCTACCGATCGCAATATAGATCATCGCCGCGTGCCCAATCTACAGATGTTTTTTACCCGGCATGGAAAAAAGCTACCCATCTCTGACAAAGGGCGAGACTACAATCCAGGGGACATCGTCACCTGGGTGCTACCAGGCAACCTTCCACATGTGGGGATAGTAACCGATGAGAGATCGCCCTCCTCTGGCAATCCTCTTATCGTTCATAACATAGGGTCGGGGCCACAGCTTGAGGACATGCTGTTTTCGTTCGAAATAACCGGTCACTACCGTTATGTCCCGAGCAAATACAGCCCCCCAAGTTAAAGAGACTCACCCGCCTTCTAATCCAATACCAGTCTATCGGCTTTAGGTTTTAAACTGCCCCACAAGCTCTTGCAGTTCTGCAGCCATCCTGGACAGGTCTCCACTAGCGGTAGCAGTGTCTTCTGCTCCGGCCGCGGTCTGGGAAGACATATCGTTAATCCTGGTAATATTCTGATTGATCTCTTCCGAGACAGCACCCTGCTCTTCCGAAGCGCTGGCAATCTGGGTAGACATCTCATCGATCTTACCTACAGCAGCGGCAATGGCATCAAGGGCTTCACCTGTCTGGGTGGCAAACTCCACGGCCGACTGCATCTCCTTCCGGCTCTGTTCCATTGCTGCCACCGCCTGATGCGATCCTTGCTGCAGCTTCTCAATAGTCTCGTTAATCTCTTCAGTGGAAGTCTGGGTCCTTCCGGCCAGGGTACGCACCTCGTCTGCCACAACTGCAAATCCGCGCCCCTGCTCACCTGCACGCGCCGCCTCGATTGCTGCATTTAGCGCCAGCAGATTGGTCTGTTCAGCGACCCCTTTAATAACGTCCAATACGCTGCTGATAGCATTGCTGTACTGCTCAACGGCGGTAATCGCTTCGGATGAAGTATCAATCTGCTTAGCCAGACGATTGATCTGTTCAATGGACTGACCTACGATGTTGCTACCGCCAATGGTCTGCTCGTTGGCCTCGCTGGACGCCGTAGCAGTGTGCGCAATATTGGCCGCGACCTCTTTTGCTGTCGCAGACATTTCGTGGATGGCGGTTGCAACCATTTCCGTTTCGGAACGCTGCTCCCGTAGGGCATCACTGGTCTGACGGGTTACTGTAGACATCTCTTCCGATGCTGTTGAGAGCTGTGCAGTGATATCTGACATACTGGCAACCATATCCAGTAGTCTTTTACGCATGCCGTTCATGGCCTCCAGCAACTCGCCAATCTCGTCTTTACTATCAACCACGATTTCGGCAGTAAGGTCACCAGATGCTGTTACTATAGCCTTGCGAACACCCTTTACCAGGGCTTCGGAGAAGAACCAACTGAATACCATACCAATGGCAATACTGATAATAGCCAGTGCAATCAGGATGCCTACGGCCGTATGCTCATGCGCTTCGGCCGATTTTGCGCTCTCTTCGGTATACTTCCCTATTTCTGCCAGCATCTTCTCCAGCTCATGATTCATGAGCTCTTCTTCATGCTCCACTTTCTTCGCAAGTTCTTCGGCTTCGTGGGACCGCCCTGCCAGATAGGCAGCAAAAACCTTATGGGCATGTTCGACATACAGTTTGTGTTGAGTCTCGATACTCTTCAGCGACTCATTAATCTTGAGAAACTCCTCAGCATCTGCCCCAGATAGATGGGCTGCGGCCTGCTCGGCAATGGCCTCGGCTGCACGAATCTCCTTTTCAATCCCTTCAGTGCCCCCGTCAAATGCCTTTACGGCCTTATCAAGTTTCTCCCTGGCCTTAGCTTCATACTCCAGGGTGGCACCATGGTGCAGTGCTCGCTCAAATTGAATAGCCTGCTCCAATTGATGAGTGGTTATCGCAGAGAGTTTTTCCGTGAGGGGGATATCTTCTTCCGCAATAGACGTAAGCTCCACGCCAATGCTGTTCATAGAGGTTATGGCGTAGCCATATCCAATGATCATCAGCGCCAGCATGACGCCAGCGAAGGACATCATCTTAGTTCTAAGAGATAGGTTCTTTAGTAAAACTTGCATAACTACTCCCTCCTGGTTTCACGGTCCCCTTACAATATTTACTGCATCAGTTACTGCGCTGCCTTCATGCAAAGTTATAGTTAACATGTAAAACTATAGTTCAAAAATATCAAAAGTTTATATCCAAACGAGTTATAAACAGTTTAGAAGAAAAATTTCCACTATCACTAGCTTATCTGCAACTGCTTTTCTTCTTTCATCTCTTCTGTCTGACAGTTTCATACAGACATAAAAAGGCCGGTCAAAACCGGCCTTTTAGCGTATAACTACATGTTCTATTTAGTTTATTTGGGCATTGTCACATAGAAGGCGCCGCGGATATCTCCCTGTTTATAACCCCTTGCCTTGTCTTCTGGATAGAGTTCATCCAGCTTGGCCGCAACCTTGGGATCTATCTCTGAACCATGGCATTTGAGACAAACCATAGCGGTTGGGATGGCCTTCATATAACGAAATTCATCCCCCACAACCTCTGAGTAGTCCATCTTCTTTACATCCTCACCTGCCGCCTTACGGGTCTCAAACTTAAGTAGAACCGCCTTTTGCCAGTCGGTGGGAGCATTGTCAGGATTGCGGTTTTTCAGGCTGACACGGCTGATCTTGGTGTTACCATCGGCATTAATCTTATCCGCAATCTCCGGCGCCTTGGTGTTACACACATCGATTGCCTTGACCGGCCCACCAGCCTTCATGGCGCTCTCCAACTCCCCCACCAGCTGTTTAAACATGGATTTGATGGCGGACCTTGCTGCCTGCACCTGCGGGCTTGGCTCACCAGCATCTACTGCGCCGGCAAAAAGTAAAACAGACAGTAACAAAACAGTTTTTTTCATTTTGAATCTCTCCTTTGGCGTATATGCGATAACGATTGGCAGACCGGTAAGGCAAGGGTCCACTGGTATCAGTAATGCAAACTTTTATTATTGTTATGGGTGTCAGACTATAGATAAATTTGATATTCATCAAATTATTTAGTCTGGTAAGAGAGATCTAAAGGAGGGGCAACTGCTTAATAATCGAGGATCAGTCCCAACCCTGGCGGTTCTCTTTAGCCATCTCCTCAGCATCGGCGGTGAGGATCTGTTCTATATCTTCCCTGGCCTGGAGTGACAACAGCCTGCGGTCTTCCGGTGTCTCTGTTTCCTGCAGATTGCGCAACAGCTTCTTATCATAGGCATGAAATACCTGGGTGGCGGTTTTGGACCTGTAGGCGCCAAACCCAAGCTGCTTCAAAGCCTCTTCCCCCAACTGCAGGGCTGACTCGTACAACTCACGCCGAAACAGGGAGACCCCACGCCGCATGATCTCGTAGGCATGTCCATTATTGCGGGCACGGGCCAGGATGGTGAGATGGGGAAAGTGCTTTTGAACCTGATCGATGATTTTCAGCACCACATCGGCATCGTCAATGGTGATGATCAGCAGTTTGGCCTTGTCGGCACCGGCCGCCTGCAGAATTTCATGTCTGCTGGAGTCTCCGTAGTAGACCTTGTAGCCGAAGCGGCGAATAGCCTCAATCTGATCCGGGTCGTGATCCAGGATGGTGGTGGGTATACCGTTGGCGTGCAGCAGACGACCCACGGTGCGGCCAAAACGGCCAAAACCGGCGATGATTACCGGATTATTCCCTTCCTCAATGGTATCTGGCTCTGGCGCTTGATCCAGATTGAGAAAACGCGGCGCTATAACATGCTGATAGAGCAGCAGCAAAAATGGGGTAGTTAACATGGAGAGGGCCACAATCACCACCAGATAGTCCACTGTACTCTGCGCAAGCACCCCGCTTCCGGATGCAACGGAGAAGATCACAAAGGCAAATTCGCCCCCTTGGGACAGCAGGAAGATAAACAGACTGCTCTGGCTCTTTGGAATCTTGGCGGCCTTGGCCAGCAACCAGAGCACCGCAGCTTTTGCCAGCACCAACAGAACCACCAAGGCCAGGATTATCAGTGGATCTTTCAGAAGCAGTCCAAAATCGATGGACATCCCCACCGAGATAAAGAACAGACCCATCAACAGCCCCTTGAACGGCTCAATCTCCACCTCCAGTTCATGCCGGTATTCGGACTCCGCCAACAGCACCCCTGCCAGAAATGCCCCCAGGGCCATGGACATTCCCACTGCATTCACCAACAGGGATATGCCAAACACCAGCAACAGAGAAAATGCAGTAAAGATCTCCCGCATGCCGGTGTTGGCGATATAACGGAAGATAGGACGGGTTAGATAGTGTCCACCCACCACAATGGCGCTAATCACCGCAACCGCCTTGAGCATACCCAACCAGGCGCTGTCGCCACTATCCGCGACCACCACACCCAGGGCCGGCAGCAGGGCCAGGATGGGGATGACTGCAATATCCTGAAACAGCAACACTGAGAAGGCGGAGTTGCCTGCATGGGTCGCCAGAAGATTGCGCTCCTTGAGGCTCTGCAGGGCAATGGCGGTGGATGAGAGTGAAAGACCCATGGCCACAACCAGAGAGGTGTTGAAGGAGTAGCCCAGGGCGATACCGATCAGCAATAACAGGATAGAGGTGAATAGCAGTTGACTGCCACCGGTGCCAACGATGGATTTGCGCATGGTCCATAGCCGCTTGGGCTTTAGCTCCAGCCCTATGATAAACAGCAATAGCACCACACCGAACTCTGCAAAGTGTCTTATATCATCAACGTTTTCTACAAACCCCAGACCCCATGGGCCGATGGCGGTACCTGCGGCCAGATAACCCAACACCGACCCAAGGCCAAGCCTTTTCATTATCGGTACGGCTATAACGCTGGCAGACAGATATACAATGGCGTTCTGTAACAGGCTATGTTCAGTCATGACTGGTTTCCGCGCCTGGGCGATAATTGATTAATCGTTTGCGATATCGATCAATACACTTAGCCATATCATTATCACCCTGTCTGTGTGCACCAAATATAACAATAGGCTCAAGGTAGTTCATGCCACAATGGTTGGCCATGCACTCATATGGATAGAGGATCTCATCTATACTGTGACGATTGTGTCCTTCCGGACTGTATGATGCCTCACTCTGACCGACTGATATTACCGCCAGGAAATCCTTGCCGCGCATGGCATCGCCCCCACTGCCAAAGGCGAATCCGTGCTCCAGCACCACATCCTGCCACTGCTTAAACATGGCAGGGGCGCTATACCAATACAGTGGATGTTGCACCACCAGTAGGTCCGTATCACGCAGGGTCTGCTGCTCTCTCTCCTTATCTATATAAAAATCAGGATACTGCTCATATAGATCACATACCTGTACTCCAGGAAGATCACATACACCTTCAAGCAGCACTCTATTCACCTTAGAGCGATGAGGATATGGGTGCACAAACAGCAACTGGATATGGGGTGTATTTGGGTCTGACATCTAACCTGCCCTTGAAAAAGTAGGTGTTACTACCCATTTTTTTAACATAAGCAACATATTTTTGATAGCGCATGTCACTCATGGCACAGGGCCATGGTAGTCTGGCATATCTTTTTCTATTCTGAGACTAAGATATAGAATCGACCATAAAATTACTCCAACCAAATGGTGAAAATCATGGCGACTACTGAGTTAAATGCAATTATAGGTGAGGTACAACACATATCCTCGGAGACCATGATTCTCAGGGTCACACCTGACGGTTGGGACATATCTGATTACAGTCCGGGGCAGTTTGTGGTCCTGGGGCTTCCTGCGAACGCGCCACGAATAGAGATCTCAGATCCAGAGGAAAACCCACCAGCGCCGGATAAGCTGGTTAGGCGTTCCTACTCCATAGCCTCATCCTCAATAAAAAAGGAGTATCTTGAGTTTTATATCTCACTGGTGCGTTCTGGATCTCTTACCCCAAGACTGTTTGCCCTGAAGCGCGGAGACAGGATTTTCATGGGGACCAAGATAACCGGCATGTTTACTCTGGATCAGATACCGCCAGAGTCAAACCTGATTCTTATGGGCACAGGAACAGGAGTTGCCCCCTACATGAGTATGATCCGCACCTTTATACATCCGGGAGACAGCAGAAACCTGACCATCATCCATGGTGCCAGACACTCCTGGGATCTGGGTTACAGTTCAGAGCTAAGCACCCTGAACAATCTGCTGCCCAATTTTCACTATATCCCCACCATAACCAGACCGGAGAGTGAGGTAATGGGTTGGTCAGGTAATGTTGGACGTATTCAGGACATCTGGAAAAGTGGCGTGGCCGATGAGCAATGGAACACTAAGGCCTCACCGGACAACACCCATATCTTTCTCTGCGGCAATCCTGACATGGTTGAGGATATGGCCAAAATGCTTGCATCCCAGGGCTACCCGGAACATAAAAAGAAAGAGCCAGGGCTAGTGCATCTGGAACGTTACTGGTAATTATCCTATGTGGAATGAGTGGCTCCTGGATCATGAACAGCAAATACGCCTTGGTTTTTTCTTGAGTGTATTTACCCTGGTAGCTATTGCCGAGATACTAGCGCCACGTCGCAGGCTATCGGTATCCAAGGCCCTGCGCTGGGTCAACAACCTTGGTCTGGTATTTCTTAACACCTTGGTATTACGCCTGTTGTTTCCCGCTGCCGCCGTGGGTGTTGCCGCCTTTGCCCAAGCCAACGGCTGGGGCCTGCTTAATTATTACGATCTCCCTTTCATCCTTGCGGTAACCGTCTCCGTAATAGCGATGGACATGATCATCTACCTGCAACATGTGATGGTGCATGCCGTCCCCGCCCTGTGGCGACTACACATGGTGCACCATGTGGACCCGGATTATGACGTAACCACCGGTTCCCGCTTCCATACCCTGGAGATAATCCTCTCCATGCTGATCAAGTTTGCCACCATTATCGCCCTTGGACCGCCCGTGGTTGGCGTGGTTATTTTTGAGGTACTGCTGAACGCCACTGCCATGTTCAATCACGGCAATATACGACTGCCAGAGGGTGTAGATCGGATAGTGCGACTGCTTGTGGTTACTCCAGATATGCACCGGGTACACCACTCAGTAATACCGGAAGAGACCAACAGTAACTTTGGGTTTAATCTCCCCTGGTGGGATCGTATCTTTGGCACCTACAAGGCACAACCAGATAATGGACACCAAGGCATGACCATCGGCATCCAAGGTTTTAGCCAAGCAAAACAGATTAGCTGGCTGCCCGGCATGCTTGCCCTGCCATTTGTTGCCAGGGCCCCCGGTTACACCATTAATGAGCGCAAATGGGAAAAACCTAAGGCAGGAAAATAACTATAATATTTAACCAGACTTAACTTCATAACCTGGAGGCGAATTTTATGAAAAAGTATGTATGTGAAGTGTGTGGCTACATCTATGACGAAGCCGAGGGTGCACCTGATGATGGCATACCGGCTGGGACCAAATGGGAAGATGTTCCCGAAGATTGGGAGTGCCCTGATTGTGGCGCGAGCAAGGATGAGTTTGAGTTAATTGAGGAGTAATCACTCACTACTTGTGCGGACACTCACCAGAAATAGTCTATTGACATAGCAGCGGAGCTGAGCGAATATCCTACTTAACAGCTTTGTATTTATTTTTTACTGGTAACCAAAAAAGCAAACCATGAACCGTTCTGAGATGACAAACAGCCTTCCCGCCACTCTGGTAGTGGTTTCTGTCGTCTCTGTCGTGAACGTCGTGGTGGCCTCTGCGCCGTAGCGGGATTGGTAATAGTTTAATCAAACCCCGCCGGCGCAAACCGGCGGGGTTTTTTATTGCTCGCAGCCGGTTCAAGCCGAAGGGGTCCATGGCCTGTTTACAGGTCCTAACGTAGGAGACCCTAACAATGAACACAATGACCGGAGCAGAGCTCACCATTCGTCTGCTCGAACGCCAGGGGATTGCAACCATTGCCGGAATTCCCGGTGGTGCCAATCTGCCCCTGTACGATGCCCTGCACCACAGCGACAAGATTCGCCATGTACTGGCGCGCCACGAACAGGGAGCGGGCTTTATCGCTCAGGGCATGGCTAGGGTTACTGGACAGCCCCAGGTCTGTTTCGCCACCTCCGGCCCTGGCGCCACCAATGTGCTAACAGCGATTGCAGATGCCAAGCTGGATTCCATTCCGATTATCTGCATCACTGGGCAGGTTCACAGCGGCATGATCGGCAGCGATGCCTTCCAAGAGGTTGACACCTATGGCCTCAGCATCCCCATTACCAAGCACAACCTCCTAATCCGCAGTGCGGAGGAGCTGTTGCAGGCCATCCCAGACGCATTTCGCATAGCCTCTTCCGGACGCCCAGGCCCGGTGCTGATCGATATCCCCAAGGATATTCAGACTCAGGAGATAACCTTTGAACACTGGCCAGAGCCGGGAAAACCTACCACTCCTCAATCTGCCAAACCAGAAGATATAGAGCAGGCTGCGACCATGATCAACCGGTCGAAACGCCCTATCCTCTACCTGGGCGGTGGGACCATCATGTCCAATGCCAGCGACCAGGCCAGGTCATTAATGGAGAGATCTACTCTACCCACCACCATGACTCTAATGGCCCTGGGCGCCATACCGGCAGACCATGAGCTCTCTCTGGGCATGCTCGGCATGCACGCCGCCCCCTACACCAACCTGGCCCTGGAGGCCTGCGATCTGCTAATTGCGGTAGGTGCCCGCTTCGATGATCGCGCCACCGGTAAGGTCTCTGCCTTCTGCCCCAACGCCCAGGTCATTCATATCGACATAGATCCCAGCGAGTTGGGTAAGATCAAGCAGGCCCATATCGGGATAACTGGAGACGTGCATGCGGTATTGGAGCAGTTGATCCCTTTGATCTCTGCCAACGATCGTAGTGAATGGACCACTGAAATCAACCGATTAAAACAGATCCATCCATTTATCGCACCTGATGTAAACAGGGCCAACTCCGCCTACGGATCGATCCGCAAAATTGCTGACATGGTGGGCGATGATGCCATAGTCTCAACCGATGTTGGCCAACACCAGATGCGCACGGCGCAGCTCTACCCTTTGCGCAAACCTCGGCGTTGGCTTACATCAGGAGGGCTAGGCACCATGGGATTCGGCCTGCCTGCCGCTATCGGCGCAGCCCTGGCAGAACCTGACAACAGAGTAATCTGCATAACTGGCGACGGTAGTTTGATGATGAATATCCGGGAGCTGGCCACCGCGGTGGAACAGCAGGCCAACATCAAGATTGTCTTGATGAACAACAACGCCCTGGGTCTGGTGCATCAACAACAGACCCTGTTCTATGGAAAGCGCACCTTTGCCTCCGGGTATGAATCCCGTATGGATTTTATAACCATTGCTAATGGCTTTGGCATACCTACCTACGATCTGGGCAGCAGCGATAATCATGAAGATCTGATCAAAGATGCTCTTCTCAGCGAGGGACCAAGTCTGATTCACGTTCCAATAGACGTAAATGAACAGGTACTTCCCATGGTGCCACCTGGTGCCGCCAACAGTGAGATGATAGGAGGTAAAAGCAATGCAGCCTAAACAGATAAGCAACACGAATGATCGTGAAATACTGGAACTAACTGTACGCAACCATCCTGGGGTTATGTCCCATGTTTCTGGCCTGTTTGCACGCCGCGCCTATAACGTTGAAGGTATCCTCTGCATGCCGGTAGGAGACCGGAAACAGAGCCGTATCTGGCTGCTGGTGGATAGAGAGAAGTGCCTGGAGCAGATGATCAAACAGGTAGAGAAACTGGAAGATGTGCTTGCGGTGAGAAGACATGGGGCAGATCACCAGGCCTTCATAAGGCTGGAGGAGTTTTTTGCCTAGGACCGGTGGCCAGTTAACCCTGTGACCTTGCAATCAACCGGCATAGAATCTAATATATCAGCAATATTGTTCTTATTTTGGAATACCGGCAATGATTACTAACCTAGTTGGAAACCGCATCCGTGAGCTGAGGGCCAAGCGCAAGATGACCCAACAGCAGTTGGCAGATCGGGCAGATATACCACGGGCCACCCTGGCGACCATAGAGAAGGACGAATCTAACCCCAGTCTGGCAGCGGTATACAAGATAGCGGTGGCACTGGACTGCACTATTGATGATCTGCTAGAGACCCATCACGACCGGGTTGAAGTGACCTTAAAAGAGGATATGGGAAAGTTTGAATCTGGAGATGGCAGCTATCGGGCCACAACCATATCCCCTCAGGGCAATCCATCTATTTCACAACAGCTGTTTGAGCTTGATCCCAAATCGACCTATCACGGCAAGCCCCACCCACCAGGAAGCGAAGAGTATCTACATATCATGCAGGGTGAGGTGGTGTTGGAGATCGCCAGTGAGAATAAGATCCTGCGTGAGGGCGACAGTGCCCACTTCAGGGGTAACGTAAAACACAGTTATCACAACCGGGGAGGGTCTCAGGCCAGCGGTATAGTGACTATTCTTGAGTTTCCAGACCTGAAATAGCCTAACCGCAATTTGCCATCTCCTCAAGGAAGTCAAGGTTTGCTATCTGAACCTGTTTATTGCGGATCTTGATCATATCAAGCTTCTGCAGTTTCATGAGAATACGACTGACAGTCTCACTAGCCAGACCCAAGTAACTGGCAATGTCACTGCGGGACATGCTTAGCCTGAAATCCATTCCAGATATCCCGCGTTTGTCCATTCTGTTGTATATGCTCAGTAGAAAGGCCGCCAGGCGCTGTTCACTGCTTTGACGCACAAGGGTCCCATGCAGGCCGTGGTAGAAAGCAATCTCATTACCGAGTATGGCAATAACCCTGTTCTGTAACTCATTTACCGGACAACCTGTTTTAAACAGATTACCCAGACTCAGCTCACAAATAGCGCTTGCCTCCAGGGCGCGGGCGGTAGTGCTGTAATTACCAGGCGCAATCCCCTCAGTACCGACCATCTCTCCAGCAAGGTGAAAACCTACCACCCTCTCCTGGCCTTGCGGGGTCAAGGTGGTGGTTTTGAACGATCCAGATTTTACCGCAATGAAGGAGTGGAAGGGATCACCTGCATGGAAGATTGTCTCGCCCCGGGCCACTGTCTGACTGCGCAGCAGGGTACCTTCAGGAAGCCTGGCTTCACTCTCTCCATAGTCGAGCAATTCACATAGTGAATCCAGACCACAGTTTTGGCATTCTATTTCTAAACTTTTAGTTTTCACTGACTTTGAAATGCAGTACCCACTGCTTGTCCTTCTCTTGTTTTAGTCATATCCAGTCCATTTTCCGGCGTTCTGTGACGCTACTAATAATAATTATGCATCTACCGAAAAAATAAAGCCTATTTTTTCTTCTACACAAACCGATAGTGACTAATATTACTTGAATATTGTGTCAATGGAAAACCCGTCTTTCTCTAGGATAATTCGCAATCTTTTCAATCCATCCATCTGGATCTGACGCACCCTTTCCCTGGTGACACCAAGCTCTTTTGCCACCTGCTCCAGGGTGGAAATCTCATATCCATGCAGGCCAAAACGCCTCTCAACCACCTCGCGCTGTTTCTCATTCAATTTACTGAGCCAGTCATCCAGATTTGAGCTTAGGTTTTCATTCTGGATTTTATCTGCCGGATCCTCAGATTTGATGTCCGAGATAGTCTCCAATAAAGGTTTATCTGCATTTTTACCAAAGGGGGTGTCTACTGAGGTGATACGCTCATTCAGCCCCAGCATGCGCTTGACCTCATTAATCGGCTTATCCAGGAGCTCTGCAACCTCCTCGGCCGTTGGCTCGTGATCTAGACTCTGGGTCAGTTTTCGGGCAGCCCTCAGATAGATATTGATCTCTTTTACTACATGAATAGGCAGACGAATGGTTCTGGTCTGATTCATGATTGCCCGTTCGATAGTCTGGCGAATCCACCAGGTTGCGTAGGTTGAGAAACGAAATCCACGTTCTGGGTCAAACTTTTCAACCGCCCGCATCAGGCCAAGATTTCCCTCCTCAATAAGATCCAGCAGCGCCAGACCCCGATTCATGTAGCGCCTGGCTATCTTCACCACCAACCGGAGATTGCTCTCAATCATCCTCTGCCTTGAGGGTTCATCTCCCTTTTGGGCCTTACGGGAGAAGTATACCTCTTCTTCTGCTGTCAGCAGTTCTGATGCGCCTATCTCATTGAGATAAAGACGGGTGGCATCCATCTGAGACTGGGTTACATCTTCAGCATCCTGGACCTTTTTTGATTCCTCAGCGTCACTAGCCTCTATAGCTGACTCTTTGACCGCTGAAGCTGCTGAGCTATCATCAGCCTCATTAAAATCTCCATTTTTTTCGTATTCAACCACATCATCCTTATTACCCATACGAATCTACTCCTGTGTATAAACTAGGACCTTCGAGGCAGTAACTGCAAGGGATCAACTGGAATACCATTTCGCCTTATCTCAAAGTGCAGTACGGTATTTCCACTTCCATTTTTTCCCATATCAGCAATATGAGTTCCCTTTTTAACCTTGTCACCTTCCTTAACCAGAAGTCTCTTATTATGGCCATATGCACTCAGATAGCTTTTATTATGTTTAATAATAATGAGCTTTCCATAGCCGATAAGTCCACTCCCGCTATATACCACTGTTCCCGCTTCTGCAGCATTTATATCTTGCCCCAGCCGCCCTGAGAGGATCACTCCCTTACGACTCTGGTCACCCTTCCTAAATCTAGCGCTGACTCTACCCCTTGTCGGCCATTGCCAGCTAAGCTTTAGGGTTTTATAGGACTGATTCTTTGAAACAGTTCTCTTTTCAGGACTTATTTTCCTTTTTGAGACAACTGCCACCTGAGGTTTACTCTTTTGCGCCGGTTTTGTAGTCGCGTAGCTTGGAGTCGGACGGATGCCTGCGGGCCTCTTTACCCGCAGATATTGTCCGGGGTGTATGCGGTATGGAGGCCGAATATTGTTCCACTGGGCAAACTCGCGATGATCGAATCCATATCTCCAGGCAATGGAGTAAATAGTGTCACCTCGTTTGATTCGGTAATACCCTGGTCTGCTGGCCCTGGGAGCATAGGAGGAGTATTGACGCTGAAACCCAGCCTCGCGACTTACCACAGGGGCTGGCATAGGCGGCGCACATGCGTGGAGCAGCAGAGAGATCAGCAGAATTGTTAATACTCTGAATTGCGGCATAGCCCAACTCACAAAGTCGCTACCATTTAATAATAACCAGCAGAATTACCACCAAGAACACGGACACCCAGCCTATGGTATCGATATATTTCCGCAGGGTGCCTTCCATTGCCTCCCCTCCCCAGGACAACAGCCCAGCCACGAGAAAAAATCTTGCTCCTCTCCCAATCGCCGATGCCAACACAAAAGGCAGAAAAGCCATCGAGATCACACCAGCGGTGATAGTGAACACCTTGTAGGGAATAGGCGAGAACCCGGCCAGAAACACCGCCCAGAACCCCCATTCATCAAACCACTGCTTAGCCTGAAGGTATTTGGGATAGTAACCGGCATCACGTAGCAGCGGCTCAACCAACTCGAAAGAGAACAAGCCGATGAGATACCCAAGCACTCCCCCAAGCACAGAGGTCAGGGTGGTAAGAAGGGCCAAGTTCCAGGCCTTGTGCGGATTGGCCAATACCATAGGGGCCAACATGACGTCTGGGGGTATGGGAAAGAAAGATGACTCGGAAAAGCTAAGCGCCGCCAAATAACGTGGGGCGTGTCGATGGCGGGACCAGACAATAACCCGGTCATAGATTGGTGAAAACAACTTCATCGCTGTACCCCTCCTAGCAGGGGTACAAAAGTCACCTGCTCTAACATCTCTTTCTCATAACCATCTTTAGTCTTGGTAACCTTCACTAATATCTGCTCCCGATCTGGCCCTACTGGCAATACCATCCTGCCACCCTCTTGCAACTGATCAACCAGGGCCAGGGGGATTCCCGCAGGAGCCGCTGTAACCATGATGCCGTCATAGGGCGCATATTCCGGCATTCCCATACCTCCATCACTCAGCTTCATGCGTGTATTTTTTAGCCCCATCTCACGCATACGTGCCCTTGCCTGCTCCAATAGTGGACCAATCCTTTCAACGCTATAAACCCGCCCCACCATCTGAGCAAGTACTGCTGTTTGGTAGCCGGAGCCGGTACCCACTTCCAGCACACTCTTGAGAGGCCCATCTTCCAGCAGAATTTCTGTCATGCGAGCGACAATATAGGGCTGAGATATGGTCTGACCCAGACCTATGGGCAGGGCAGTATCCTCATAGGCTCGGCTGGCCAGGGCCTCTTCCACAAATATATGGCGCGGGGTATTGCGGATAACCTCCAGAACGGCCTGGCTCTTAATGCCTTCATCTTTCAAACGATCAACCAGGCGGTTGCGGGTACGCATGGAGGTCATACCTATGCCGCGATGCTGAGCAGAGTTCACTTGCCAACCTCCGGCAGCCATTTACTAAGTGTATCCCTGGCGGCATGGTTGGTCAGGTCCACCTGCAGCGGTGTAACTGATACATACCCCTCTCTTACCGCATGGAAATCTGTACCTGGTCCAGCATCCTGTTCCGCCCCAGCCGGACCAACCCAATAGATGGTATTGCCGCGTGGATCTTCAGTCTTTACTACTGGCTCCGCCTTATGTCTATGGCCAAGACGGGTTGATTGATAGCCTTGGATATCCGCATAGGGCAGATCAGGTACATTAATATTCAGGATGGTATCGGCGGATAGTTTGTTCTGCTGCAGATGCAGCACCATCTCACGGATCACCCTACCTCCAGTCGCATAATGCTGTGGATTGGATGAATTCATGGAAACCGCAATAGCAGGTAACCCAAGAAAACGGCCCTCGGTGGCGGCGGCGACGGTCCCGGAGTAGAGCACATCATCCCCCATGTTGGCACCAGAATTAATCCCGGCGATAACCATGTCCGGCTCTTCATCCAACAAGCCGGTAATGGCCAGATGGACGCAGTCTGTTGGGGTACCGTCCACCCGGATAAAGCCGTTCGGTTCAGTGTGGGCGCGCACCGGACTGGTTAGGGTGAGGGAGTTACTCGCCCCGCTTCGATCCCGCTCTGGGGCAACTACGATAAGATCAGCGATATCCTTCAGGCTTTCAGCCATCATCTCCAGGCCAGGAGCCTGGTAGCCATCATCATTACTAAGAAGAATTCTCATAGAGTAAAAAAACATCACCCGCAATAAGGTAAATACCTTTATTAATACTGCATTTTATATCCCAAGTACCCCATATTAACATCCATATATTATATGTTTTCAGAATGTTCCAGCACTCATAACTGGGAATTTGGTAGACTATATCAGAGTACGGTTAGAGTGTCGGCCCCGAGATCAAGCCATGTCGAAAGATCCATCAAGAAAAGAGCAGGATCAGAAGCTGTTTCAAGAGATGATGCAGGATGCAGACCCGTTACCACAGGATAAGGTATCTCCCTGGCGCAAACGTCTACCTCCGCGCCCACTGCTCCACCCATCACTTGAGGAAGATGGGTCCGCTTTAGACCAGATCTCTGAGGCCGAGGTCAAGACCGGAGACGAGCTCTCCTTCTGCCGCCCTGGCCTGCAAAAGAGGGTATTTCAGGATCTACGGCGCGGACGACTTGAGATTGAGATGGAGCTGGATCTGCACGGACTCACCGCCAAACACGCCCAGAGTACACTGGAGCAGTTCATACGTGACTGTCACCGCAGGCAGATCAGATGCGTGCGCATCATCCACGGCAAGGGCTACGGCTCTGAGGATAGACAGCCGGTACTAAAACAGAAGGTAAATCACTGGCTGCGTCAACGCCAGGATGTCCTGGCATTCTGCTCCGCCACCTCCCGCGACGGAGGAACAGGAGCTGCCTATGTGCTGCTGCGAGCGGCTAGGAAGAATCGCAGTTAAGCTCCTTAACCCTCCCGTTCACTAGGAAGGGGCTTTGGCAATCCAGCCAACTTACATAGTTCTGCTATTGGTTCACTGGGAAATATCTTGTACATATATTCTGCAACTGCCCTGTGGTCGTGAAATGTCTTGCCAATATTAGCTCCAATATCCTTTACCATCAGATGCATGCTGGGGTGTGCCTCATTTGCATCCCAATACTCACGAAAGTAGTCCACCAGCCCCTTATGCTCTTCCATCAACTCATATCCCTCGTTCTTGGCAATGACCTCAGCTACATCCTCAGTCCAGTCTTTGGGGTCAAGCAGAAAACCCTCCTCATCAGTAGGTATAGACCTGCCTTGAACTATGATTTCCATTTGAGTTCCTCCTCAAGCTAATGCAAATTAGTATCAGTAATTAACCCCTATATGAAATGTAGTTCAAAACAGATATATTTTCACAGTTATTTACTTGGTTTTTACCTGCTTCATAACCAGCAAAGAGTTAACCCATTATTGGATTGATTATATGTTTTGGCTATAAACATTCGTGATAGCATACTGCTGCATGAATAACCTTTTATAACTAGTAACCAACCTTTATGCTTTTCAACTCCTTTGGCTTTCTGTTAGTTTTTTTACCTCTAGTTCTCACCGGCTTCTATCTAATTGGTAACCAATGGGGGCGGATGTTTGCTATAGGATGGTTATTAATTGCATCTATAGTGTTTTATGGTAGTTGGAATCCAGCCTACCTATGGATTTTGTGTATATCTTTATTGTTCAATTACTCTTCTGCTCGCTGGGTTGAAGCAAACCTACGTTTTAGAAAATTAGTGCTGTCTTGCTCTATAGCAGCAAACATACTGCTATTACTCTATTACAAAGTGTTGATATCAGGGCTTTTTAATCCGAATAGCAACATATCATCCGCATTTAACACAGCAGAGGATGTGCTTATACCGTTGGCAATTTCATTTATTACCTTCCAGCAAATAGCCTTTCTTGTCGATACATATAAATACGGACTGCGTAAGGCCAGTTGTATAGAATACTGCCTCTTTATTACCTTCTTTCCCCAACTAGTAATGGGGCCAATCGTACACTACCGAGAATTAGTACCTCAGTTCCGATCATCAACTCTATGCGCTTTACGCTGGGACAATATCGCTCTCGGACTCTCTATCTTTACCATTGGGCTCTTTAAAAAAGTTGTTCTTGCAGATAGCATTTCCCCGTATGTAGACAGCGTCTATTCAGCAATATATTTAGGTCAACACATCTCCCCCATAGATGCTTTTGGCGCAGCTATCGGGTTTTCAATGCAGCTCTATTTTGATTTTTCTGGATATGCGGATATGGCTGTAGGGTTGGCCCGCTTGTTCAATATAAATCTTCCCATTAACTTCGATTCTCCCTATCGAGCCGTAGACCGCTTTGATTTTTGGCGGCGGTGGCACATCTCCTTTAGTTCATTTATGCGCCAATATCTATTTTTCCCACTAGCCCGTTCAAAAAAATTAAAAGTAGGGTCTGTAGGTGCATTGGTGTTAACTACGTTTATCTCAAGTATATGGCATGGTGTTGGCCCAACTTTTTTAGTTTGGGGGGGAATACAGGGTTTATTGATGCTGGGAATACACTATCGTGGAATCATTCTTGATTATATTGGCTGGAAGCAACGCCTGGGGGTTTTTACTCCTTGGGGTTCTATTATATTAACTTTTTGTGTGACTATTATGCTTGGTGTTTTTTTTCGCTCCAACAACCTTGATGTGGCGTTCTCGGTATTTGAGAACATGTATAAAGGAATCGTGTTTTTTGCAGACGGAGATTTTTCAGGGCTGGCATTCAGACCCATGATAGATGAATACGATACCGCATTACTTCTAGTAATGTCTGTCATAGTATGGGGTCTGCCAAATACACAGAAATTCTTCTCGCCATACTGGACAGCAATCGACCAGCGCCCAAGAACGCCTGAACAGACATCATCGGATCTACTACCGGGCGCATCAAAGCTACGTTTTGCTCCAACCCTAATATGGGCAATTGGTATAAGCTTGCTTTTATTTACATCCCTGGCCTGTATGCAAGGGACGGCACGGTTTATCTATTTTCAATTTTAATCATGACTCGATATTTACGTTCTTTGGCGCTATCCTTTTTTCTGATCTTATTAATTTCAGGATCAGTTAGCTATCTGTTAGATCCTTTTGGATATTTTCGTCTAAATGGGTTACGCACCACCTCACTGCTCGGCAATCGCGTATGGGGAGGTGACCGACCAGCCAAGGCGTTAGCTCTCCCCTGGTTACGACCAAAAACATTACTATTGGGTAGCTCTAGAGTTAAACTTGGTTTTGACATTGATGATCCGGAGATACAGAACTATATAGGAAACGCATATAGTCTTTCTATTACAGGCGCAACCATTGATGAGATAGATAAATACTTTCGCTATGCTTTATCCTATTATGTTCCATCCAATATCATCATAGGCCTTGATTTTGGCCAGTTTTATATAGTTAATCACGCAAGCATCCCCGCATTTATGGAACATGATACAACAGTCATGGGGCGTATTAGCGGCACGCTTCACAGACTCAGTTTTGCATTGTGGTCGAAGAACGCCTTAATGACTGCTGCAACAATGTATTCTAAACCGCATCCCACAAATCTTAATGGTTCAAGAAATTTTGCAGGTAAAGAAAAGCATATACGGGAATATGGCTCAAAAGCGAAGTCCCAGAAATTTGAGAGATCACTCTTCAAACAACTAAAGCGTGATAAAGATATCCTTATACATAAGGAACGAATAGAAATATTAAATCAATTATCTGGCTACGCTTGCAAGAACAGTATCCGAGTTAAGCTCTTCATCTCTCCGATGCATATACGTCAACTGCTACTATTGAAAAATATTGGTCTGCAAGAACAACTTTATAGCTGGAAGCGCGAAGTGACTCGTATCACCGAACAATATCGAGCAGACGGATGTAACATTGATCTCGTAGATTTTTCTGGGATATCTGAATACACCACAGAACCATTCCCGCCAAATGGATATTCACCGACATCACCTCGTTGGTATTGGGAATCAAATCACTACAAAGCATCCCTGGGAAAACTCATAATACTCCGACTATGGGATCACAATAACGCCCCTCATAATTTTGGGACAAGTCTAAGTAGCGCAACAATTGATCGCGAAATAACCACTTCGAAAAAAGAGCTTAATCAGTACCACAACTCTCACCCCGAGCTAGTAAAAGAGCTGCAAGATAACCTTGCGCAACCCAACTAACAAATTACGCAACTTTATTACTACAGCAACAGTTGCTCAATTCGTCAAAGCACTCTTATCAGGGGCCGATCTACTCACTAAAGCGGCAATCAATCTACGTGCATTAATGCCACTCTTACCCGCCAACTCCCGCAGCGTCTCCTGCCCTGTCTCTATCTCCACACCGGCCTTATCCAGTTTCTCAATCATCTCTGACTGACTGATCTTAAATACCGGAGCTAGATCAGACACAGCCGTGGTCTCAATCGATCGCATAATAGATCTTGTTGGATTTTCGTGCGGGGTACCAGATAGAGAGGCTACCAGAAACATGACACTTAGAGCAGAGACCATGCCGGTACCAACCCATGCAGCAGGTTTCCTAAAGTGTTGTTTGAATGTACTCCAGTTAATGGCAAGGTGAACCAGAATTGCGGCCACAAATGCCATCCCCAGCCACTCATGGGCCTCCTTCACCAACCCTTCACCGAAATGAAAGAACAGCATTACGCCGGATACCCCGATTACCAGAGACAATGCTCCAGTTATAGGAGTGATAACCTTTCTTGGAAAACGATCTTTAACCCGTAGTTTTTTTTGTGTAGACATCATATTCACCCATTGTTATTTGAAAACTTACGGGCAGGGTACAGGTGGTATGTGTCTGGGGTATTTCTTGATTGTAATAAATTGTATCAGCTGAAGTTGGCTGGCCTCACTGACTGGGTGCATAAGGCCCCAAGGCATCAATCAGCGGTTGGAGATATTTCTCATAGTGACGCCAGCGCCGCACAGACGAGGTGTAAACTGGCTGGCGCACCTGGGTGATGCTGGCTGTTTTAACACTTCTACCGCTCTTGTGTGATTCCAGACAGGCGTCATTCTGAAAAAAAACTGGTGAGAAAGAAGTTGTTTCTAATATTTGAAACAACTGCTATCTGACCATGATTTCTTCGTACACCCTTTTCTCCCCCTTTCTTTTGTTTGTGGCTATCGCGTAAGATTGCTACTGGCAATATTATCGGCGAATAAATGAAAGGGACTTGCAATCAGACAATGAGCACAAAAAGAAACAAGAAAACAAAAAATAAACGGACAAAGAAGCCGGGGGGCGGGCAGCGTATGCGAACCCCTAAAAGAAACTCAACTACAAACGACACAAACTCAACCCTGCTGCAACAGGCGTTACAGAGCCACCAATCCGGCAATCTTCAGCTTGCGTCGGAATTGTATCAGCAAATACTGGCATCAGATCCCGATAATGCAGACGCAAATAACCTACTAGGTGTGATTGCCAACCAAACCGGGAACAACCAGATGGCAGTTCAACTAATAGCTAAGGCAATTAAGTCTAATCCAAGGCTGTTAGGTGCCTACAATAATATAGGGGTTGCTCTGGTGGAGCTGGGGCGCCCTGAAGAAGCTATTGAAAACTACCAAAAGGCTTTGTCACAAAAGCAAAACTACCCAGAAGCACACAATAATTACGGAAATGCGCTCTGTGATCTAGGACGTCCAGATGAAGCCGCTTCCTGTTATCGTAAGGCTATCGCTTTTAAGCCAAACTATGCAGAAGCACATAACAATCTTGGTAATGCTCTCCGGGCTCTTGGCGAGCATGAAAAAGCCATCACTAGCTATAGAAAGGCAATCAATATTAACCCGTCTTTTTGTGAGGCCTACAACGGACTAGGTATTGCGCTTGCTAATCTTGGCCAGTGGAATGCAGCCATAGAAAACTACCAAAAATCCCTTTCCTTCAGGCCAACATATGCTGAAGCACAGAATAATCTTGGAAATGCCTTCAATGCCATAGCCCAGCTTGATGAGGCTATTGCCTGTTATCGAAAAGTTATTAAAGCCAACCCCAACCATTCAGAGGCACAGAACAATCTAGGCAACACCCTTAAAGCAAAGGGGCTAGTTGAAGAGGCTATTGCATGCTACAGGATGGCTATTTCCATCACCCCATCCTATGCCGAGGCGCACAAAAACCTAGGCGTTGCTCTCGAACACTCTGGAATATTGAGTGAGGCAATAGAGCACTATCGCGAGGCCATTGCCATCAAACCAGATTACGCCGAGGCCTACCGACACCTCTCATCTGCCACACTGCACACGGCATATGATGATGACATCCAAACAATGGAAGGATTATATAGAGATGCCGCAATTCTGGATGAGCAACGCATGCACCTCTGTTTTGCTTTGGGAAAGGCATACGAAGATATGAAGGATTACGACAAATCCTTTGACTTCATTACTGAGGCAAACCAGATTAAACGCAAGACCTATAACTACTCCACATCTGAAACCAAGGAACTTTTCACGCGAATTAAAGAGACATTCTCAGCAGACTTTTTCTCAGCCCACCATAGTATGGGTGACGATGATAAAACACCGATATTCATCTTGGGTATGCCACGCTCAGGAACAACTCTGGTAGAGCAAATAGTTGCAAGTCATCCACAGGTTTTCGGCGCAGGCGAGTTAAACTATATGGGTGAACTGGCTAATGCTTTATGCCCCAAAGGCTCAGCCTTTCCGGACTTTTCGTTAGATCTGGATGCAACTGCGCTTAGTAGGATTGGCGCCGATTACATAAAAAAACTGCGTGAGCATTCAGTGGAAGCAGAGTTCATCACGGATAAGATGCCACATAACTTCCTTTATATTGGGCTGATCAGGACGGCGCTGCCAAAGGCAAAGATAATACACTGCAACAGAGATCCTGTGGACAACTGCCTATCTATCTATAAGAACTATTTTGCCGATGCACATAAATATGCCTATAACTTAGTAGAGCTTGGTGAGTACTACCAGCTATATATTGATCTAATGAAGCATTGGCAACAAATCTTTTCTGGCTTCATATACGACATCCACTATGAGGAATTGATTACTGATCAACAAGGGCAAACACGAGGATTGCTTGAGTACTGCGGCCTGCCTTGGGACGAAGCCTGTCTTAGGTTCCATAAGACAGAAAGAAGCGTACAAACTGCAAGTAGTGTTCAGGTAAGGCAGCCAATATACAGCAGTTCTGTGCGATTATCGAAACAATACGGCGACCGGCTCACAGAGTTGGAAGATATACTGAAATCATAGGGGACCTACGGTCCTAATTCGGGGCATAAGGCCCCAAGGCATCAATCAGAGGCTGCAGATATTTCTCATAGTGACGCCAGCGCTGCACAGACGAGGTGTAGACCGGCTGGCGCACCTGGGTGATGCTGGCTGTTTTAACACTTCTACCGCTCTTGTGTGATTCCAGACAGGCGTCATTCCACTCCAGACCGCAGTAATCAATCAGACGCCTGATCTGCTCCTCCTTATCAGCAACCAACTCTTCGTACTGCAGTTCGTAGAAGGTATTCTCAGGCAACACCTCGCGCCAATGCTCCATCAGCCGGGCGTAGCTGACGTAATAACCACCTATTTCTGTAAGGTCATAGCCATACGCTTGGGTATCGGCGTTAAACAGTTGAGTGAAGCCGGAAAGGCAGGTATCCAGTGGATTACGCTTGACGTGAACTATCTTGGCATTGGGCAGAATCAGATGAATCAGGCCCAGCGCCAGAAAATTAAAAGGGTTCTTATCCGTGATGTGACGCACTGAATCCGCATGGGTGCGCACAGCTTCCACATAGCGGGCACCCATGGAGTTCAAATCATCCTGGGAAATATCACTAAGAGAACCGGGATACCCAGGTGGCTCGGCATCCGGATTAGGCCGCCCGACAATATCCAGCAGATCTGGCAGTTCACCAGCTCCATAGACCATAGGATGATTGGCTATGATGGTCTCCACCAAAGTGGTTCCTGATCGCGGCATGCCCAGTATAAAGATAGGCATATCTGAAGGATCACCTGCACCACGCAAACGATCAATATTTTCGCGGCTGAGATAGGTCATGATGCTGGCGTATATCTTTTCCGTGTTATCTGCATCATATTGGACTTGTGCGCGTTTTAACCGACACCCTGCAGCAAAGTGAGAGAAGGCCTTATCGTACTCCTGCAGGCCATCATAGGTCTTGCCGAGAGCGAAATGTAGAGGCAGCGCTTTGGCCGGCATCAACTGGTCAGCCTTTTCCATTTCTGCCTCCATTCGCGCCAGTGATGGATCGCCATGGGAAAGGTTGCGTACCATGGCCATAAATATGTGTGGCATGATATTGCCAGGGTCAATGGCCATGACATGTTCGAAACTGGCACAAGCCGCATCAAGCTGACCTAGTTCCGTTTGTACTTGACCAAGCCCGAGATAAGCGCTGGCCAATCCCGAATTCAGCTCTATGGAGTTGTGGAAGGCAGTTTCGGCCTCACCATAGCATTCGCGCAACAGATAGATCTCTCCCAGCAGACTATGCACCTCAGCCATATCAGGCACAACCGCAACTATCTGATCCACCAGCGTCTGCGCTTCGTTTAAGCGATCCTGTTCCTTGAGTGTGCGGGCTAGTCCCATCAGACCGGTAACATTGCCGGGCAGCAACTCCAGGTTTTTACGGTATGCCGCTTCGGCCTGTTCCAACTGTTCAAGTAGCAGCATGGCTGCACCAAGATTAGCGTGGGCATCAGCATAACCGGGGCTGGCCTGGAGTACCGCATTTAACTCAACAATGGCCTCTTTGGGACGCTCCAATTTAGCCAGCACTGCGCCCAGATTATTACGCGCCCCCAGATATCCTGGCTCCAGCTCTAACACCTTGCGAAAATATGTGATCGCCTTCTCTTTCTCCCCACGCTCTCCATAGATGCATCCCAGATTATTTAATGCCTGCAGAAGATTAGGATCCAGTTTGAGGGCGTTCTGTTGACAGAGCACGGCTTGATCATACTCTTTGCGGTTGTAGTAGATGATACCAAGGTTGCTGTGGGCAACGGCATTAGAAGATTCCAGCTGTATTGCCTTTCTACCGTGGACGATCGCATCATCCAGGCGACCGAGCTGACGATACATCTCTGTGATACTGTTACGAAACAGGGCTACCTTCGGATGAGACTTGATGGCCTTCTCAATCAACTCCAACGCCTGCTCAACATGCCCGGTACGGTGAGCCAGCACCCCCATCAAGTACAGAGCAAACCCATTGCGTGGCTGCTGCTGAAGAATCTGGTTTAGAGCGGTTTCAGCCGGCGCCAACTCCCCCGCATCAATCTGCTGTGCGATGCGTTGCAGCAGTTGATCAAACTGCACATTATTAGAACCCGACGCCTTGGGATTGTTACTACGAGAAGGAGGACGACGTTTTTTGGCCATAACAACTCAGATCAATGGTTAAAAGATAGCTCAAGCCGCATCCTACCATCTTAACACTTACCGCCGAAGCAACAACTTCTGAAAAACCTGGTGTATTGATTCTAGGGCATAGGTGTCATGTTCTGGCTGTGATAAAAAGCAAGCCGCTAAAGCTACCGCGTCCTCGGCAACGGCTCCATGCGTTGCTCTCGATAATTGCTCCTGCATTATTCTACCTTCGCCCATCTGACTCACATGGCTAGGATTGTTCCATACAATCCAGTTGCATTCCCTCCGTCCATGGAGGTCAGACGTGAGGAATGCAGGGGGATTGCCTGGAGCAATCCCTGCCATGGGCTCGTACCTCCTGCATCCATGCAGTCCTGCTATCGCTCCTTGCCTACATCCCTGTAGGCAAAGGCTACCGCGTCGTGCTATCGCTCCTTGCCTACATCCCTGTAGGCAAATAAACGCGAATCAGCGCAAAAAGACAAAAATAAACATTACGCTATACCGCATCGCGACTTAACCGCACCTGTAGGAGCCCGGTCCTCCGGGCGATAAGAACGACATCAAAACCACTGAAGAGTTAATACCCTGCCTAGAAACATACGTCCCATCAACCTTGCGTTTTCTAGCCGAATCCATTAATAATGGAATCAAGCTTCTGGAGCAAAATAACTATAAGGAACTCTTTCTGGATGAAGGTGAAGAAACAGAATAATGCAACTGAGATAGTTCATCTCAGTAACTCTATTGAGACTTCTTTTTTTACTCAGTGAGGAATAGCATGCAACTTGCCTTTTACCCAACAAGATTGAGTGATAACAGGTAATTTGCCCGTTGAATATTGGAAATTTACTGGATAGATGGAAAATTGCCTTCTACTTAAATGTTATGCATCTTTGACAGTATGAGTTATCAAATAAGACCAATTGATTTTCACAGTGGGATTGGGATCCCTGAAAACGACGAGATAATTGAATTTATCGAAAGCAATACTTCACAGAAAGTGATAATTCAAAATCAGGAATTAGGTGGCCAATTTTTAGTATATTTCGAAGGCTACCCAAAAGATGTATTGGAGTTCAGTAGAAAAAATAACAATATCACTATTTATGGCGATGCCGGAGCAGCTCCAGCCTTATGTGAAATATTTTATTCAACCTTGGTTTCATTGGGTGGCAACCAAAAACATGAAATTGAATTAGTAAATTTTCCAGTATCAGATGACTATATTGAGAATAAAAATAGAGAAATGAGGTTGCTTCTCAGAAAAATAGGCATCTATGTTTGGGCTGTAATATTATTGTTCCTGATAGGCATTGGCGGCATCATTTACATGTTAATAAACTGAATAATTAATGCATTACAATCGCGTAAACTCGGATCGCCCAAAGCTACGCCGCTTCGCTCTGCAGCTTTGGGCGCCCGTTTACGCGAAATGTTAAACATGTCGACCTCCGATCCCGTTTGTGATGGTATGTACTCACAATTATGGCTCTGACTTCGGCTAATCCAAGACTTGGCGACGGAGGTCGACACCTAATAACATGAACTATTATATCTATGTGCCCAATCGAGATAGGAGAAAGAATGTCAGGTTGTAGTTGTGGAGCTGAGCAAGCAGAGAGTTTGGAAAGAAAAACTCTTATTGTTCTTCTGTATATAAATGCATTTATGTTCGTTGCTGAGTTAACGTTAGGCTGGCTCGCGCAATCAACTGGGCTAATTGCGGATTCACTCGACATGCTGGCAGATGCAACAGTTTACGGTTTGTCGCTATATGCTGTTGGGAAAGGAATCATCAAACAGGCTAAGGCAGCCAGAGTGAGCGGCTACCTTCAAATCATATTAGGGCTTGGCGTACTATTAGAGGTACTCAGGCGGTTGCTATTTGGCAGCGAACCCCAAAGCACACTAATCATAGTTGTTGGCGCGGTTGCTCTGTTGGCGAATATCATATGTCTTGTTCTCATCTCCAAGCACAGAGATGGTGGCGTGCACATGCGAGCATCCTGGATATTTTCAACCAATGATGTTATCGCAAATTTGGGGGTTATTATATCTGGTGTGTTTGTCGCCATTATCGGCAGCCGTTACCCAGACTTAATTATTGGAACCATAATATCGGCAGTAGTCATTCGTGGTGGTATAAAGATACTACAGGACGCCAACGAAACTCAGGAGTCTGCCAAATGCGCCTAATAGATCAAAGCTGAACTTGGAATCATGGGGTCTGACCCTATGGAGCCATGAATCCCATAGACTTTCTTAAACTTCAATCCTACTATTCCAGGAGATTTAAATGTCAAAGAAGATGTTCATTTTGTGCACCCACGGCCCTGAAGACCCAGAGCTGGCGCTTATCCCTTTCGTGATGGCTACGGCCGCCCAGGCTTCGGACGTCGAGGTGGTAATGGGCTTTCAGGCCGAGGGCGTTAAGCTGGCCGACAAGGCAAACCTTGATAAGATTGCCGCTCCCAATTTCCCACCCTTTGCCGATCTAGTGGAAGCCTACATAGAAGCAGAAGGTGACATGCTGGTCTGCGGACCTTGCGTTAAGACATACGGCATCAATCCCGAAACGGATCTGCATAAGGGCGCTGTTGTGGTGGGTGCGGCTACGTTTGTTGATGTAGCGATTAGCGCGGACAGTAGTTTGGTTTATTGATTTTTTAGTCTGTGACAATTTAAGAGGGCGGTGTACTTGGAAGGCCGCAAACTAAGTTTATTTTAATGACTTTGATGCCTTGAGTTTTAGGTATATCGCCACTATCAAACATCCTGGATTGGCTTCGCCGTTGCCTTGGGCGATCCGGCATGCGCCGGGATGACGGTGGTTATTATCTTAGGGATCACGGTGGTTATTACGATGGTTCTTAATTCGAGATGGCGGTGTACTTGGAAGGCCGCAAACTAAGTTTATTTAAATGACTCTGATGCCTTGAGTTTTAGGTATATCGTCACTATCAGGCATCCTGGATTGGCTTCGCCGTTGCCTTAGGCGATCCGGCATGCGCCGTGATGACGATGATTATTAGCTTTGGGATGACGGTGGTTCTGGGCTTAAGTAAGTGCCACTCTTCTCTGACCCTGGTTTTCGGCACTAATACTTAGTGGCGTTTGGGCAATATTGATATATTGTAGTAGTGAGAGTTAACGGAAAACAGACCACCATTTTCTACCCAGCTTAAGTATTCAGCAGCGAGGAGCCACCTTTGATCCATCGCAAGCACCATAGAATAGTTTTTTCATTCTTTATGTCGATGCTGATGTCCTGTGTGATGTCGCTAGTTATCAGTGTTATTAACATAGGGTTTGTAGCGGATATATGGAGTGTTTGGTTATATGCCTGGATTATCTCTTTTTGGATTGCTTTCCCTACAACTTACTTCATCACACCAACGGTGGACAGGCTCGTCGAGCTGACCCTGGATTCTGAGTAGCGCCAGCAGATATTTTTCGAACGCAACAGCAATCACTACGCCACTATCTCCCGCAATACCGCCGTTGCATAACTTCCCGGATACAATCCGAACCTTTGTTCAAGATCGCCCTCTGCAGGCCACACCTCAATGTCCGGCGGTCATGGCTTTTGCTCAATCATGTCCCAAAAAGGTTCATGAGTTGCATTCTGAGGCTTGTTAATGACCGAAATAGTAGGAAGAGATAAAAAAAGGCTTGGTGAGTTGGATTTATTCTCCCGACAGTTCAATTCTGAGTGAGGTGCGTCCTACTATTTGCGGGGTTGGGTGGCTGATTAGTGTCGCTGATAAGTGTTGCTGGCCTTTCCCCCTCATCCCCGGCCCTTCTCCCCTGGGGGGAGAAGGGAGTTGGTGATCAACTCGCTAGATAGGGATGAGTCATTTGCGTGTTTTTGCGGTGATTTGCATATTTTTGCGGCTTGCTTTTATCAGGAAACAATCTCTCGCAATACCGCCGTTGCATAACTTCCCGGATACAATCCGAACCTTAGTTCAAGATCGCCCTCTGCAGGCCACTCCCACTCCAGGCCTATGACTCTGGACCTCAATGCCCGGCGGTCATGGCTTAGTCCAAACCTTTTTAGTCCTTGCATCCATTCCGGGTAGGCCTGCAACACCCTTTGCTCCAACTCCGCCGCATCTGCAGTTATGGACTGCTCACCCTTGCCCCAGAGCGGTCCGGTGGGATGAATGTCTAGCTCTGCGATGCGCCTCTGGATCTCTTCATCTATATCTGTGACTGGAAAGTGGGAACGGCTTCCATCCAGCAGCATCAGATCGCCCGGTATGGCCTGGTCCCAATTTGCCGCTGCAACCCGTTTGGCCAAGACCATATTGAACAGATAGGAGCGAGCCGCCGAGAGATAGATGCCACGCTTATGTTTGGATAGTTTTTTCAATCTACCGGAAAACAGTTTATCGGCGAAGCCGAGATTATTCAGATCATGGCCGAAGCGTTGTTCGCCAAAATAGTTCGGAACCCCATTTGCGGCGACCTGCGTAAGCCGAGCTTCGACCACCTCACGGTCTGCCTTCAGCTCGCGCAGTCGTAATCTAAAACTGTTCTGCGCCAGTGCACCCCTACGCAGTTTACGCCTGTGCCTTACTGCTGTGAGCAGATTCAGGTCTGCTGATTCCAGCTCTCCCCAGTCTGGTTCGTCTGTTGTTGGCATACGGAGAGAGAACCATTGGCTGGTAACGGCATTTCTATCCTTCAACCCGGCATAGCTAACATCCCTAAGCGTTACCCCGCTGAATCGCGCAAGTTCTTTAGCCAACCACTCGGTATTGGTGTTGCGTTTTTGCAGTTGTAACAGCACATGCTCACCTTCCCCTTCCGGTTGAAAGCTGAGCTGTTCCTCTACTTGAAAATCTTCTGGTTTGCTGCGGATTACCGCCGTGCAGTCCGGTCTGCCATAGGCATGGGGATAGGATGAAACCGCCTGAAAACTGCAGGGTGACTCTTCAACCACTAAGTAGCACCACGGCATGGGCGGCTATACCTTCGCCGCGTCCGGTATAACCCATCCCTTCGGTAGTTGTGGCCTTTATGTTGATCTGGCTCTCTGGGACAAATATATCTTTGGAGATATTCGCCTTCATCTCATCCAGGTAAGGTGCCAACTTGGGGGCCTGGGCGATGATGGTCATATCCGCATTCAGGATTGAGCGTTCGCCCTCTCTAATCATAAAGGCTACCTGGCGTAGCAGAATACGACTATCGATATCTTTGAAGTCATCACTGGAATCCGGGAAATGTTTGCCAATATCCCCTAGGGATGCCGCACCCAGGATGGCATCACACAAGGCGTGTATCAGCACATCACCATCGGAGTGGGCAATGAGGCCGTGATCATGCTCTATCTCAACGCCTCCCAGGACCAACCGCAATCCAGGCCCTAGACGATGGGCATCAAAACCCTGTCCAATTCGCATTATGCTCTCCCCTGCTGATTCAGATAAAAGCTCGCCAAGGCCAGATCCTCCTGGCGGGTAATCTTGATATTGTCGTCATGGCCTTCGATCATCTGCGGATGCATACCTGCCAGCTCTATGGCGCTGGCATCATCGGTAACGGTTTGGCCCTTATCAATGGCATTTTGCAATGCCTGGAAAAGCATTCCAAGTCGAAACATCTGCGGGGTGTAGGCATGCCAGAGATCTTGCCGCGTAACCGTCTCGGTTATAGCTGTTTCCCCATCTGTTCTTTTCATGGTGTCACGTACCGGAACCCCTAACAGCCCACCAACCGGATGCTCGCTGAGTGAGTCCATAAGCAGATCAAGATCTTCCGAACGCAGGCATGGCCTGGCTGCATCATGTACCAGAACCCAATCTTCCGGGCTGGCAGTTTCTTGGAGTAGTTTCAGGGCATTGAGTACGGAATGACAACGCTCTGCTCCGCCATCCACTCTTGTTATCTTAGGGTTTGCAGCCGTAGCAGTTTCACCCCAGCGGGTGTCGTCCACTGAAAGTGCGAGATAAACCCCATCTATCCTGGAGTGGCCTAAGAGCAGATGCAGGGTCTGTTCAATAACGGTACTGCCGTTGAGGGGCAGATACTGTTTGGGGATTTCGCTACCCATCCTGAGTCCGACCCCAGCTGCCGGAACCACGGCCCAATACCTAACCAGGCTCACTTGCTCTCCTTCTTTTTAGGATCATCCACAACCTGGTAGAACTCCTCATCCTCCCTGATCATTCCCAACTCGCTGCGGGCACGCTCTTCGATGGCATCCAGACCTTTTTTCAGATCCTTAACCTCGGCGCGCAGGGCATTGTTGCGCTGCTGCATCGACTCCAGTTCGGACTTCTGCGCCTCCACCTGTTTGCGCAGGGCATGAACCTCAGCCAGGCTACCCTCTCCCACCCAAAGGCGGTACTGGAGCAGCAACAGCAGAGCGATCAAAATCCCAATAACAGTGCGCATATTTCAATATCCTATTGATAGTTGCGCAAGGACACAATGCACGCCGAAAAAGCTTAACCCTTAACGCCTACAGGAAACGCCCCCATGCCGGCATAGACAGCATCTGCACCCAACTGATCTTCAATGCGCATCAACTGGTTGTACTTTGCTACACGGTCGGAACGGCAGAGGGAGCCGGTCTTGATCTGTCCGGTGTTTGCCGCTACTACCAGATCGGCAATAGTGGTGTCTTCGGTCTCGCCGGAGCGGTGTGATACCACGGCGGAATAGCCGGCATCATGGGCCATGTTGATTGCCTGCATGGTCTCGGTTAGGGTTCCGATCTGGTTGAATTTAATCAGGATGGAGTTGCCGATCTTCTCATCTATACCACGTTGCAAGATCTTGGTGTTGGTTACAAACAGGTCGTCACCTACCAGCTGGATGCGATCGCCCAGTTTCTCTGTAAGCAATCTCCAGCCTTCCCAGTCACTCTCATCCATGCCGTCCTCAATGGAGATGATTGGATACTGGTCAGCTAGCGCAGCCAGATAGTCCACAAAACCAGCGGCATCGAACTTGCGTCCTTCTGAGGCCAGATCATACATACCGTCTTTATAAAACTCAGAACTGGCCACATCCAGACCAAGATGCATATCACTACCAAGTTTAAATCCAGCATTGTCGATGGCCTCCATAATCACCTCAACGGCGGCCTCATTGGAAGGCAGATCCGGTGCGAAGCCCCCTTCATCACCTACTGCGGTATTCAGACCACGTCCCTTCAAAACACTTTTCAGGGAGTGGAACACCTCTGCACCATAACGGACAGCCTCACGTATTGATGCGGCACCAGTAGGGAGGATCATAAACTCCTGAATATCCACGCTGTTATCAGCATGGGCTCCACCGTTGATGATATTCATCATGGGCACCGGCATACGATAAGGCCCGGCAGAGAGATAGCGATAGAGCGGCTGGGCACTCTCCTGGGCGGCAGCATGGGCAGCAGCCAGAGATACTGCGAGCATAGCATTGGCACCCAGACGGTCCTTGTTGTCAGTACCATCCAGCTCAATCATCTTGCGGTCTATACCCTCCTGGTCTGTAACCTCCATACCAGTTATGGCATCATTCAACTCGCCAGCGATATTCGCCACTGCCTTCAACACTCCCTTACCACCGTAACGGGACTTGTCTCCATCCCGCAACTCCAGCGCCTCACGGGAACCGGTAGAGGCCCCGGAAGGGGCTACAGCACGGCCGATGGCGCCATCGGCTGTGACTACATCTGCCTCTACGGTTGGATTACCCCGTGAATCAAGGATCTCACGACCACGAATATCTACGATTTCAGACATTATTATCTCCTGATGTCTATCTGGTAACAGGGCTGGATCATCTATTTCCAGGCTAAGTTTATTTGAAAAATGGTGTTATAGCAGACCGGAGACCGGTCGGCATTGAATCTTTTATGTCTCTTAGGTTTTCACCGTCTGATCTAGCAATAGAAGCGTCTGTAACAACTCCCGCATCTGACCCAGAGGCCATGAGTTTGGGCCATCGCACAGGGCCTTATCCGGTTCAGGATGGGTCTCCATAAACAGGCCGGCCACTCCCACAGCAACTGCCGCTCGCGCCAACACCGGCACAAACTCACGTTGTCCGCCAGAGCTTGCGCCCTGCCCCCCAGGTAACTGCACAGAGTGGGTAGCGTCGAACACCACCGGACAGCCTGTATCGCCCATAATTGCCAGGGAGCGCATGTCTGATACCAGATTGTTATAGCCGAATGAGGTACCCCGTTCACACAGCATAATCTGCTCGTTACCCGCGGCCTTTGCCTTTGAGACTACATGCTGCATATCCCATGGCGCCAGAAACTGACCCTTCTTTATATTTACCGGCTTACCAGTGGCAGCCACCGCCTGGATAAAATTGGTCTGACGACAGAGCAGTGCCGGGGTCTGCAATACATCCACCACATCGGCCAGCTCATCCAGAGGGGTATCTTCATGCACATCGGTTAATACCGGAACTCCTATCTCCTCTCGCACCCTTTGCAGGATGCGCAGTCCCTCCTTTATACCGGGGCCGCGATAGCTATCGTTGGAGGAGCGGTTGGCCTTGTCGAAGGAGGATTTGAATATGAATGGGATACCCAGATCTCCCGTGATCTCCTTGAGTTTCTCAGCTGTATCCAAGGTCATCTTTTCACTCTCGATGACACAGGGACCAGCAATCAGAAACAGTGGCTGACCATGGCCTACCTCAAAGTTGCAGAGCTTCATGCCTCTCCCGGCACCCGACACAGCCTGCTCTGATACTCCATGGCAGCTTTGACAAATCCAGTGAATAGCGGATGGCCATCTCTCGGGGTGGAGGTAAATTCAGGATGGAACTGGCAGGCTACAAACCATGGATGCTCAGGTATCTCAACCATCTCCATCAATCTGCCGTCGGTAGAGCGGCCACAAATCTTCAACCCAGCATACTCCAGCTGCTCTAGATATTTGTTGTTGAATTCATAGCGATGACGATGCCGCTCAGTAATCACTGCATCTCCGTAAAGGTTATGGGCCAGACTACCATCAAGCAGACGACACTCCTGACCACCGAGACGCATGGTGCCGCCTAGGTCTGAATTCTCGCTCCTGGTCTCGGTCTGACCATCTGCATTGAGCCATTCGGTGATCAAGGCAATAACTGGATGGGGAGTCTGACGGTTAAATTCGGTGCTGTGGGCCCCTTCCAGGCCAGCCACATTACGGGCATATTCAATCACTGCCACCTGCATGCCGAGACAGATACCCAGATACGGCACACCATTCTCACGGGCATATTTCACTGCGGCTATCTTGCCCTCAACGCCCCTGTCGCCAAAACCTCCGGGGACCAGGATGGCATCTACCTCCTCCAGACAGCCGGTTCCACCGGTCTCAATCTCTTCAGAGTCAACGTATATGATCTTTACCTTGGTTAGGGTGTGGATGCCAGCGTGTACCAGCGCCTCAGTCAGGCTCTTGTAGGCCTCAGTGAGATGCATGTATTTGCCAACCATGGCGATCTTAACCTCGCCTTGAGACTGCTCCAGCCCATCAACCACCTGGCGCCATTCGGTGAGATCGGCTGGAGGCGCTTCCAGATGAAACTGACGCACCACGATCTCATCCAGAGACTGTTCATGCAGCATCAACGGTATACGGTAGATATGATCCGCATCCGGGGCTGATATAACGGCCTCTTCCGCAACATTGGTGAAGAGTGAAATCTTACGACGCTCTCCATCCGGCAGTGGATGATCACTACGACAGAACAGGATGTCCGGCTGAATACCTATAGATCTGAGTTCTTTCACCGAGTGCTGGGTCGGTTTGGTCTTAACCTCACCTGCGGTCTTGATGTAAGGCACCAGGGTGAGGTGCATAAACAGGGCATTCTCATGCCCCATCTCCACTCCCATCTGACGAATGGCCTCAAGGAAAGGCAGGGACTCAATATCACCCACGGTTCCACCGATCTCCACCAGACATACATCAGCGTCATCAGCGCCTAGTAGCACGCTCTCTCTGATCTGGTTGGTTATGTGGGGAATGACCTGAACTGTGCCACCAAGATAATCACCTCGCCGTTCTTTGCGAATGACGCTGTCATAGATCTGGCCCGTGGTGAAGTTATTGTTCTTCCCCATGGTGGTACGCACAAAGCGCTCATAATGGCCCAGATCCAGATCGGTCTCAGCTCCATCCTCGGTTACAAAAACCTCGCCGTGCTGAAATGGACTCATGGTTCCTGGATCCACATTGATATATGGATCCAGTTTTATCATGGTGACTTTGAGGCCCCTTGCTTCTAGCAAAGCGCCTAGTGATGCTGATGCAATTCCTTTGCCGAGGGAAGAGACAACACCGCCCGTAATAAATACAAATTTGCTCATGAAACCTACTTAATTTAGTTGTGGAAAACTTGCTACTTGGACGGCATTACAAGTTACCAGAACACAGCTTCTTCTACAATCGAATATCGACCCATATTTGATCGTAAATATTTAACCCTGTGGTTTTCAGCGCCTTTGACCGGAGAGAAATTCGCATAAGATTGATAGAGGCATTAGAAACACAAGCCCTAGCATCTGCATAAAAACCATGTTTTTTCTTGATCTGCGTCAATTAAAATTGCAAAATGCGCGAATGTTAAAAACAGCGGATTGTGGATGTGAGTAAAAATAAAGTCGTTTCCATTGACAGAAAAAAACCTCGTTGCGATACCTGCAATGTGGCATCCATTATTCTTCCTGAATGCCCAACGGAAGAAGAACTGAGGCTATTTGAGGCCATGGTCACCCACTGCTACCCAGTTCACCGTGGTGAATATCTGTTTCATGCTGGTGACTCATTCAAGAGTCTCTATGCCATAAAATCTGGTTCTATCAAGACCTATACCAGGAAAGAGGCCGGCAACGACCAGATTACCGGATTCTATCTATCCGGCGAGTTAATCGGCCTGGATGCGATTGAGGAGAGCATGCACCACTGCACCGCCAAGGCTCTGGAGACCTCAGCCGTTTGTGAAATACCGTTTGAACGTCTGGAAGCGCTAAGCTCATCCATCCCGGATTTACAGCGCCAGCTCTACCGGTTATTCAGCAGGGAGATACATCAGGATACCAATCTCCTCACCCTGCTAGGCAGCAAGAATGCAGAAGAGCGGCTTGCAGGATTCCTACTGGACTTCTCTGAGCGCTTCAAAAAACGCGGTTTCTCATCGACCGATTTCTATCTCAGCATGTCCCGCAACGACATAGGCAGCTATCTTGGCCTAGCTGTGGAAACTGTCAGCAGGTTATTCACCCGCTTTCATGATGATGGGATATTGCAGGTAGAACGCAAGCATGTGCAGCTTAAGAATATGGAGAAGCTGAAGGCCCTCTTCCGCAGTAACGACTATAACAATAGGGAAAAACAGGCTTAGGCGCCTGTTTCACCACGCCAGACACAGCTACCAGCTTCCTTCTCTATCGCATCAAGACGCCTATTATGGGCCTGCAGCTCATGATCTCCCGCTGTTACCACCCTAAGGGCAGGGCGATCCGGTGAAACGGGCCTGATTTCAGGTTCTCCAGATCCATCAACCCCTCCAGAAAAACTATCCAGCATCAATGTGGTCTGGCCGCCGGTCAATGCCAGGTATACATCAGACAGAATCTCCGCATCAAGTAAAGCACCGTGCAACTCACGGTGGCTGTTGTCTATATCATAGCGCTTACACAGGGCATCCAGACTATTGCGCTGCCCGGGATGCATCTTTTTTGCCAGCACCAGACTATCAGTAATAGTGCAGTATTGGGTCAGCCGTCCCCACTCCCCTTCCAACCTGGCGAGTTCATGATCTATGAAGCCAACATCAAACGGGGCGTTGTGAATTATCAGTTCTGCACCTGAGACATAATCAATAAAGTCCTGGGCTATATCCCCAAAACGTGGCTTATCCTCAAGGAATTCGTTGCTGATACCATGCACATCCATAGCCGCTTCATCTATGTCGCGATCCGGCTGCAGATATTGATGAAACTGATTTCCGGTAAGAGCGCGATCTACCAGCTCCACGCACCCGATCTCAATGATCCTGTGGCCTTGATGCGCCTCCAATCCAGTGGTTTCTGTATCTAATACTATCTGACGCATGCTTAGCCCCTTGAGTTCTGTGCTAACTCATCGATACCTCGGTTAGCCAGATCATCTGCCAACTCATTTTCGGGATGGCCGCTGTGTCCCTTAACCCAATCCCAGGACACATCGTGTTGCGAGACCAGCTCATCCAGCTCCAGCCACAAATCGCTGTTCTTTACCGGCTTTTTCGCGGCAGTACGCCAGCCGTTACGTTTCCAGTTGTGAATCCACTCGGTAATACCCTGCTGGACATATTTGGAGTCCGTGGTGACCCGTACGGAGGCGGGACGGGTCAACTGCTCCAAGGCCACTATCACCGCCTTCAGCTCCATACGATTATTTGTGGTCTCCCCCTCCCCCCCATAGAGCTGTTTCTCTTTGCCTTTAAAACGCATAACCGCACCCCAGCCACCAGGACCTGGGTTGCCCCTGCAGGCACCATCGGTGTAAATATCCACTCTTTCAGACATCGTAGTTTCTCGTTGTTGGTTCTAATAACTTACCACTGACTACCTGCGCCCTCTCTCTCCAGCCAGGCCTTACCGGGGTAAATGTGCTTACCCTCTTTACTGCCTGAACCACATAGCCCGCTGAAATAAGAGAAAAGTACTTTGGGTTGGCTTTTTCCAAAAACTGCAGCCGACTCATCATAGCATCACTCTTCAGTGGCGGACGGTACATCACCGGCTTAATTATCTCTACATTAAAATTGAGCAAGCGTAGCCAATCCTGAAGACGGTACATGGAGATAAATTGCGCACACCAAGGGATTCTACCCCTGCGCCGCAACAGGAGCCTGTACAATCCCCAAAGACTCCATGGGTTGAAGCCGGAAATTATGATACGCCCCTCTGGGATCAATACCCTTTCCGCTTCGCGCAATACCTGGTGAGGATTTGGAGAAAAATCCAAGGTATGGGGTAGTAGTACAGCATCTACACTATCGGAGGCTATGGGTAACTGGGAAATAGCCACCCGAGCATCCATTCTCACAGGATCTGAACTCTTATCGGTGGCAAGTACCAGACAGCTACCGATACGGCACTCATCCAGCACGTTGTCTAGGCACTCTGCCATCCCAAGCTGGATCAGGTAATAGCCAAAAAGCTTGGGGAGCAGCTCATTCAGGGCCGCCTTCTCCTGTTCCAGATATGCCCGTCCAGGCTGTTGCCCAAACCACTCCCGCATACCCCTGGCAAGGTCTTGTTCTGATTTACAAAAGCTCTTCCTAGCCATGGCTCAAGATATGAATACTCCAATGATCAACGCTGGTAACAGCATGATACTCATTAATAAAGCAACAAAATAGGCCGTCCTGTCCTATTTGTTGTGCGCCCATACCAATCTGGCGCAACTATCTGAATCTGCTTGATTTGTATGGCCTCATTTGCCCGCAGCCAATGGCGGCATCTCCCTATGCCGCTAATTAACCAGACAGTAATTATTGCATGAGTTAATACACAAACAGCCAGAAAACCAGAAGTTACTTCGTATGGAAAAAACCCGGGTTATTCAGTATAGTTTGCGGTCCGTGTCTCCTCTGGCCCATACTAAAAATTATTAGCCAATATATGCAAATCAGAAATCTATACACTATTTGTTTCATTTTAACGGCCGCCGTCTATCTTTCCGGATGCAATTTCAACAGTATGATCAGGGGAGACTTAGTACAAGATTTAAATTCCCAAATAAATTGGATGTCTCCAGATAATCCGGAGCTATCTATTGGCGAATCGACACAACTTGGAGATGAACCAGATCAACCATCGGCTACAGAAGAAGAGAGCGTAGGAACAGATAAAACAGCTGCGACGGATGGGACGGCAGAGTTTGAAGAAACCATAGAGGTTGAGAAAAAAACTGAGCTTGAAAAAACGGTCGATGCCGAAAAAACTGTGGAGACTAAGGAGATAGTTGAGACTAAGGAGATAGTTGAGACTAAGGAGATAGTTGAGACTAAGGAGATAGTTGAGACTAAGGAGATAGTTGAAGCTAAGGAGATAGTTGAAGCTAAGGAGATAGTTGAGGCCAAAGAAGCAAAGAAAACTGAGAAAAATGAGGGGGTAATTACCTCCATTAATAACTACCTCGGCACCGACCAGAAACTGATACAAGGGCAAGGAAAGGGCCTGTGGCAAAGGGTCCGTAAAGGCTTCAGGCTGAAGGCACCTGATAATGAGCAGATGGCTCAACATATCAGTTGGCTAAAACGCAACAAGTCATATATCGACCGAATTCAACGGCGCGCTGAACCCTATATCCACTTCATACTTTCTGAAGCAGAAAAACGCAACCTACCCACCGAACTTGCCCTGTTACCAGCGGTGGAGAGCTCCTACATACCTTTTGCCTACTCCCATGGCAGGGCTGCAGGACTCTGGCAGTTTATCCCGGAGACAGGACGCCATTTCAAACTAAAACAGAACTGGTGGTATGACGGCAGACGGGACGTAGTGGCATCCACCCACGCCGCATTCGATTATCTGGAGTCCCTGGCCCGGCGTTTTGACGGCGACTGGGAGCTGGCCCTCGCCGCCTACAACTGCGGAGCTGGCAACGTAAATAAGGCCATCAGAGCAAATAGACGCAAAGGTAAACCTACAGACTTCTGGTCCCTTAAGCTTCCAAAAGAGACCAGCGGTTATGTTCCCAGGTTGTTGGCCCTTAGCAGCATCGTTCAGAATCCAGAGGAGTATGGGATAAAGCTAATACCCATTCCCAACAAACCCTACTTCGCATCGGTAGATATCGACTCCCAATTAGATCTAGCACTGGCAGCAGAGATGGCCGGTATATCCACAGATGATCTATACCGTCTCAATCCAGGCCTGAACCGTTGGGCCACCGCCCCAGATGGCCCCCATAGGCTCAACCTGCCGGTTGCCAAGGTAGAGGAGTTTAAACAAAAGCTGGGGGAACTGGACCCAAGCCAACGCATCCACTGGAAAAGACATAAGATAAGCAGCGGCGATACCCTAAGCACTATTGCCAAAAAATACGGCACCACCTCGGCCCTAATCAGGCAGACCAATAAGCTAAAAGGCAACAGCATTCGTGCCGGCAAATACCTGGTCATTCCCACCGCGACCAAATCGCTCGAACACTACGCACTCACAGCTGACAAACGCAAACAACAGATTCAAAACAGGAAACGAAAAGGGAATAAATTAATCCATATAGTAGAGGCTGGCGATAACTTCTGGGACCTGGCCAGAGAATATAAGGTAAACCACAGAAAACTGGCCAAATGGAACGGCATGGCCCCCAGAGACACCTTGAAACTAGGTCAAAAGCTTGTGGTTTGGGTGGACAACAAAACATTCAAAAAACACAACTCAGCCAAGCTTCCGACCATGATGGATGTACGCCCACCAACTGGCCGCAACTCTGTGTACTACCGAGTACGCGAGGGTGACTCGCTCTCCACCATTGCCCACCGCTTCAAGGTCAAGGTGGCAGATCTGAAGAAGTGGAATACTATTTCCGGAAAATACCTAAAACCGGGCCAAAACCTAAAGCTGTATGTAGACGTTACCGCCCAAGCGCTCTAACTCCCGTTGATACTCCAGTTATATGGCAGATCAGCCCACAATGTTATGCGGTCGGGAATAGTCCTATAGCGCTTCACAAATGCCCGCACTCCACCGTAGCGGTTAAAGTCATGCTCAAACCATGAAAACAGCTTGGACACCCGTACCTTGCTCCCGCTCTTGGCCAGCCCCTTGCTCCTGTTATTGAGGAAACGTCTGGTCTGATCATCCAGCTGTCTGTTAAGTTGCCCTGCTGTATATGGCTGCCTTCTCAGATCAGGACAACTGGCAGAACCACATGCCAAAGCAAAGTAGCTGCGGATCTCATTCAATGGCCTCAACTTCTTCTGACCAATATCGCTTAATGAGACCATCTTACCTGCCACCAAACCAGCATTTTTCTTCCATACCGGAGAAAAGAAACTACCGATATCCCGAATACTTTTCAGGGGCCAATTCTTCACCACAAGCTGAATGGTCATGATGTTGTAGGCATTTATATAGAATGCGGTGCGTTCCCTTTTAGTCCTGAGCTGATGCTCAGGATATTGCGCCAACCTGCTCAAAACTTTTTTCCAGCGCGGATCCCGGGCAATACCGGAGTAATCAACCAGATTTACCTGAACGCCACCACGTACACCTGGTTTCACATAACGCTGTAATAAAACCCTATAATCTGACCAGCCAGGTTCTTTTGACGCAACCGGGGTTGATAGCATGATCAGGACTGAGAATAACAATAGAAACAGCAATCTGAATAAGGACATGACAAGCTCCTATGGCCCCAGAGAAAAGGCCTAATTATGAATAAAACTATCGACACCCTTAAATCTGCAATAACCAGACCAGTAGCAATTACAGCAACAGACAGGGGAATAAATGCAAGAAACAGATTCCTATATGTTTATAATCAATAAGTTATGATGACCAGGAATAAGGTTCTGCAATACAAGATTGCCGGTTACCGGCAAAGAATTGCAGCTAGGTAAAAACGCATTACCCGTGGCATTCATCCACACATATGGTTATGCTAATCACTTTTTTAAATGAACAGAAATTGGATACGAATCATCATAGGAACCATAAAAATGTCCTTACACTCAATAAAAACCGGCCTGATCACAGCACTCGTGTTCATTCTCGGCACCATGCCATTGCAGGCAGCAGAAGCAGAGAAGTCTAAGAGCTTCAAGGATTGGGGCTACAAATGTGAAAAACCACAAGGAGCCGACAAGGAGATATGCTTTATTTTCCAGCGAATATCCAGCAAGGAAAATGACAAAAGAATCGCTGACGCAACAATCGCCTATCTGCCAAAAATAGAGAAACCGGTTATGGTAATCACCCTGCCTCTGGGGGTATTCCTGCCGGCCGGCATACAGATAAAGGTGGACGAAGCTGAAGAGAGCGCCAGAGCCCCTTTCATACAGTGCATCCAGGATGGATGCCAGACCAGGCTTCAAATGGATGACAAAATGATCACCAAAATGAAAGGAGGTAAGAAATTAATAGTTGCCTTCTTAACCCCACAACAAAAACAGCTCGCCTTCCCTATCTCTCTGAACGGATTTACTGCAGCAATAGGCAGCCTAAAAAAATAGATCTAATGTTCAACACCACCAGCAAATCCGGTGGTTTCATCTAGGGGCCTCGAATCTGGGCGATAGTTATCGCACGCAGAAGCGGGCTCCTACACAACCCTGTCATTACCACCGTCGACCGGAATCTGGGCGGCGGTGGTTTTGGCAAACAGCGGCCCACAGATAGCCGCGGCAAGTTCCGCTACATCCCTGGAACAGATCTCGGTCTTGAGCAGATTCTTGGTCTTATACTCCTGTACTGTCATCCCATAATGATCAGCTCGATTTTGTAGCACCTCTTCGGTCCATACTCCTGTATCGAACACCGCATCCGGATGCAGGGTATTGATACGGATACCGTCAGCACCCCACTCCAGAGCAGCAATGCGAGCAAGCTGATTCAGGGCGGCCTTGGAGGCGGAATAGGCGGCGGCACCAGGGCCAGGGGCCGGTACATTCTTGGAGCCGATCACCACTACCCTGCCGTGGTTCGGGGCCAGCTTCAGCAGCGGATAACATTCGCGCATCAAGGCCATATTCGCATCCAGATTGACCTCCATTACCCTGCGCCAGAGAGCATCATCCAGCTCTGATATTTTAGCGCCTCCAGGAAATATACCGGCGTTTAGGATCAGTATATCCAGCCCGCCAAACTGCTCTACTCCCCTTTGTAGGGCGACTTTTATAGCGCTGGAATCAGTAACATCACAACGGATGCCCAGAAACGCAGGCTGCTCCAGCAAGGTTTCAATGGATCCATCCAGATCCAGACCAATCACGGCTGCACCGCGAGCCAGAAGCGACTCCACACAGGCCTTGCCAATCCCGGACGCAGCCCCGGTAACCAGGGCAACCTCGCCCTGCAGTTCTGGCGTAGCGCCGCCTTTTCGCAGCTTGGCCTGCTCCAACTCCCAATACTCCACCTCGAAGATCTTATCCGCCGGTAACGCGGTCCAGCTATCGGCTAGTTCCGCCCTCTGTATGATCTGCATGGTATGGCGGTAGATATCTGCGTTTATGTTCGCCTCTTTAATACTCCTTCCCGCAGTTATCATCCCCAGTTCAGAATCAAGGATCACCCTGGGCGCCTGGTCCAGTATGCTCACCTCCTGTCGGGAGTTAGGTGCGTTCTCCTTAAAGTATGAGCGATAGGCCTCAACGTAGGAGTCCAGGTCACGACCCAACATAGGCACACGCTTAGTGCGTATCACATGATCCGGGGTCGCCGGTCCCTGCTGGCTGATCCGGCCCAGATCATCCCGGCGACAAAAGAAGATGGCCTCAGGGGAGCGATCAATAGTCATTAGCATCGGATTGCCGGCCGCTTGAGATATCTGCCGTCTCAACTCTGCTACCACTGCAATATCAAAAGGCTCTACATCGGACTTAGCTGGAGAAAGCTCCCAGGCATTCTTGCTCTGCAGATACTGCTCCGCCCTGTCCACCAGTTCAATCATGGTTTCATAAGATATGCGTGCATCATCAGCGAAGGAGAAAATCCCATGATTCATCAGCACCAGACCACGGGTACTGGCACTTGCCTCTGCGGCATAGCGCTCTGCAACCACCCTAGCCAGATCAAACCCAGGCATGACATAGGGGATGATCACAATCTCATCACCATAGATCTCACGAATGAGCTCCTCTCCATTGGGCAGATTAGTGATGGTAACCACCGCATTGGCGTGGGTGTGATCCACATATTTAAACGGCAACACCGCATGCAGGATCGCCTCTATCGATCCGGTGGGTGCGCTGGCAATGGTCTGCTGGGTTTTCAGTTCATTCACCATCTGGGTATCTGACAGGTATTCCAGCTTAGCCAACTTCAGCAGATGATCCAGGCGGATTGGGGTGAAGCCAGGGGCCTCTATGGTAGCCAGGTCCCAGCCCGAACCCTTTACATAAAGAATATCCTCCTCTACCCCCAGCAGATTGGTCTCTCGAATCTTTACTGAGGTGTTACCACCTCCATGCAATACTAGTTCAGGATTGCTCCCCAGCAGACGTGAGGTATAAACCCTGAGCTGTATATCGTCTTCGCATTTTGCGGCATCAACTTGATTCCAGAGACTTTTCATTATGTTGTATATCCATGCGTATTATAAAGTGGGTAGAAAGGTAAGCCGGTGACAAACGACTGTCAAGAACACTATCCAGTATCTGCCAATTTCACGATCAGTTCATACCAATAGCAATAAAAAAAGGATAGAATCAAACATAATTGCCAACAGAAATAATCTAAACGGAGGAGACCATGCATCGTAAAATTCTAGCAGCCATATTTACCACCATATGTTGTTCCACAAGCATGGCAGACGCACCTGAAGTCAATATGAATCCAGGGCTGTGGGAGTGGACTGCAGAGATGAACATCCCCAACATGCCTAAGCAAATGAGCCCAACCGTTAATAGAAAATGTCTTGGCAAAAACGATTTAGTACCCAATAGCAAAAAACCTGGACAAAAGTGCGAAATAAAGGAACTAAAAACCAGCAAGGACAGCGTTTCCTGGGCCATGACCTGCAAGTCACCTCAAGGTCCAGTTGCCAGTACCGGCAAGATGTTCTACAACGGAGATACCGCACATGGCGAGGTCAAGGTGCATGCACAAGGCATGCTTATGTCCTCCAAAATGAGCGGCAAAAGACTAGGGCCCTGCAAGGAAACAGAACAACCCAATAAGCAAAGCACCGAGTAACTAATGAAAAAAAGGGTAGGAAATACTCTTACCCTTTTTTTACAGATGAGATTACTGCCTATCTCGCCATCTTCCTGATCCATGGCTTAGCCCGTCTTATCTTGCGCGGCAACTGACTCAGTCTGCCCTTCGCTTGCGAATAACTTCCGTAACTTCCATATATTGCGGCACAATATTTACGGCCTTTTTTGGTGAAAGATTGCGAATGGGCGCCCAACTGATAGGTTTGAAAGAAATGTCTAATATACTCCTCACACTCCTTCAAACTGGTAGAAGCAAACAGTTGTATGGTGTAGTTTGCTGGCGGCTGTCTTGATACCCAATCCTTCTCAGGCTGTTTCGTCACTGCTACATTGATCTCAGGAATCACCTCCTCCGGCTGCTCCTTAGGGGCAGAGATCGACGCAGTTTTAGACTTATCCTGCTTCGGCAAGACTTCAGATTCTGGTGCAGCTGTTAATGATTGTTTCGGCACATTAGCCATTAGTTTCTTTTGCTGTTTTACTAATGCCAACTGATCGGAATCTAATGACAATTTAGATACGATCCTCTCGTCATCGTAGGCAATATTGGCGAGGCCAGCTGCATCTGTTGGCGAAAGCTGCTCCCCTGCACGCATGAGTAGTACTGCATCTACAGCATCCTTATGGCCCCCTTTTGACGCCTGCTCAAACCAGTAGAAGGCCTCTTTTAGATTCCGCTCTACCCCGCGCTTACCCCAGTAATAGAGGGTGGCAAGTTGATATTGCGCCTCAGGAAAACCCTGAACAGCCGCCTGATTCCACCAGTACTCAGCCATTTTGTTATTAGCGGGGCCATATTTACCCTTATGAAAGTTGTTACCAAGATTGAATTGAGCTGGAACAAAACCATTATTGGCAGATGCCGTTATCCAACGTTTGGCGTTATCTTGACCTTGTGGACCCTTTGATTGCTTGTCAAAAAGCACACTAAGAAAAAACTGCGCCCTGACATCACCTTTTATCGCCAATGCCAGCCACTTTTCCTGAGCAAGCTCTACATCTCCCTGTTTGTAGGCAAGAAAACCCTCTTCAAGTGGACTTGATATCGCCCGGTGGGAGATTAGGAGTAGTATCGTCAAAATAATTATTGTTTTCGATATTGTTAGGGACATAAGGCACCTTAGTCTTTTTTACGATACAGCAATATGCTGTTTAATAATGTATCATTGGTTGCCTTAAATATCACACCGCCGAGGTCAAATTGGATAAAAAAATAGCTTTTTCGGTCCTGGGGTTTGCACTGCTAGCTATCGCAATCTTATTCGCATTTCCAACAGGAAAAACACCAGATAAGAAACCACTGCTACCATGGAATGTTGAGATCCTACCAAATGGAACATCCAAGGTGCTTGGTATTACCCTTGGTAAGAGCACCATGGAAGATGCTCGTCAAATTTTCCAAAATGATTGGGAAGTAAACCTTTTTGTTTCACCGCAAAAGGATATATCCATTGAAGGCTATTTTAATCGTCTTATTATCAGCGGAATTAAGGCCGACCTGGTTATGAGTCTATCTTTTGATGAAAAGAAGCTGGAGGAGATGTATCAAAGGGGTGCGCGTATCAGCCAGTTGGGCGATGGAACAAAGAAAGTAAATATTTCATCTACCGATAGAGAGGCTGTAACAAATGCCATCATCCAGCAGATAACATACCTTCCAGCAGCTGATCTTGAGGGTGAGTTAATTGAAAATCTCTTTGGCAAACCCAAGTCAATCATAAAAGAGAAATCTGGTATTGAGCACTGGCTCTATCCCAGAATTGGACTGGATATAGCGCTTAATCCAGATGGCAAAGAGGTATTTCAGTACCTCAACCCAACCAAGTTTGAAGAGGCCACAAAGCCACTGATGAAGCTGGAATCGGAAAACAGGTGAACTAGCTGACTATTTTGGGGATGGCTCGCTCTCTTCATCCTCGCTAGCATCTTTTTGCTTAGGCGCAGGAGAGATATCTTCATCCATCAGGATACGACTGGCATCGCCATCCATATCATCGAACTGTCCACTGCGCGCAGCCCAAAACAGCACGGCTACAGACACAAGGCCAAGGAATATCATTAACGGCATCAAACCGTATATCACGTCCATTCTCTATTTATCTCCGAACATGGTGCGAATACGCGCCGCATTTCCAATTACCAACAGTGAGCTGATTGGCATAGATATGGCTGCCACCAGTGGCGTGACGATTGCCGCCATAGCCAGTGGCACCATAATCACATTATACATGAATGCAATACCGATATTCTGACGAATTGTGCGCAATGTACGTCGTGACAGTTCTGAGGCCAAACGCACATCCTTAAGTTCATTTCCCACAAGCACTATATCGGCGCTGGCAATGGATACATCTGTGCCCGAACCCAGGGCAATCCCCACATCCGAGCGCACCATTGCAGGAGCATCGTTCACTCCATCACCAACCATAGCCACCTTATGGCCTCCAGCCTGCAACTTCTTAATTTCACGATCCTTGTCCTCAGGCAAAACCTCGGCCAGGACCTCTATCCCTCCCAGGCGCTGGGCCAGGGCCTCCGCGGCGTGGCGGCGATCGCCACTGATCATGGTAAGTTGCATACCATCCTGTTTCAGATCTGATATCAGTTCTTGGGCATCAGGGCGCAGACTATCCTCTACTGCTAGCAAGGCCAGCTCTATTCCATCGATGGCACAGCAGAGCGAGCCAATTCCCAACTTATCCAGTTCGTTCTGGGCAGTTTCAAGCTCGGCATTACGTTTTACTTGACACTGGTCCATATAGACCGATGTTCCGGCTACTAGGGTATGGCCATTAACAACACCGGATATGCCAAACCCCGGCTTACTCGCAAAATCATCTACCGAAGCTTCAAAAACAACTCCAGCATCCTTGGCACATTCTAAAATCGCTGTAGCCACTGGATGTTCTGAATATCGCTCCACAGCAGCCAGACTGGAAAGCATGCTCCCTATCTCTTTAGGCATCTCTTCACCATGCCGCCAGACCTGCCCCTCAACATAAATGGAACTTACCCCCATACGGCCTTCAGTAAGGGTGCCAGTCTTATCAAATACAAAATGGCTAGTTGATGAGAAGGTCTCCAGCACCTCACCGGTTTTCACCAGTATTCCATGCCTGGCACCTAAGCCGGATGCAACTGATATAGACAATGGCGTAGCCAATCCGAAAGCACAGGGACAGGTGATAATCAAAACTGCGGTAGACGCCATCAGCGCCATCTCAAAGTCAGTGCCTATCCACCAGATAAAGGTAATAGTTGCCAGACTCAGGGTTACTGCCACAAACCAAGGGACAATACGATCGGCCAAACGCTGAATCGGTGCCTTACTGGCTTGAGCCTCCTCTACCAGATGGATAATGCGACCAAGGGCCGTGTTCTTCAGCAGCCCCTCTACTTCAATCACGAGTGCGCCAGTTTTGTTAATGGTGCCTGCTGAGACACTATCCCCAACCATCTTGCTAACCGCCTCAGATTCACCAGTTAGCAAGGACTCATCGGCACTACTATTACCCTCTATCACTACCCCATCAACAGGTATACTCTCACCTGGCCGAACCAGAACATGCTCTCCTATCTTTACCGAGCGAATGGGTACTATCTCCTCTCCTCCATCCCTCTGAACAGTTGCTACCTTTGGCTGTAGATCCAACAGGCGTTGGGTGGAGGCCAGGGCCTGGCGCTTGGAGATCGCCTCTAGGTAACGACCCACCAAGATTACAAACATAAAATTAACCACAGTGTCATAATAAACTTCGCCCAGGACACTGCCGGTGACTGTCACATAGACAGAATAGAGATAGGTTATGCTTGCACCTATGGAAATGGGTAAATCCATCCCCAAGTGGAGCTGTTTAAGGCTGGTCCATGCCGATCTGTAGAATGGGTATCCAGAATAGAGCAGAACAGGAGTGGCCAGGGCAAAACCAGCCCAGTGGAACAGTTGACGAAATTCACCCTGATCAGCCCCGCTATACAGCGAGATAGAGATCCACAATAGGTTCATCATGCCAAAACCGGCAAAAGCCATACGGTAGAGCAGATGCCGATTCTGATACTTTACGGAATCCTCGGCCTTTAGCGGATCATAGGGTACAGAGGCATATCCAACATCACCAAGACGTTTCATAATCTTGGAGAGCTTGACCTGTTGATTATTCCACCTGAGTTTCAGACGCCTGGAGGTGAGATTCACTTCGGCCTTCTCTATCCCCGGCATAGGGCGCAGGCTATTTTCTATTAGCCAGACACAGGCAGCGCAGTGAATCCCCTCAACCATCAGGTTAATTTCCCGTGACTCATCAAGAGAGTCAACATACTCTTCCTGCACCTCATCTATATCATAGAGGGCCAGCTGTTCGGGAATTTCTGGAGGCGGAGCCATACCACCCTCTTCCGGGGTGCGCTTATAGAATCCCTCGAGGCCGGCGGCGTAGATCGCTTCACACACAGACTTACAACCGTGGCAGCAGAACTCGCGGTGAACCCCTTCCACATCCGCACTTACCTCAACCCCGGGAGGGTTGGGTAAGTGGCAGTGGAAGCAGAGATTGGGATTGTCTTCGTTATCTTGGAGCAACTCACTCATAAACAGATATTACCATCTGTTTCACTCTACAACCTAAACAAACTATCTTTTATTCACATTAATCCGTTGCGGAAGATTTACCTCATAATCTTTATTTGGAAGGCTGACCAACAGATCCCAAACGCCAGGCAGTGGAAAACTAACAGCTACTTCATACAAACCGTCATCAATACGCTGCATTGGCAATGAGAAATCCTTAGATTTATCGGAAGGTCGGTAGACACGGAAGACAACCTCATCCCGGTTGACCGGCTTACCCTCATTATCCTGCACAGTGATGTTGACTATCTGTTTTTTTGCTACCGTAATAGGCTCAGGCGATGCCAGACTCATACTCCAACCTGGATCTTGTGCAATACGTTTCAGCATGTTTTTTTCGTAATGCTCACCACGCTCATAATAATTATCAACCACCAATCCCGGACCACCACTTGATGAGAGATAGATCATATAGACATTGGCCATTACAAAAACTATCAGAAACCCAATCATGCCCAAAACCCACGGGTTACTCCAAGGCGAATTTGATTTAGCCATGCCCACCTCCACTAACGCTTTGGCCCAATAAACATACTTTCACGGGAATATTTGTAAATATTGTTTTCTGCATCTGCACCTTCTACACTAAAAATAATAGGACTGGACTCTTCCTTGATATCCTTTCTCTTAACGCTGACAAATACCGTCTTGGAGGTAATTGTACCAGGACCAACATGCACCTCTTTTTCTGCACCCATAAGTTGTAAATCCTTTTGACCGGAAGCAGTTACTTTTACATTCATTTCCGAAGTGGTCTTATTCAAGATTTTCAACGTATATTTATTACGAATAGATCCATCACTCTTAACTACATAAAGAGGCTGTCTTGAGTGCAACACCTTTAACTCAACCGCATCTAGAGTACTAAGCCCAAAAACAATGCCGATCAGCGCGATGGTAAGAATAGCAGTATACACAATAACTCTTGGTCGCTTGTAGATAGGGGGATTTATCTTCCCTTCTAACTCATCATAGGATGCATATCTAACCAAACCAAGCGGCAAACCAACCTTATCCATTACCGAGTCACAAGCATCGATACATAGACCGCACATAATGCAACCTTCCTGTTGTCCATATCGAATATCTACCCCAGTAGGACAGACGGCAATGCACTGATTACAATCAACACAATCGCCCTGTGCGTCAGAATCATCGCCCTTCTTCCTTCTTCCTCGGGGCTCGCCACGCTTAAAATCGTAGGTAGGCACGACAGTGGTTTTGTCAACCATTACACCTTGAAGGCGAGCATAGGGACAGAGCCAAAAACATACCTGCTCCCTTAGAAAACCTGCGAGAACATAGGTGCCAACTAAAAACATAGATATGGTAATCAAGGCAGCACCGGCTATCTGCAGGGTAAAAATATCACCCCATAGCTCATAAGCATCGGTAAACCAGGCCACAAAACTGATACCAGTCAGGGCGGCGACAACCAACCAGAGAATATGCTTGATGGTTTTTATTCCGATTTTTTTCAAACCCCATGGCGCATCATCCAATTTGCGACGCTTCTGAGGTGATCCTTCTAATATGTCTTCAATCAAAGTATATATATCTGTCCAGATGGTCTGGAAACAGAAATAGCCACAATAGACTCGTCCTATAGTGGCTGTAAGTACCGCCAAGAGTATGGCGAAGAACAGCAACACCAGAGACAACATCCAAAAGTCCTGAGGCAGAACGGTTATGTTGAATATATGAAATTTGCGGTTGGGGATATCAAACAGTACCGCCTGTCGATCCCCCAGACGTAGATAGGGCCCGATGAAAAACAGCAACCAAACAGAAGCTGCCCACCATTTGATATTGCGCCATTTACCTGAGATGCGCTTGGCATGGATAGTCTCGTCACCAGTATTTATTTGCCAATGCCCAGCTTCATCATATAGCTCATCATATGCTGAACTATTTTCTACTTTCTGATCACTGCTCACGTAGGATCTCCTAATAAGCCAATTTTGAAACTCAGTCGCTGAAGGCCCAGGGACTGAACCGATTGATCCAGTCTACTCAATTTCTACATTTATCCCAATGAGTATTCTCAACCGTCACTCTACGTATGACCATGAGGAGAAATGCAGCCCTGTCTATCATCCTGATGAACTGAATTGAGGCAAATAGCAAATTACATCACATTTTAGATGGTATTTTATGCGTCTGCAGTAACAAGCAGTAACTTTCCCTGAGAGATGCGTATTCTTGAACGTAGGTTAGAAAAAGTCCAGAAAAAAATGGGGAACCTTGAAGGTTCCCCATTTTTAAACCTAGTGTTTAGGTGTTTACTACTTGTGACTCTCAGCATCCTTATCCATAAGCTTCTTGGCCTTGAATCCAAGATAAACCACGATAACTGTACTTATTATAACAGTGATCGCTGAACCCCAAACTACCGCATCAAAATTCATCATAGCTTCACCTCTTTTTGCCTAAGTACCCAGTAAGAAGACGAATCTTCTTACTGGGAGACACCGGAAGATTGTGACCTTATTTACCGCCACCAAACTTGTAGACGTATACGGCCAACTTCTTGATATCATCAGCTGAAAGCCTGTTACCAAAGGTAGGCATCTCAGCTTCGCGGGTTTTTGGATCATTTGCAGCATTCACACCATGCATGATGGTGTACTTGGCGCTGGCCAATTTATCTGGCTCATTAAAGCGCCAAACTGCATCTGTGAGGTTAGCAGAGCCAAGGGCATGCATACCTTTAGCGTCCATACCATGGCAGGCTACACAGCCCTTTGCTGTAAACAGTGCCTTACCTGCTGGGTCGTCGTTACCCTCACTCAAACCAACTACATAGGCAGCCAGAGCATCTATTTCAGCCTCTGACATAAGGCCTGCATGAGCGGTCATACCTGCTGAAGGAATAGTCGCATTAGGACCGCGACCATTGGTAATGGTCTGAACGATAGTCTCAATGCTGCCACCCCATAGCCAGTCGTCATCAACCAGTACAGGAAAACCTACAGTTCCCTGACCTGCAGAACCATGACATGCGGCACAGTTATCACCGAACAGCACCTTGCCGGCGCCAGCCCCGTCACCATGACTGATGTAGTTTGAAAGCTCTTCATCAGCAAGGATCTGTTTGGCACTCATACCAGCGATCCTGTCCTCATAAGGAGCACGTACTGCCTCTACCTCTTCTACGCCTTTTTTGTACTCATCCATCTGAGTCCAACCGGTCATACCCTTGGTATAGCCAGCAAGAGTAGGCCATTGAGGATAGATAACACCATAGCCAATTACAAAGGCAATTGACGCATAGAAACACAGCATCCACCATGCTGGTGGTGGGTTAGAAGCTTCAGCTAGGTTATCGTCCCAGACGTGCCCCGTTGTTGCTTCACCCGGAAATGGATTATTTTCCGCCATTTTATTCTCCAGTATTCACTTGTTCGTCGTCTATCGGAATATGTTTATTCGACTCCAGCCCTTTGTTCTTTGGGCTGAGAACATATATGTATAGTCCGAGCATCAGAAGGAAGATAACTACCGTAAATATGGTACCTATCCAATCATTGGTAGTCATAGCTTCCCAATCTGTTGAAAAGTAATCGATCAAACTACTCACGATATACCTTGCTCTCATCCAATTTAGCCATGGTACCAAGCACCTGGAGGTAAGCCACTACGGCATCCTCTTCGGTCTTGCCACTCAGCTCAGCAGGTGAGGACTCAATGTCAGCATCGGTGTAAGGAACCCCTAACATCCGCATACCCTTCATATGGGCCACCATCCTGTTTTCGTCGAGCGGGCTCTCCTGTAGCCATGGATAATTTGGCATAACAGACTCTGGTACAACTGAGCGAGGCGCACGCAGATGCTTGCGGTGCCAGTTGTTAGAGTACTTGCCGCCTAGACGAGCTAAATCAGGACCAGTACGCTTGGACCCCCACTGGAACGGATGGTCATACATAGACTCCGAAGCCAGCGAGTAGTGACCATAACGCTCTTTCTCATCACGGAATGGGCGTACCATCTGTGAGTGACATAGGTAGCAACCCTCACGTCGGTAGACAAAACGTCCGTAGAGCTCAAGCGCAGTATATGGACGTACACCATCACCTGGCTTGTGGTCAGCCAGGGTCTGTCCATCTGTTCGACTCCAGACGATCTCTGGATTCTTGTTATGCTCCATAGTGTCACTGATAAAGAACAGCGGCACAATCTCCACAATGCCGCCAACGGTTAGGATTATTGCCAGAATAATGACAAAACCTACTATGTTTTTCTCTAATTTCTCTTGAAATGCCATGTCAAAATTCCTCTAACTTAGGCTGTTGCAGCACGAGCTTCTGCTACGCTGCCCTGTGAAATGGATTTAACAGCGGTCATTACCACGTTAACCGCCATCAGCACACAGCCGATGAAGAAGATACCGCCGCCTACTAGACGCATTACGTAGTAGGGATGCATGGCTTCAACGGACTCTGCAAAGGTGTATGCCAAAGTACCGTACTCGTCATAAGCACGCCACATCAGACCCTGCATGATTCCAGATACCCACATGGCAACAATGTAAATCACTGTACCAATGGTGGCGGTCCAGAAATGTGCATTGATCAGTTTGTTTGACCACATTTCTATATGGAATACGCGAGTCATAAGATGGTATATAGCTCCCATACCAACCATGGCTACCCAACCCAGAGCACCTGAGTGAACATGTCCAACTGTCCAGTCGGTGTAGTGAGAAAGTGCGTTGACGGTCTTGAGAGACATCACAGGACCTTCAAAGGTTGACATGGCATAGAAAGCCAGGGAGATGATCAGGAATCGCAGTACGTAGTCAGTACGCAGCTTATCCCAAGCACCAGACAGGGTCATCATACCATTCACAGCACCACCCCAAGACGGGATGATCATAGCCATAGAGATACTAGCTCCGAGAGAACCAGTCCAATCAGGCAAAGCGGTGTACTGCAGGTGATGTGGTCCCAGCCATACATAACCGAACATCAGGGCCCAGAAGTGGATCACTGACAGTCGATATGAGTAGACAGGGCGTCCAGCCTGCTTAGGTACGAAGTAGTACATAATACCTAGGAAGCCAGCAGTCAGGTAGAAGCCTACAGCGTTATGGCCCCACCACCACTGAACCATGGCGTCCTGAACACCGGAGAAGATAGAGTATGAAACAAACATCTCTACCGGTAGCGCCAGGCTGTTTACCACGTGCAGGTAGGTAATCATGACCATCATGCCGAGGAAGAACCAGTTTGACACATAGATATGTGGCTGGGATCTGTTGGCAATAGTCATAATGAAGTTAAACATGAACGAGAGCCAGACCACAGCAATGGCAATATCGATTGGCCACTCTAGTTCCGCATACTCTTTACCCGAGGTGATACCCAGTGGGTAGGAAAGCACAGCAGCTACGATGATTAGGTTCCACCCGATAAAGGTAAACCAAGCCATCTTGTCACTCCACAGACGTGTCTGACACGTACGCTGCACACTGTAGAATCCTGTTGCCATCAGGGTACATCCCCCGAACGCAAAGATTACAGCGTTAGTGTGGAGTGGACGCATGCGCCCGAAAGTAAGGTATGAAATATCTAGGTTCATGACCGGAAAGGCTAGCTGCGATGCGACAAGAACCCCTACCAGGGCACCTACGACCACATATATCACCGCCAAAACCGCGAACCAGCGTACAACCGCGTAGTTGTACTTCTGTTCTAATGTCGCTTCCACCACGGATCCTCCTATTTTATTAACAAAAATCGCACACTTAATGCTTTGGTGCTAAACACCACAAAGAAAAAAAGATTGAATTTCAATGACTTTCATCCATGTAGCCAAAAAACTCCCCCCCTGTTTTTTTATCTCAATACTTGCTGTTTTATCAACAATGTCACTAGCGTTATCTAATTATCATCTACGTTATACATCGGCCTACACCCTACCCGCAAACATCCTTATAGAAACGGACATGCAAAAAAGAAGTAATAAACTAATGAAAAACGTTTGAAATCAGTCTGTTAGTCACAACACCAGGCAACCTGTCATTTATTGAGAAATTGGTTATTTGACGTGTCTGAGGTTAATGTATAACACACAACCTGTAATTGACTTGAGTCAATGTTTTCGTTGTTATACGCCTGAGATTACTAATAATTGTGTCATATGCCACGATTATCAGCCGGTAATATTAACTACATTTATCCTGTAAAAGCAGTAGCTTATAGGCCTCTTTGCTAGCCGTTTTTCCAAGCCAGCATCCAGCATAACTGGCGACATTGTAATAGCTAGGGCAGGCTTTGGCTATAGTCAGATAAAACAGATTGAAAGGAATAATTATTCCTCTAATTCAAGAAGTTAAGAGGGGTTAGATGCGAGATTACTAATAGCAAACCCCAGAGGTTTATCCAGGATGATCGAGTCAGGTGAGATAGAAGATCTGTAAGCCAGAACCTCAACCCCAAGGTCCATGGCCTGTTTGAGGGTTGTGGAGTAGTCTAGGTCTATATTCCAGGCCGGGGCCACCTGTTGAATCCCGGTGTGGGCCACATTGAAGAATAGCACCGCCCTATTGCCCCCCTTGACCACAGAAATCAGTTCCCGCAGGTGCTTGCGACCTCGCTCAGTAACAGAATCGGGAAACAATCCAATACCATCCTCTGTGAGCAGAGTTACATTTTTAACCTCCACATAACAATCAGCTAAACCATCCTTTTTCAGCAAAAGATCAACCCTGCTATTCTCCGTACCATAGGGACACTCGCTAAGCAGTTCATCATAACCAGCAAGCTCATCTATTTTGCAATCAAGGATCGCCTCTTTCACTAACTGATTGGCGCGATTAGTGTTTATACATGCCAGATAGTGACCTTCTACCTCCACTAGCTCCCATGTATAGCGCAGCTTTCGCTTTGGATTTTCTGAATCCAGCAGCCATACCCTGCTCCCAGGATCACAGCAATTCAGCATGGAACCAGTATTTGCGCAGTGGGCAGTTATAGTCTCACCGCTCTCCAACTCTACATCAGCAAGAAAGCGTTTATAGCGTTTGACCAGACGCCCAGGTGATAGCTCAGGATATTTCATTAATAACTAAACCAAAAAGAGGGCATGGGCAGTAAAGCCCATACCCCCTACATATTATTTAAGATCTTCTAGAGTTCTTCGTGATTGTTTGCCAGATATTCGGCAACACCTTCAGTTGAACCCTTCATGCCAGCCTTACCCTTCTGCCAGCCGGCTGGGCAAACTTCACCATGCTCTTCGGTAAACTGCAAAGCATCAACGACGCGCAGCATTTCATCTATATCCCTGCCCAGAGATAGATTATTGATTACCTGGTGCTGAACAACACCTTCCTTATCGATGAGGAATGAACCGCGCAGGGCAATACCAGGGCCAGTTCTTACGTCGTAAGCATCTGTAATCGCCTTGTCAATATCGGCAACCAGCGGGAACTGAACGTTACCTATACCGCCGTTCTTAATTTCAGTGTTCTTCCATGCAAGATGACTGAAATGAGAATCAATGGAGACGCCAATAACTTCAACACCTCTGCTCTTGAACTCTTCCAGGCGCTTATCAAAGGCGATAATCTCAGATGGGCATACGAAGGTAAAATCAAGTGGATAGAAAAACAACACCACATATTTACCTCTGTAATCCGATAGAGAGATCTCCTGGAAACTGTTATCTGGCATCACGGCCTGCGCCTTAAATTCTGGTGCCTCTTGTGCAACTAATACAGACATTGTTTATCTCCTGATTTATATATTCTGCTTATTTGGTTCACTCAAACATGATTTGGCTCATATAACCGATCAATGCACTTCAATCTCGACAGGATCGCTCTCCCACAGCCCGTGCTTCGTGCAGTAGGACATGGCGGTCAGACTAAGTTTTGCAGTTGTCGGAACTATATTGAATGTTACCTGGGCATGACCTTTTGCGCCATTGCCACCGAGCGATCCGGGCGGAAAACTGGCCTCTGCCAACAGGGTCTGTCCATTATAGAGCTGTACACTCTTTATATAATGATCATTGTCATCTGGATGTGAATATTCGTTGCCCATTTTTACGGTCACCGCAAAGGCTTGATCCTTAATAGCACTATCACCACAGTGAATGAACGGGGAGTGGCGGTCTATATAGTCCTTCTTGGCCTCTTTCTCCACCTGATCTATATCTACATAACGATTGATTACTGGCATGTTTTTTCTCCATAAATTAAAGTTCAGACGGCTCTCAATGCTTGCATGCCGTCACTCTTGACGTTATTCTGTCTTTTTGGCCGGTATCTGTCAACTATTTTTTTGATATATATCACCAAGGGCAAAAAGGGCTATATTCCTAACATTAGAGAAAGAGTTAAGAATAGCTTTAGGAGTCCAATATGGATACGAAACCACAAAAAGCCACATTTGCCGGTGGGTGCTTCTGGTGTATTGAATCAGAGTTCAAGGCGATCAGAGGGGTATTGGATGCCGTATCGGGCTATACCGGCGGGCATGTTGAAAACCCAACCTATGAACAAGTATGCTCCGGCACTTCAGGGCATATTGAGGCGGTGGAGGTGATCTTCGACCCCTCTGAAATTAGTTATGTGGAGTTGGTTGAGGCCTTTTGGCGCCAGATTGACCCAACCGACAGGAGCGGTCAGTTTGCGGATCGCGGCCCTCAGTACCAGCCAGTAATCTACTATCACAACGACTCACAAAAAAAGATTGCCGAACAATCCAGGGCAGAACTCGCTACATCAGGCCGTTTTCAGAATCCCATTGCCACCGAGATACGCCCTGCCAGCCGCTTTTACCCGGCAGAGGATTATCATCAAAACTACTATCTGAAGCATCCCACCCACTACAAAATGTACCGTCAGGGCTCAGGAAGAGATCTATTTCTGAAGGAGACTTGGGACAAATGAATAAGAGGGCTCCATATCTATCTGGCCTTACCTCATCTATTGACCGATCTCTACCAGTTCTCAGCTAACAACTCAAAATGGGCCTGGGGGTGGATACATGCAGGACAACGCTCAGGAGCCTCGTCCCCTTCATGCAGATAACCGCAATTGCGACAACGCCAAACCACCTTACCCTCTCTTTTGAATACCCTGCCCGCCTGTAGATTTTCAGCCAGATCTCTGTAACGTTTCTCATGCTGTTTCTCTGCTACGGATATGGCCTCGAACGCCTCAGCCACCGCTTCAAACCCCTCTTCCCTGGCTACCTTGGCAAAATTTGGGTACATCTCTGTCCATTCATGCTCTTCCCCCGCAGCCGCAGCTAATAGATTATCCATGGTCTTACCGATCTTGCCTGCAGGAAAGGTCTCTGTTATTTCCAGATCCCCCCCTTCAAGAAACTTAAAGAATCTCTTGGCATGCTCCTTTTCCTGGTCTGCCGTCTCTTCAAAGATGTGGGATATCTGAACCAGACCCTCTTTTCTAGCCACTGCTGCGAAGTAGGTGTATCTGTTTCTTGCCTGAGACTCTCCGGCAAATGCGGCCAACAGGTTCTTCTCAGTCTGCGATCCTTGTATACTTTTAGCCATTGCTACTGCTCCTACCCATAGTCATAAGATCTTAAAAATAGTACATGGGATATAAATATCCCACCTTTTACCAGTCCCTCGCAATGACATTTTTGGTGAAAATTGTCGCAGCAGCACATAATCGGCATGGATAGGAGCAGTCTTAATCAATCATCCTGCCAGTAGTGTTCAGTAGTCACATGACCAGGCTTGCGTCGTAGGTTCTTCTTCAGGCCACGTGCATCCAGAACCTTTTTGGTCTCCTTTATCATATTTGGATTACCACAGATCATGACTTGAGACTGTTCCGGGCTCAGCTTTACTCCAACCCTCTGTTCCAACGATCCATTTATGATGGCGTCCTGCATATGTCCGTCCATGGCAAAACTTGTCTCTTCCCTGGTTACGAATGGAACCGCAACAAACCTGTTTGGATCACGCATCTCAAACTCCGCTATAGCATGCTGATAGTTAAGGTCTTTTACATAGCGCACCCCATGTACCAATATAATCTTAGAGAAGCGCCCCCAAGGTTCGTTGCTTTTGAGCATTGAAATAAAGGGGCCTATAGCAGTCCCAGTAGCCAACAACCAAAGATGCTCTGCCTCTGGCACCTCATCAAGAGTAAAAAAACCACTAGGTTCCTTCGAGACCCAGATATGGTCTCCACCCCTCAATTCACTTAAACAGCTGGTAAAATCACCATTTGGAACCGTATTAAAATAGAACTCCAACAGCTCTTCTGATGGTGGATTGACCAAAGAGTAGGGGCGTGCAATCCGCTCCCCATTCATATCCAAAGCCAGTTTTGTATATTGTCCTGCACGAAAGGGCTGCACCGACGCTTTAACATGCAACACAAAAAGCTCACCCCCATGACATATGTTACTTACCACCCTTCCCTCAGCCCAATCGCTCATCTCAATAACCTGTAATAAACAAATAAAAATATAGACAGACCTATTATCCTAGTATTGCGCTTGGTTATTAGAAATTCAAGTCCAGTCAAACAAACGCCGGAATAACCGCTCTAAGGTTGCTGCCTGGATTTTGTTTCAGACCTAATGCATAGTTCTCATGACACTACACATATTATGTTACGGATCGAAAGGGTGAACATATTGACCAACTCGATACAGATAGATGAATATGGCGACTATCGGGTACTGCAACTGAGAGATGTTGAGTTGCCCGAGCCAACCGGCAACCTAGTGCAAGTTCAGAATGAGGCGATCGGGGTCAATTTTATCGACACCTATCATCGTTCTGGACTCTATCCTATGGATCTCCCATCCGGGCTGGGCAAAGAGGCAGCAGGCGTTGTAACAGCAGTTGGTGAAAGGGTTACCCAGGTGACCGTGGGCGATAGGGTCTGCTACGTAGCTGCACCACTCGGGGCCTATGCCGAGATGCATATTGTCCCGGAAGATGTTCTGATAAAAGTCCCCGATTCAATATCATCCAAGACCGCAGCCGCCATGATGCTGAAAGGGATGACCGCGGCCTATCTACTGCTCAAGACCTACCCAGTAACATCGTCCGACACCATCCTGATGCACGCAGCCGCAGGGGGAGTAGGTTCCATCCTGACCCAATGGGCCAGGGCCATAGGGGCGACCGTCATCGGCACCGTCGGCAGCGCAGAGAAGGCGGATATGGCAAAACAGAACGGCTGTGAAGAGGTAGTGCTATATCGAGAGGTTGATGTTCCGGCCGCTGTAAGGGAGATAACCTCGGACCGAGGCGTAGACGTGGTCTACGACGGAGTGGGCAAGGATACCTTTGATATATCCCTCCAGTGTCTCAAGCGCCGCGGCATGATGGTAAGCTTCGGCAATGCATCGGGCGCGGTCCCGGATTTTTCTCCCCTGCTACTGACCAAGATGGGATCGCTCTACCTGACCCGCCCTTCCCTGTTCGATTATGTGGCCGAACCGGAGGAACAGCAGTTTCTGGCCGACGCCCTATTTGAAAGGGTAAGCAGCGGAGAAGTATCCATCCAGATCAATCGTGAATTCCCGTTAGCTGAAGCAGGAGAGGCCCACAAGACCCTGGAGAGCGGAGTAACTACCGGCTCCATCATCTTGGTTCCTTAGAAAAGACACCTAGAGGAGATATGCTATGGAAAAGCTTACCCAATCACACTGCGAGGCCTGCAGCATCGGGGCTCCCAAAGTGGCCGAAGATGAAATGGAGCAGCTAATGACCGAACTGGACGGATGGTCAGTACAACAGCGGAACGGGGTCAAGCAACTGGAGAAGAGCTACAAGTTCGATGACTTCGCCAGCGCCATGCTCTTTGCCAACAAGATCGGCGAAGAAGCGGAAGCAGAGAATCACCATCCGACAATAGTAGTGGAATGGGGCAAGGTGACCTTAACCTGGTGGACTCACAAGATAGGCGGCCTGCATATGAACGATTTCATCATGGCCGCAAGAACCGATCAGAACTATAGCTAACACATAAATGTAGCGAATTTGGCCTATGGAATGCCTAAATGAAACCCTGGGAACAATTAAAAATACGGGCTTCTCCTTAACAGAAATAACCAACCATTCAGATCACTTATAAGCGGCGTTAAAACCCTGGGAACTTGGTTCCCGGGTAATTTTTCCACCTAACCCAAATGGGGACTATTAACCTGGGTAGATACAACTAGACTCACTGATACGGTGCAGATGGAACTGTGGTTGACTAACATGTTAACTGGAGTACCTATCATGAAATATAGTCTTTTAAAACATAGCCTTAGCTTTGTAATTGCCCTAGCTGTAATGACTACCGTAACCTCCGCTTTGGCATACACCATTACCGTCGGCGGAACCCCCATACCAAACGAAGGACTAACCACCTCAGTTGCAGGTGCAACGGTTATCGACTTCAATTCAGGATACCCGGCCTCCGGGTATACAGGCGGCGCTGTGGTAAGTGGCAGCGTTGGCGGCAGTTGGGCGGCACCCCCTGGCGATACCTCAAATTACCTGACGGTAGGCCCAGGAAGTGGACAATCGACTCCTGTAACCATAACGCTCACGGCCCTGAATCTCTATTTTGGCTATTACGGCGGCTCCCCTGATTGGTATAACTATGTGGAACTGTGGCGTGACAACACACACATCACAACATTTTCCGGAACCGATCTGAGCACACTGGCGGGACATCCTAACCCGACAGGTGACCAATCGCTCGGATTTTACTGGAACATCTGGGCGCAAAACCCAGCTGAGTATTTCAATAAAATCGTACTTGGTTCCACCATCAATGCCTTCGAAACAGACAATCATGCCTTTGCTGCTGTACCCATCCCGACAGCGGTATGGCTTTTCATATCTGGCCTGATTGGTCTGATCAGTTTCTCCAGACGGAAACAAGCAGTCTGATAGCAGAACTGCAATCACAATAAATTCCGCTATGGCTAGCCCTGGCGGAATTTTTTATTTGTTGCCGTAGGCTCTGCTTGAGGCCTTTTACCAAAGCATCTCAAACGCCGCGGCATAATGGTGAGTTTTGGCAACAGGTAGGGGGCGTTCCCAGTTTTTTCTCTGCTATCAATAACCAAGAGGAGATCACTCTGCCTGATACGCCCTTGCCTGTTTTATTTTGTAGCAGAACAGGAAGAACAGCTGCTCCTGGCGGATGCACTGTTCGGGCCTGTAGGTCCAGGGGAGATCTCCATACAGATCAAGTATGGGTTCCAGTTAGCAGATACTGGGTTGGCTGATCAATCTTCAGAGAGTGGCGTTACAACTGGCCCCACTATTTTGATTCCATAGAGTAGATAACCAATCAGTCAGAACCATTACTCTCATTTTGTGGCTTCTGGTTGGTTCCAATTATCCGAATAAACTCCATAGTAGCGGTAAAGAAATCCTTACCTAAATCCTCTTCACAGATCAGATTAATCCTACGCATGGCGCTCTTCGGTTGCACCCCCTGCATTACATCTATACCCGTAGCCATGGTCAAACCACTGATAAAACCGGTCATCCAGTCACGGTAACGAAAGTACTCCCATATCTTATCCTGATCTCCTTTCTCCTTGGCCTTATAGGCCTCAATGTATGATGAGCAGCTTTTGGTGCCATAACCCCACACCTTCGGCGTTATGGACTCTGCATGGAGAGATGTGGATAGTACAACCAGAATCAATAGTATCGCTCTCACTGTGATAGCACCCTTTGATTAATAATGTCTTTGGCTAATGCAGGCATGATAAGCAGCTATCTACTTTCTAGCAACACAAAGTAGGTCAGTGAACATATGTAAACAAAAAGCACAAAAGAAAAGGGGTTAGCATTAGGCTAACCCCTTGTTTTGCATGGTGGGTCGTGCAGGAGTCGAACCTGCGACCAATGGATTAAAAATCCACTGCTCTACCAACTGAGCTAACGACCCGATAACTCGAAGCGCGTGATTATACCGGACGATTCCCCGCTGTCAAAGCAGTATTAAAGCGCTTCCAGCTTTCTCATTCCCTTGGGCAGCAAGCGCAGGTCCACCATACCGGTAATCAGGGCCCTGCCGAAGCTGGCCTCATCTTCGTAAACCAGTTTGTAATACTGTATCTTCATGGTGAGTGCGCTGCCCAGGATTATACATCCCAGAGCAATAAATGAACCAATGGCAAGGGTAGAAACACCGGTTACCCCTTGGCCCAGGGTGCAGCCCATAGCCAATACGCCACCAATACCCATGAGGATTGCGCCGATTATGTGGTTTATGAAGTCCTTGATATTGGCAAACCACTCAATTCGGAAGCTGCGGCTGATGATGGCATACAGAAAAGAACCTGCAATCACCCCAAATAGGGTGGCCATACCAAATGTGAGCAGACTCAGGTCTGCACCACTCTGAAGGAGGACCAGGGTCTCACCCATCGGGTTTACGAAGGTGAAGGACTGGGGGCCGACACCAGGTGGTGGCACATCCATGAATTCGGCAGCCTCAACCCACTCCTGGCCCATGCTGCCAGCGGTCACATACCAACCGATCATAGTGAGTATGCCGATACTGACACCAGCTAACACCAGTTCGCCACTGGTTCTGAAATCCTTCGATTTAAATATGATCAGCAGTAGACCCAGTCCCAGTACGATTCCCATATAGAGATTAACTCCAACGGGGTTTTCAACTCCAATAACACTACCCAGAACAGTCCCCAGGCTCTGGTCGGTAATACCCATGGCAGCCAGATCTAGGCTTATGGGTGCCATCCAGCTATGAAAGACCACTCCATAAAAATCGGTACGGGTCATGGCATAGGCCGCCAGCCCAACCACTATGAATACAACAATAGATTTAAGATTACCCCCGCCGATACGGATCAGATTTTTATTGGCGCAACCGGATGCCAGGGTCATGCCCACACCGAACATCAAGCCGCCGAGGATATATCTTGGCCAGAAAAACATGCTGCCACGGTAGGGCACGCGGGATCCGGTAATATCAATTAAGCCAGACGATTCAAACCAGATTACGCCGATGATGGCCACAGCTATGGCCAGAAACCAGGATCTGAGCCGGCGCAGATCGCCCATATTTACCCAGTCTGAAACCGCACCCATGGTGCAGAAGTTTGTTCCGTTGGCCACCGCACCCAGAACCAAGCCCAGGACAGCGCCAAGCAGTACTACCTGTGTAGTAATCTCCAATTCCATACCCTCCTCCGATATAACTATCTATATTGTTTCAGGGCCCTTACCGAGCCTCTTTTGATTTATGGTAGCGCAGAAAGCAGCCATTAAACCAGCCAATGATATCTATATGGAGGCAATGGAATTTTATGTTCGAATCAATTAGCTAGATCCAGACAGGGTTGGATTTGTCTAGATTGCTGGGAATTTTGATCCCAAGCAACTGCTGCTTAAACAGAACAAACCGACTTAGATATACACGGCAGGCGGTTTATCAGACACGGCTTTTCGCCCAGGAGACTGGGCTCCTACAGTCATTTTATTGATATACCGTCGGATCAGATACCCCGACATCCTTAAACCCCTGGGCCCTTAGACGACAGGAGTCGCAAACACCACAGGCCTTGCCATCACCATCGGCCTGGTAACAGGAGACGGTGGCTGCATAATCAACCCCCAAATTGGTCCCCTTCTGGATTATCTCTGCCTTGCTCATGCTCACCAGGGGGGCGTGGATCTTGAAGCCATCGCCCTCAACCCCAGCCTTGGTGGCGAGATTGGCCATGGTCTCATAGGCCTGAAGAAACTCGGGACGGCAATCCGGATAGCCAGAGTAGTCCACAGCATTCACCCCGATAAATATATCCTCTGCTCCCAGCACCTCAGCCCAGCCCAGGGCCAGGGAAAGGAATATGGTATTACGTGCCGGAACATAGGTGACCGGTATTCCACTGCCCCCTTCCTCGGGTACGGCTATGGACATATCTGTGAGGGCTGACCCGCCGAAACCATCCAGGGCAATGGGGATGGTGCGGTGTTCTTTAACCCCGATGGAGTTGGCAACGCGCTCCGCCGCCTGCAACTCAGCTGAGTGGCGCTGGCCATAGCTCATACTGAGGGCGTAGCACTCAAACCCCTGCTGCTTAGCTATAGCCAGGGTTGTAGCCGAATCCAATCCACCGGAGAGTAGAATCACCGCTTTTTTCATCTTCTGCCCGTCTCTACCCTATTTACCTTTGGCATCGCCCCAAAGCTGTTTGTGCAGCTGCATCTGAAAACGCACCGGCAACCGGTCCCTCAGTATCCACTCGGCCAGATCCACTGGATTCTGCTCCCCATAGGCCGGCAGCATGATTATCTCTACACAATCCACCAGCGCTTCCTGCTCAATAATCTGTCTGGACCAGATGTAATCCGCCTCATCACATATTACAAACTTGATCTGGTCACTGTGAGAAAGATGGCCGATATTGGAGAGCATATTCTTCTCTACCTCACCGGAACCAGGCGTCTTGATGTCCATGATCTTGGTTACCCTGGGATCAACTCCAGAGAGATCCAGGGAACCACTGGTTTCAAGTGCAACCAGATATTCATCATCACATAACCTGGTTAGCAGTTCTAAACAGCGCACCTGAGCCAGTGGTTCACCACCGGTGACGGTTACACGTTCACACCCATATGATGCAACCCGCTCGCATATTGCATCAAGGGTCATCGGCTCACCGCCACTAAAGGCGTACTCGGTATCACAGTAACCACAACGCAAAGGACATCCTGTTAGTCGCACGAACACCGTGGGCATACCAACCATGTTGGACTCACCCTGGAGGGAATAGAATATCTCGGTTATCTGTAAACTATACATATTTGATGGGTTGCGTAGGAACCCACTCCTTTGGGTGATTTGATTATCATCCTATTCTCGCCCAGATGACTGGGCACCCACAAGTAACTATAGAGGCTTAGATTATAGCCCAGTCTAGTGACCCTGAGACCGCATCTTACTCAGACGTTTTTTCGCCAGTTGGCTTGCTGTTGAGTTGGGATATCTATCCACCACACTGTTCAGGGTGCCCTTAGCCGCTGACCACTGCTTTTTCTCATACTGGATGTAGCCGATCTTCAACATCGCATCTGAAACCTTGGGGCTTCCCGGATGGGAATTTATCACTTTGTTGAACTCGTCCTGGGCAACGTCAAAATTCCTGGTTACATAGTTAGCCTCTGCCAACCAGTACTGAGCATTATCTGCCAATCGGCTGCGGGGATACTCTGTCAGGAAATTACGAAAACTTTTTTTCGCCTGATCATATTTTCTGTCCATCAACAGATTAAAAGCAGATTGATAACTCGACTTCTCCCCTTTGGCCTCCATGTAAGGTGAAGCAGACCTGGGCGCTACAGCCACAGTAGTGGTATGCAACTGCCCTGGAGATGTCGGTTTCGCTTCAACAGCTGACGGCGAGGTGGAGCTTACAACCGGAGGAAGGTTAGATTCTCTGGACCCTGTCTGCACACCTCCAGCAGTTGAGGCAGAAGGTTGATTCTGCGCCACACCTGAAGGCTGATTGGGCGAAGAAGAAACTGGGCTAGACTCCCAATTTGGTTCACCGGCAGGCTCAGGAGCCTGAGGTTGATAACTTCCTTGAGGCGTTGCTGGAGGTACCGTTCCGCTGGATGCCTCTGCTGGCAATCCGGCCGGAGTCTCTCCGGTAAACCGGGATATCCTTTGGTCCATATCGTTATAGAAATCCATCTGGCGCTTTCTCAGGCTCTCCATTGCATGGCTCTGCAATTCGACATCGCCCCTGAGTTGCTGCATCTCCTGTTGCAGACTATCCAGACGCAGGACAATAGTGGAGAGGGTATTGATACGACGCTCTAACGTCTGCACCCGCTGTTCCAGGGATGGCCCCTGTGACCCCTTACTGCTGTCATCTTTCTTGGAAGAGAAAAAATCAATTGCAGATACAGGCGCGGCCACAAACAAAACCAAAGCACCAACCAAGACCCTCATACCAATATTCCCCTAGACCTAGTAGTTCAACTCTACGCGGCGATTACTCGCCCATGAAGATTCATTGGAAGCTATATCAGCCGGACGCTCTTCACCGTAGCTAAGAGTTGTAATCTGCCTTTCAGAAGCGCCCTGGGCCAAGAGTAGACGTTTAACGGCCTTGGCACGATCCTCTCCTAGGGCAATATTGTACTCTCTGGAACCACGCTCATCCGCATGACCTTCAACAGATACCCGAACCTGAGGGTTAGCCGCCAGATAAGCACCATGGGCCACTACAACATCTCGATAATCAGCAGGGATCTCACTAATATCATAACCAAAGTAGATGATCTTAGTTGAGAGCGGGCTATTTGGATCGTCCAGCGGACTACCAGTCCAGGCTCCTCCCTCAGATGCACCGGAGGTTCCTGCATCCGCAACATCAGCAGCATCATTACCCGCGCCTGGCATACTGGAACATCCAGCCAGGTACAACAACACAGCTAAAACCGGTACTAATTTTACCATTTTCAATTTCATTTCTGTCAATTCCTCTATTTTGATCGACTAAACGGGGACCATGCTGGCTCTCGAACATCCCCTACCTGGAGAGCCAACTTTTGTTTTACACTTCCATCCACAGAAACTGCCGCCAGTTCCCCTTTGCCACGAATCTTGGTTGCATATATTACCATGCTACCGTTAGGAGCGAAGCTAGGAGATTCATCCAAGCGCCCTTGGCTTAGGAATCTCATGGAATTTGTCTTGAGATCAAGCAAAGCTATACGAAAAGAGCCAGCTTTTCTGTTAACCATCGCAAGTAATTTACCATCAGGGGAGTAGGTTGCGCGGGCATTATACGTGCCTTTATAGGTAACGCGCTCCACCTTTCCGCCAAATGATGGGACCTTATAGATCTGTGGCTGACCACCGCGGGCAGAGGTAAAAGCAACATACTTGCCGTCTGGAGACCAGGTAGGTTCCGTATCTATTCCGTAATGCTTGGTAAGCCTGAGCAGCGATTTGCTCTGCAGATCAAGCACATAGATGTCAGGATTACCATCCTTGGACAAAGTCAGGGCCAGTTTTTTTCCGTCTGGAGACCAGGATGGCGCTCCATTTATCCCCTTATATGATGCCACCTTCTGACGCTGGCCGGTGTAAACACCCTGCACATAGATGGAAGCCTTTTTACGCTCAAATGAGACATAGGCCAACTTGCGACCATCCGGCGACCAGGAGGGCGACATCAGCGGTTCGGTGGAGGTTACGATTGTCTGCGGGTTGTAACCATCGGCGTCAGCCACCTGAAGGACAATATTTTCCTTGCCGCTACGGGTGCCGACTGCGGTGACATATGCCACCTTGGTGGAGAAGGCGCCTCTCTTGCCGGTGATCTTCTCGTATATGATATCAGCTATATGGTGAGCGGTAGCGCGTAGATCACGCTCATTGGTTGGCACGTTGTAGCCTGCCAACTGCTCCTGCTTAAACACGTCAAGCAGCTGAAACCTAACCATGTACTGACCTGATCCTTTGGACTGCACCTGTCCAACTACCAGGTTTTCCATCTTGAGCACCCGCCAGTCCTTGTAGGATACCTCTTTGCTATCCTTGGGACGGGCCAGCATATCCTCTACCGGCATGGGCCTGAATATACCACTACGCGCCAAGTCTGCCCGGATGATATCGGATATATCCTGGCTTGGTCCCTGGCCCCCTCCCGTCCAGGCGAAAGGCACAACCGCTATGGGCAGAGCGCCCTGGGCACCTTCGGTAATACGAATGGTCAGAGGATCGGCAACAGCTTGCAGATGAACCAGATAGAGCAGTACAGATAGTAGAATTTTTCTCATAGCAGTTTCAGTTATTCCCCTCTTGGTGCAAATTCAAAATTAATGTCTCTAAATTTTTCAAACAGTCTTCCGCTAGGCACAGGCAGAGGATCGGCCTTACGCACCGCAGCTTCTGCTGAGCGGTCAAAAGTGCCATTCCCGCTACTTTGGACTACCTGCACAGCTATTACATTACCACCAGTAGCCATACGAATCCTCAAAGTACACCTCATACCATCCCCAAACCCTTGCGGCCGCAACCAGTTAGCCTCAACCGTTTGCTGTATCTGGGCCATATAGAGCTCAATCTCAGTAGCATCACGCTCGGCCTCCATATCGGCCCGCATCTGGGCCTCCAACTCCTTCTGTTTACGCTTCTTAGCCTCGGCCTCCTTGCGCTTCTTCTCTTCTGCCTCTTTACGCTTTGCCTCAGCGGCCTTCCTCTTCTTCTCTTCCGCCGCTTTGAGTTTGGCCTCTTCGGCCTTTCTCTTCTTCGCTTCCGCTTCCTTACGCTTTCTCTCTTTTTCCAGCTTAAGTTTCTTAGCCTCTTCAGCCTTACGTCTCTTTTTTATGTCAGCCAGCTTTTTCTCTTCCTGCTGACGTTTCTTTTTTAGATCATCCAGCCGTTTTTTCTCTTCAAGCTTAGCCGCAGACTCTTTCTTCTTTTTGTTTTCATCCGCCAGCTTGAGTCTCTTTACCTCTGCATCAACCTTGGCTGCATCGATCACCGTGGCCTGCACTACGTTCGCCTTAAACCTTTTTTGCTCTGGTTTCTCCCACCAATCCAGACCGAAAATCATCAATAGAATAATGACCAGATGCATCCCGATGGCGATAGCCGCGGCTAGCGGATTGTTCTTAAATATCGAAAACATCTGGTGTTATACCCTATTCTTCCGGTGTTTCCGTTATCAAACCAACATTGGGCGCCCCTGCCTGTTGTATCATCACCATCGCCTGTACTACATGGCCGTAATCCACGTTACGATCACCACGCACCATTATTGGTGTTCTTGGTTTGTATTTCAGAACTGCCGCAACCCTGGTCTGCAGTATCCCAGGTTCTACTGGGGCATTCTTACCCTCACCCACATCGATAAACATCTCGCCTTTGGCATTTACCGATACTATAACTGGATCATCCGCATCAGGCGGCAGTGGATTAGCATCCGCCACCGGCAGATCTACCTTTACCCCTTGGGTAAGCAGCGGCGCGGTAATCATAAAGATCACCAATAGCACCAACATCACATCGATGTAGGGCACCACATTTATCTCGGCCATGGGGCGACGCCTGTTTTTCTGACGACTCATTTGTCCTCCTGCGGAGGACAGCGACCAGATATCAGGGCCGAGGTGACAGGAAAACCAGAAACAACCGCCCTCGGCCCTCGGCCCTCGGCCCTTGTCCCTGTTCCTTTGCCCTGCTTAAACATGGGCCTGCCGCTGAAGTATGGTGGTAAATTCATCCAGAAAATCTTCATAACGACCGTTCAGCCGTTCCACATCATTGGAGTATCTGTTGTAGGCCACCACCGCCGGAATAGCGGCAAACAGCCCCATGGCGGTCGCAATCAAGGCCTCGGCAATACCGGGAGCCACCAGGGAGAGAGTCGCCTGTTTTACACTGCCCAGGGCCATGAATGAGTTCATGATACCCCAGACCGTTCCGAACAGACCCACATAGGGGCTGGTAGAACCAACAGTGGCAAGAAATGAGAGATTGTTCTCCAGACCATCCAACTCTCTACTCATGGCTACATGCATGGCGCGTCTTGCGCCTTCAACCACAGCCATGGGTTCAATGTCTTTATGCTGGCGCAGACGGGTGAACTCCTGGAAACCGGCGTAAAATATGGTTGCCAGACCCGAGGAGGAGTCGCTCCCCCCCACCTGGTTGTACAGCTCTCCCATATCGCCACCAGACCAGAAGCGCTTCTCAAACACGTCTGCCGCCTTGCGCGCCTTTTTCAGCACCTTGGAGCGATCAAAGATCATGGTCCAGGAGATAACCGAAGCCAGCATCAAAGAGGCCATGACCAGTTGTACCAGGGGACTGGCTTTAAGTACCAGATGAAAAAAAGATAGCTCAGCTGACATCCGGCAGCTCCTTCATAATTGACTTAGGTATTGGGCGGGGACGAAATTGGGCTGCATCAATACTGGCTATCTGTATTGTTCCGCTGCAAATTGTGCGTCCATCATTTGTGTTGGTTATTTCCTGCCTGAAAGTCAGGCTCACTCTCTTACACTCAACTAACCCCACGCGCACCTCCAACGCATCATTGAACCTAGCTGGTGAGGCAAAATCTATCTCTGCCCTCCGCACGGCAAAAATAACCCCTTCTTGTTCTGCCAGTTGATCTTGTTCGAACCCCAGTGTTCTGAGCCATTCTGTCCTGGCCCTCTCCATGAATTTCAGGTAGTTGGCATAATACACCACGCCACCAGAATCCGTATCTTCGTAGTAGACCCTGATTGGCCAAATAAATTCCTTAGCTGATATCATTTTTTATAAGAAGGTATTTTCCAGGTTTTTAACCAAGGGACAGTGATTACATGCACGCTTTCCACTAAAACGAAACATAAATAGATTTAGGGTTATTCCGTTAACCAACTATTTTTTCCAATACAGCCAACCACCCCAATTAATATGCGCGTATTGTCCAATAATTTTGCCTCTCCTACAAAGAGATTACTCGCGAATCGGGCAAAATCTCCCTTTTTAGAGGTAGAAGAGAGCATATATGTGAGATTTCTTGTGGTTATCAGGGATAATTGAGGTGATTTCAGCTAGCTGGAAAATAGGTCTGGCGTTTCTGGCTTGCTGGGATCTGAATCAGAACTTGGGTTCAACCCAAAATGCAGATAGGCAGCCTTGGTGGCCACCCGTCCCCTGGGGGTACGCATCATAAATCCTTGCTGGATAAGATAGGGCTCAAGCACATCCTCAATGGTGCCTCGCTCTTCCCCAATCGCGGCCGCCAGGCTATCAACTCCAACTGGACCGCCGTCGAACTTTTCGATCACCGCCGAGAGTAGTCTGCGATCCATGTTGTCAAAACCGTTATTATCTACCTTGAGCATACCCAGGGCCTGATCAGCAATATCTTTTGTGATGTTTCCATTGCCCTTGACCTGGGCATAGTCCCGCACCCTGCGCAGCAGACGATTGGCTATACGCGGGGTACCGCGGGAGCGGCAGGCAATCTCGGTTGCACCAGAGTCGTCTATATCGATATTCATAATTCCAGAGGAGCGCTTGACGATATGGGTTAGATCCTCAGTGGAGTAAAACTCCAGTCTCTGCACTATTCCGAAGCGGTCCCGCAGTGGCGAAGTAAGGAGACCAGCTCTGGTGGTGGCTCCAACCAGAGTAAAAGGTGGCAGGTCCAACTTAATAGATCGTGCTGCCGGCCCCTCCCCTATCATGATATCCAACTGAAAATCCTCCAATGCCGGATATAGCACCTCTTCCACCACCGCAGAGAGGCGGTGAATCTCATCCACAAACAGCACGTCGTGGGGTTCAAGATTGGTCAGCAGCGCCGCCAGATCCCCTGGTTTTTCCAGCACCGGCCCGGAAGTCTGGCGCAGACCTACTCCCATCTCATTGGCGACTATGTGGGCCAGGGTGGTCTTACCCAGACCTGGCGGGCCGAATATCAGCACATGGTCCAGGGCCTCTTCTCTGCCCCGGGCAGCCTGAACAAAGATCTCCATCTGATCCTTGACCGTTGGCTGCCCGACATAGTCCTGCAAACTTCTGGGGCGGATGGCGCGATCCACCGCAGTTTCGTCGGAGGCGGCCTCTGGCGTTATTATGGGGTCATGTCCGGTCATTAGCTGTCTATTGTCTTCTCAATCATTAGGTTGTCGCCACCGCCTTAAGGGAGGCGCGGATGATCTCCTCGCTACTAAGTCCTTCGCAATCTATCCCTCGCACCATGCGGCTGGCGTCATTGGCCTTATACCCCAGTGCGATCAACGCCCCTACCGCATCCGATACCGGGGTGTGTTCTACTGCCGATGCCGCTCCTGATGGCCGCACAGAACCATCACCCAAATCCAGCTTATCCAGTCGATCCCGCATCTCCACGATGAGCCGTTCCGCGGTCTTTTTGCCAATCCCGGGAAGACGCACCAGGGCGGCGGTATCATCTGCCTGCACACAGGCGGCGAACTCGTCAGCCCCCATGCCGGAGAGTATGGCCAATGCCATCTTGGCCCCTACACCGCTCACCTTGAGCAGGGAGCGAAACAGGGAGCGCTCCGAATCACTGGCGAATCCATACAACACATGGGCGTCATCCCGGATCGCCAGATGGGTAAACAGGATTACCTGCTCTCCCACGGCCGGCAGATTGTAGAAGGTAGACATGGGAGACTCCACGTCATAGCCTACCCCATTCACCTCCAACAGCAGAAAGGGCGGGCTCTTGGATATCAACTCGCCGCGCAGACGCCCAATCATCTCCTGCCCCCAGCCTTCAAGTTGAGCAGAGTGCTATTGGAGTGGGCGTGGCTAATGGCTACCGCCAGGGCATCTGCCTGATCTGCAGCCAGTCTCTCTTTTATCTGCAGAATAAGTTTGATCATATGCTGCACCTGTTCTTTATCCGCGGCCCCAGTGCCCACCACCGTCTGTTTGATCATGCGCGGGGTATACTCCGCAATCGGCAGACCGGCCATGACCCCGGCACAAACCGCAGCACCTCTCGCATGTCCAAGTTTCAGTGCAGATGAGGGATTCTTGGATACGAACACCTCCTCCACCGCCATCTCGGTGGGGGCATAATCGGCTATCACCTGGGAAACCGCCCGGTATATCTCCCCCAGCCGCTCTGGCAATCCTGCCTGTTCCAGGCGGATACAACCACTTGCTATATGTATGCTCTTGCTGCCATCGCTTTCAATGACACCATAGCCGGTTACGCGTGAGCCTGGATCAATACCCAGTATGCGCCGCATGACTAGTGACGACTCCTGAAAATGAATAACATCAGAATCTAACCCAGGGTTTCCATGATCTCATCTGAGATCTCGGCATTGGTGTAGACCTCCTGCACATCATCCAGATCTTCCAGGGTGTCGATCATTCTCATCAGCTTTTCCGCAGTATCCTGATCCATCTCGGCACTGGTGGATGCGGTAAAGGTAACCTCGGCATTATCCGGCTCATGGCCTGCCCCCACCATGCCATCTTTTACTGCAGCGAAATCCTCAGGCGTGGTCATCACATCTATGGAGCCGTCATCATTGCTGATAACATCCTCTGCCCCGGCCTCCAATGCGGCCTCCATGATGCCATCCTCATCCGCACCCGGCGCGAAACTGATGATGCCCTGCTTATTGAACATGTAGGCCACAGAGCCGTCGGTACCGAGATTGCCGCCATGCTTGGTAAAGGCATGACGCACCTCAGATGCGGTGCGATTACGGTTATCGGTCATACAGTCGACAATAACTGCGGTTCCGCCCGGGCCGTAGCCCTCATAGCGAATCTCATCATAGTTATCGCCGTCACCAGCGCCGGCACCACGCTTTATGGCGCGATCGGTGGTGTCCTTGGGTACATTGGCCGCGTTGGCCTTATCTACGGCTAGACGCAATCTGGGATTGGAGTCTATATCCCCACCGCCCTCTTTTGCCGCCACCGTCACCTCTCGCAACAGTTTGGTCCAGATCTTGCCACGTTTCTTATCGTTGGCCGCCTTTTTATGTTTGATATTGGCCCATTTACTATGTCCAGCCATGAAACACCCTCTGTAACTTATAAATTGATGGTTGGGAGTTTATCATTCCCGGGGGTTGTCGTGACACTTCTTAGACCCGTTTTTTGTGTCCGAGACGGCATACTGCCCTGAAAATCCCCCAGTATGCAGAAACCTGATAAGTTCGACCGCAACTATTGGGGAGATAACCATACCCATGTGGCTGGTTGGAATTTGGCAATAATCGCTGGCGCCCGATAGACAGGTCTCTGATAGAGAGACCGTACCATCCCCCGGCCCCTCCAACCCTCCCACAAGGTTCCCGACACCGATGCCGGATGAGCCAGCGATAACCCCAAGATCACGCCCCCCTTTCCAGCCAGGAGCGCCCCCAAGCAGACCCTGTTCTCCGCTATTCCCGATAAGACCCCTGGTTACAAAAGCGCTGTTCAGCCTCTTTGCCACGCCACTACCCTGCACCGGAGAACCCATAAGCACCACTTTTCCCGGGGGGATATCACTGTATTTATCGAACAGATGCAGCAATACAATCCCGCCCAGGCTGTGGGCCACCAGGTGAATGGTCATCACCTGCTGCTGCTGTATGAATCTATTTAAACGCTCGGCATTTTGAGCAGGGGAGGAAAACAGCGAATGGTAGGAGAATCGTTTTGTATCGAAACCTGCTGACCGAAGCCTTAAGGCCAGAAGGGACATCTCTAGTCCGGTCATCCATATCCCGTGCACCAAAATCACAAGCTCTCTGTTTTGCTCTATATTTATAGAGCTGTTCCCATCTTCGCTGTGTTGTGGTTTCATTTGAGTCTGAGATTAATTAGGGACATTTGTTAAAATGCCAATCACTCTTGAGGGCCTGGTAGCCAAGTTGGCCAAACGCCCTCTTCCGGCAATGGCCGTTACAACTCAACGGGTCAAGTATTTGCAGGAAGACCCCATTACCAGTAACCATGACCTGCAGAATGTAATAGGTCTAGATCCTGGTTTCACCATGGATGTCTACCGCAGCTACGGGAGATCCCAAGCCCGCAAGCGAGGACCAGCCACTGATGTGGCCCATGCTATCTCCATGCTTGGACCTTGGCCAGTGAAGATTGCGGCCAAAAACCTGCCAACCCTGGACAAGACCCTGCCTGATGCCTCCAAGATCGGTATCTATCTCTCTTATTCGCGGGCAGTCCACGCCGCTATCTACGCCAAGGCCATAGGCGAACTGCGTGGAGACAAAAACCCAAATGAGATGGGGCTTGCCGCGCTTATGCACAACTGTGGTGAAATGGCGCTCTGGGCCTATGCCAGTAAACCGATGAAGGAGATATTTAAACTGGTCCAAAAGGGCTCTGATTACGGATCTGCATCCTACTCAGTTCTTGGCTTCACCCTGAAACAGCTCAATACAGAACTGGCCAAAAAGTGGTACCTCTCACCACTCATCACCGAGACCACAGATCATACCTGGTTTGGGAAATCCCGTTCCATGGCTGTACAGATCGCCTGCTCGATTGCGCGAGAATCGGCCGCAGGCTGGAACTCCAGTGAGGTGGAGGACCTTATCGAGCTATTAGGCGAATACATCCAACACAATAAAGAGAAAACCACATCATTTATTCACTCATTGGCAGCCCAGGCCGATAGGCAGATATACGGCCTGCCCCTGCCGGCATCCACCTTCAACATGCTACGGCAACCGCCGGTTACCATCATTACTGAAGAGAAAAAACCCGAGAAGGCATCTATAGAGATAATCCCCCAAAAACGGCCGAAAAGAGGCATGCGCATAGAGATCGAGCAAACCCCGACAAAACCAAAGAAGTCAGAGAAAAAACCTACTCTGACCGAGCTTATCAAGCAGATGCCGAAAGAGCCTACAAAAAAGCCAAAACCGATCCAGGTTGCCAAGCCTATCGAAAAACCGGCTATTAAGAGGGCCGAGCCAATAAAAAAGGTTAAGATAGAGGATAAGCCCGCTCCCCGCGCAAAAGATATTGCAACAGCAACTAAGACAACGCCAGTAAAGAAACCAGCTAAGGAGAAGCCAACAGCTCCCAGAGTTATCCAAAAAGCCAAAGCGCCCATGGAGTGGGAATCCAGCCTATCCAAGTACATGCGCAAAATGCGCAACGACCTCGGACTGAAACGAGTCATGTTTGCAATGGTCAGCGAGGATAAAAAGAACGCCATGGTAAGTGAACTTAAGGGCGCAGATATTGACTCTGAACTAAACAGTTTCATAGTAAACATCGAAGAGGACAACCTATTTCGCACCCTGATGTCGAAGCAGCAGGGTTTTTGGCTCAAATCCAGCAATAGGGAAAAGTTTCTCCCCATGATTCCCAAGGAAGTGTTGGATGCCATAGATCAAAACGGCTTTTATTGTATGTCTATATTCGCTCGCGCAAAACCGATTGGTTTTATTTATGCGGATGGGATATATGTGTTAAACGACGAAAGTTATGCCGATTTTAAACAGTTATGCGCTGAACTAAGCCTGGCCCTGGGACAGGTGAATAGATAAAAAAGTAGAATAGATGAATCAAATTAGTTACCAAATAGAGGATCGCCTCTACCTCAACATTACAGACCGCTGCACTCTAGGTTGTTCCTTCTGCCCCAAGAATTGTGGAAGCACGCAACTGCATGGATATGATCTAAGCCTGGATCACCGTCCATCTGCAGCAGAGGTCATAGCTTCAATAGGTGATGTATCCGCCTATTCCGAATTTGTCTTCTGCGGCTATGGAGAGCCCACCCTGCGCCTCAAGGTTCTTTTAGAGGTGGCAAAGTACATCAATGAGCAGGGCGGCAAGGTACGGGTCAATACAGACGGATTAGCCAACCTCGTACATAAACGCAATGTCTTGCCCGAACTGGCTGAATATGTGGACCACCTATCTATATCGCTCAACGCCCAGAATGAAGAGGTTTATAACCGCCACTGCCTGCCGGCCATGGAAGGATCATATGCTGCCATGCTGGATTTTCTGCGTCATGCACCAGAATACATAAAAAATGTAACCGCCACAGCGATTGAAGGGTTAGATGGAGTAGATATCGATGCATGCGAGCAGATTGCCACAAGTTACGGCATTGCATTTAGAAAAAGAGTGTTGGGCCTGGTAGGTTAGCCAGATCTTTTAGAAAGGGGGTGTTAAATGAAATACTATTTGTCGGTCGTAGTCTGGTTATTACTATTCCTACAAAACCCGGTTATTGCAAACGAAGTAACTACTGACATTCTGGTTAAGGGTTCCTCCAGCTGGGATGGTGGCGCCGTTACCTATCCACAAGGAAAACCTGAGCTGATAGTGCAAAAGATCTCCATAGCACTAGGTGGCAAGGAGATCTCCCTGTCTATGCATTGCCATACCATCCCACTGGCGGCTTATGTATTAAAAGGGAGTCTCAAAGTGGTGAAAGCTAGCGGAGAGGAAAAGCTGTTTAAGGCCGGAGATGCCTTTATTGAAGTAATGAAGAGTTGGCATAAGGGGGTATTTACTGAAGATGCCGAACTAATTGTATTCTATGCCGGAGAAAAAGATCTTCCTATGTCAGTAAAACGGGATGGAGACACCAACCTTGTAAAGCTATGCAAATAACACTCCATGCAAAATAACAACAGCAATCCGGAACAGTGGGCCAATCCAAGTTTATGGCGTAGATTGGCGGCAATCCTCTATGACAGCATCCTGGTTATGGCTGTGTTACTAATGGCCATGGCCCTGGTTGTGGTTCCTCTTGACCTGATCTTTGGAACGGAAAATTTCGACGCCAACGAATTACGCTACAACCCGTTATATCTAGCCTATCTTTTTTGCGTCATGGTCGGCTTTCATATCCTGTTCTGGATGCGTGGAGGCCAGACCCTGGGCATGCGGGCATGGCGCCTGCGGGTGTTGCGTGATGATGGCCAGGCCCTGACATTCAAGGATGCCCTGCTGCGTTATTTTGCAGCCATACTCTCATGGGCCGCATTGGGGCTGGGGTTTATCTGGATACTGCTGGATAAGGAAGGGCTAGCCTGGCACGATCGCATCTCCAAAACCAGACTGGTTTTAACGAAGACCTAGCAGGTTGTGGACATTCACTATGGTGCAGATAAGCATAACTACAGCACCCTGCTAGTGGACCTTGCGAAACAGCCAAAAGGCCAATCCCAGCATTACAAACATGGGAAATGTAGCCGCAAACAAGGGGTTAAGCTCATACACCACGGCCATATGACTTAGGATCTTGGTCAGAAGGAAAAAGCCCGTACCAAGGAGTGATCCAGCGAACACTCGCTGACCTATACCCACACTCCTGAGGGAACCGAATACGAATGGAACAGCAAGAAAGACCATTACCAGTGTCATTACCGGTGAAACTATTTTGGCCCAGAACGCCACCTCAAAAGGTATCGCAGTCTGCCCGTTTTCATGCAGAAAGCTGACGTACTTAAACAGCCCCCATGCCGCAAGCATAGTGGGCCTGACCACAATCACGCTTAGCACATTCGGATCAATCATGGACTCCCATGCCGCCCGATCGATCTTCCTGCTAACCACACCGCCGGGGGTTAAAATAGACTGCTCTATTTTATTCAACAACCAGCGATTATCACTATACTGAGCAAAGGCGGCATAGCTGGCAACCTTAAGCTTTCTATCATCAGAGAACTCATAGATGTAGATATCCTGCAGTCTGGCCCCTGGAAGTATCTTGCGAATATTTACAAAGGTGTTTCTATCTCTGGCCCAAAAACCATACTCTGACTTCATGGTAATCTGATCAGACAGCTTTGAGGCCCGCATGGTCTCGGCATATTGCTCAGTATTTGGAGCAATGAACTCTCCTATTACCACAATGATGCACATCATCAGAACACCTGCCTTGAGGGCAGAAAAGATTATCTCTTTTAACGAAACACCGGCAGCGCGCATGGCTGTGAGTTCCGAATGGCTTGCCAACCCTCCGAGACCAATCAGACTTCCTAGCAGTACCGCTATGGGAAATATCTCGTAGATCCTGCGCGGCATTACCATCATCACATAGATGAACGCATCTGATGTCTTATAGGTCCCTTCACCAACATCACTCAATTCGCCCATAAATGTGCCCATCAACACCAAGCCCAATAGAACAACCAGTGCGATGAAGATATTGACGATTACCGTCTTTCCAATATGTCTTTGCAGCAGTTTCATCGGCTAACCTTCCGGTACAACCATCTTGTGGCCTGTTCAAATTGCCGCGTTCTGATGAGATACAACACCCAAATCAACACCAGAACAACAATGTATACCCACCATCTTCCAAGCCACACTGGGGTTACGCCACCCCTCATCCAACTGCTTGATATCGCCTGCAGATTAAGAAATATTGTATAAAACAGTATGGAAAGAACTATGCGCCCAGCCGTGCCTTCACGCGGCATGGATCTACTGAGAATTACCCCAGCTATGGAAAATACAAATACCGATAGCGGCAGAAGAAAACGGTATTGAAGTTCCGACTTATGACCTAAGTCTTTAGAGCTAAGAAGAGAGTAGGTGCTAAGAGCCTCCCGTTCCAACACCACAGCTTTTTTCCCTTTCGTTTCAACCCTAAAACCAACCTCTTCCATCTCTCCTACAGAAAGCTCACTCTCTCCAGGGTTTCCTACATAGCGATGGGCATTCTGAAGTACAATGAAACGGTCGCCGGTCTCCTTCTCAACATATTGATACCCCTTAGCCGCCGTCATCAGTCCCAGTTCACCATGCTGTCTATTCTGCACAAAAATGTTGTGAATCTTGGTCTTGTCACTAGACATCTCTTCGGCAAAAAACAGCACATCGCCCTGTTTAAACTCATTAAAGCGACCGGCGGTGGCATTTCCCATCTGCGCCTCGTCCTCCTGGCGCTCGTAGATCTGGGAAGCGGTGTTTTCTGACCAAGGCATTAACTGAATAGTAAGCAGGGCGACAATGATGGAAATAGGTGTCGCGGCATAGGCAACTGCACGATAGATCCTTCTAAAACCAAATCCACAGCTGGCCAGGGCCGTCATTTCGCTATCTCTATACATGCGTCCAATGGCGTAGAGGACCGCAAAAAAGAACGCCGGTGGTATAACTGTACCCATAATAACTACTGATTTCAGCGCCACCAGTTGAAACAATACATCATTGCTTATGGTGCCAGATACAGCCTTCTGCAATATCTTGATGAAGCTATTGCTGGTAAATATCAGGAGCAGCACTGAGAGAATAGCGAGAAAGGACTTAGTGACCTCCCGCAAAATATAACGATCAATAATCGAAATCATATTGTGATTTGGGGCCCGTTATCGTTCTCTTGCTGTTTTTATGATTGCAGTGGTAAATACTGTCGTTTTTTGTAGACTAGTCAGTATATGCCTATCCTAACGAAAAATGGGATATTTTAGAACAAGAGACTCTGATCAATTAACTGAAGAGCCAATTTTTGTTCATCTGGCATCGAACACAAGTTGGACAGCTTGATACTCTTCATAGTTCATCAAATGTCCAAAAACCAGTAGCAATACCAGGGAGTTAAAGTGGAATTTCAACTAAAAACCGGCGATCCATCCAGTCAGCGTACCGCCTGCCTGATTCTCGGAGTCTTCGAAAAGCGCAAATTACCAGAATCATCAGATATGGTGGATAAGGCAACTGAAGGCCAACTGAGACAGATACTAAAAAGCGGCGATATGGATGGTAAGACGGGACAGAGCCTGATGCTCTATAACCCACATGGACTCCCATGCAAACGGATACTGCTTATCGGTTGCGGCAAAGAGAAGGATTTCACCGTGACCGCCTACCGCAAGGCGGTCAACAAGGCTGTTTCCACTCTAAAGAGTGGCGGTGCTACTGAGGCCGCGCTCTGTCTACCGCTGCTGTCGCCCAAAGATGGCTCCATCTATTCAATTATTCGGGATACGGTCATTGACTCCGAAGAGGCAATGTATAGCTTCAACCAGTGCAAGAGTGACAGTGAGAACAAGCATTCACTGAAAAAGCTCACCCTCATGCTGAGTGACGGAAGAGAAAAAAAGAGGGCGGAACAGGGAGTGGAGCATGGCAAGGCCATAGCCGCAGCAGTCAACATGACCAAGGACATGGGCAACCTGCCAGGAAATATCTGCACCCCCACCTATCTGGCAAACCAGGCTAAAGTGTTGAACCGCAAGTCGCGCAAGCTAAAGGTAGAGATACTGGAAGAGGCCCAGATGAAGAAGCTGAAGATGGGCTCACTACTGTCGGTTTCAAAGGGCAGCAGACAGCCAGCCAAGCTTATTGTTATGGAGTATCAGGGCGGCAAGCCCAAGACCAAACCGGTTGTCCTGGTAGGCAAGGGCCTCACCTTCGACGCAGGAGGCATATCCCTGAAGCCATCAGCCGGGATGGAAGAGATGAAATATGATATGTGCGGTGGCGCCACTGTACTCGGTGTGATGTCCGCCTGTATTGAGTTGAAGCTGCCAATCAATCTGATCGGGCTGGTACCCACCTCTGAGAACCTGCCTGACGGTGCTGCCAACAAGCCGGGTGACATCGTCACCAGCATGTCTGGCAAGACCATTGAGATCATAAACACAGATGCAGAGGGTAGATTGATACTCTGCGACGCCCTCACCTATGCCGAACGCTACAAACCGGCCGCGGTGATAGACATAGCCACCCTGACCGGCGCATGTGTGGTTGCGCTGGGGAAACACGCATCTGGACTACTAGCTAATAATGACGACCTGGCACAAGAGTTACTGAATGCAGGCAGTGCCAGCGGCGACCGCGCTTGGCAGCTCCCCCTCTGGGACGAGTATCAAGAGATGATAGACAGCAAGACAGCTGATATCGCCAACGTCGGCGGCAGATGGGCCGGCACCATAACTGCGGCCTGCTTTCTATCCCGCTTCACCCAGAATTTCAAATGGGCACACCTGGATGTCGCTGGCAGCGCCTGGGATCAAGGCTCCACCAAATCCGCTACCGGACGCCCAGTTCCGCTACTCACCCAGTTTCTGCTGAAACGCTGCCGTATGGACGGGTGACTGCACCGTGACTCAGGTAGATTTTTACATATTGGGCGAACAGTCGACGGGAGACCGCTTCACTATGGCCTGTCGCCTGGCCGGAAAGGCCTGGCAGAAAGGACACAGAGTGTATCTGCATACCAATTCTGATGCGGAATCAAGGCATGTAGACAGACTACTCTGGACATTCCGCCAGGATAGCTTTATACCCCACAGCATGTTAGTAGACGCCGATCCAGAACTTAACCCAATATTGATTGGTCATACAGGAGAGGTTGGTGATGAACATGATGTTCTGGTAAACCTTGCTACAGACGTACCGCAGTTTTTCAGCAGATTTCACCGCGTTGCTGAATTCATCGATCATGATGCTGAAATTAAAAAATCAGGACGCAGCCGCTATAGTTTCTATCGTGATCGTGGCTATCAACTTTCAACTCACGAGATATAGACCATGACCAATGACCATCTCGAAACCCCAAAGCCAGATCAGGAAGGCAATACAGCAGCAACCAAAACTGGCGGTAACAACATAACCCTAGACGACATGGGCATACCTATTCTCGAAGAGATAGTCGCCCCCAAGAAAACCCAGAACCCGGAACCAGAGGTTCAGGGTAAATCATCTTCCGAAACACTCAAGCGTGCGCTCACGGTCCCTAACAATGAGATCCTGGCTAAGGCGTTAAGGAACCAACTCATATCGAAGGTTAAAAAGGAGTTGGACGATATAACAAAAGATGTTGCCTCCAAGGCCGCAGCCAGCATAACACCAGAACTGGAACAGATAATCAGGAGCCAATTAACTGAGATCCTGGATCGTAATCTGGATGAAATGATTGACAAGATAATGACCGAAATTCCAAAGAGGATGTAGCAAGACCAACTTATATCAAACTGATTAAGCAGCACAGGCAGTAAATAATGCATGACACCCTACCACTTCTGCTGAACAGTAGCTTCCCTGTAATCCATCGCAACAAACTGGAAACCATTCAGGTCAACCTTGGTTACAGGTGCAACCAGAGATGTCTGCATTGCCATGTAAATGCCGGACCCAACCGCAAAGAGATGATGTCGCAGGATAACATCAAACTCCTATTACAAGTCCTCGCAAACAAGAATTTAAAAACCCTGGATTTAACTGGTGGCGCCCCCGAGATGCATCCCGATTTTAGATTCCTGGTGCAGGAAGCTCGCGCATTAGGGGTTAAGGTGATCGACCGCTGCAACCTGACCATACTGAATGAACCAGGCTATGAGGATCTGGCCGATTTTATGGCTGAACATGGGGTCGAGATCGTGGCATCTATGCCCTGCTATCTGCAAGCGAATGTAGACGCACAGCGTGGCAACGGGGTTTATCAATCAAGCATTGCGGCCTTAAAGAGGCTAAACTCCATAGGCTACGGAGTGGAGCAGAGCGGACTGGAATTAAACCTAGTGTACAACCCAGCCGGACCAGCTTTACCGCCACCACAAGAGTGCCTAATGGCCGATTATAAAAAAGAACTGTTGCAACGATATGGGATTGTATTCAACAATCTATTTACTATAACTAATATGCCGATCAAACGTTTTGGCAGCGCCCTGGTTTCAAACGGTCAGCTTAAAGAGTACATAGATCTACTCAAGTCATCCCATAAGGATGAGAATTTAGACAATGTAATGTGCAAAAGCCTGTTAAGTGTTAATTGGGAGGGCTATCTCTATGATTGTGACTTCAATCAGATGCTTGACCTGCCGCTCAAACTCAATGGAAATCATCGCGCCCACCTCAAGGAGCTGTTGCAGCATGACGTCGAGAGCAACCAAATCGTTGTGGCCGACCACTGCTACGGTTGCACCGCCGGCAGCGGCAGCAGTTGTGGTGGCGCACTAACTTGAGGCCATACGGACAAGGCCATGAATGGTTATAAAATATCCGTCATTATCCCAACCCTCAACGAAGAGAGCTGTATAGGGTATACCCTGTCACAACTACAACCACTTCGCAGCGAAGGACATGAGATCATACTTTGTGATGGCGGCAGTTATGACCGTACTATCGCTATTGCCCAACCCCTGGTAGACCAGGTGGTTACATCTCCCGCCGGCCGAGCCATCCAGATGAACCGTGGCGCTGACAAGGCCACAGGAGATATCCTCTGGTTTCTGCACGCCGACACTATCGTCCCCACTGCAGTAGACACAATAATTATCGACTGTTTTACACATAGGACTAAGGTATGGGGCAGATTCGACATCCGCCTTTCCGGATCTCACCCCATGTTTCGCCTGATTGAATTGATGATGAACCTGCGCTCCTGCATCACCGGGACAGCTACCGGCGATCAGGGTATCTTTATGCTGCGCTATGCATTCGATCAGATTGGCGGCTTCGCAGAGATCCCACTGATGGAAGATATCGCTATGAGCACAAAGCTCAAGAGAATTAAACCAGCAGTCTGTATCAAACAGAGATTGATCACCTCCAGCAGGAGATGGGAACAGCATGGCATTGTTAAAACTATCCTGTTGATGTGGTGGTTGCGCCTTGCCTATTATTTTGGGGTCTCACCTAAATACCTTGCTAACAGATATCACAGTTAACATGCTATTCCCAAAAGACAAACTTATCATCTTTGCCAAGGCGCCAATCCCCGGACAAGTTAACAAGAGGCTCATACCTGCACTAGGCACGAAAGGTGCGGCCAGGCTGCACCAGGAGATGCTGGAACAGAAACTGCGCATAGCAAATGACAATCAGATTGCGCAGCTAGAACTCTACTGTTGGCCAGACACCCATCACCCCTACTTCCAAGAAGTCCAATCCAGATATTCACTCCGACTATATAGCCAACAAGGTGAAGGCCTGGGCGAACGTATGGCGGACGCCATGCAGCGCTCTATAACTAAACAAGGCAGTGCCGTACTCATCGGCACCGACTGCCCTCCTCTGGACAACGCCTATCTCAAACAAGCATTCCAGGCCTTGCAGGATGGCGCAGATGCGATCGTTGGCCCGGCCGAAGATGGCGGATACATTTTGATCGGACTAAGCCGGTTTGATAAACAAATCTTTGACAACATCAGTTGGGGCGGAAAAGAGGTCTTCCGCCAAACCGCATGGCGTTTATCGCAATTGGGTTTTAACTGGGTTGAGCTTAAAACCTTGTGGGATGTGGATAGACCAGAGGATTTGGTACGCCTGGGGGATTTTTATAACTAACGCCTGTTAACAGGCCCTAGTCTCTCTTATTGACGGGGTAAGTCGATATAGGGCTTCAAGTAGCTTCAGGCTCAAGGGGCAGATAAGAAACAGTAAATGGCAAACCTCTCCTGGTTGTTATTAACTTAATATTAAAGCCACAGACTCTATCCAATACCATCAAAAGTTGGGGATAGGTTGCGAATCGCATTATTTCGCCGTTAACGTAAGACAGAAAAACATCTGGCAGATGTTTAAAATAATATGTTAACTTTATGACCATACGGAAAAAATGAGAATAAGGCAGCAGGAGGGCCAGACAGTAAATAATCCTCCCTAGCTGTAATATCATGAAAATCGCCTGTATAGAAAAACTGCAATTTGCAATCTATCCAACAGAAATCGCTGATTATGATTGCGATTTGCCACCTATCCATACAAAAATGCGGGATAGGTTGCGATTTTCCATCTACTTAGAATGTTGAACTAAACCGCTTCGCGGTAGCCTCTCAAGACCAACCTTTTAGTGATCATCGACCAAACTTTGTTTAGACCAATTCTGGTCTCAATGAAGGAGAGGAACGATGACAGCACTACGTCAAGAAATGATTGATGCCATGCAACAGCGTGGTTTCTCACCTCGTACGCATACAAGTTATCTTGCTGCTGTCAGGGGCCTGGCAAAGTATTTTCATAAGCCACCGGATCAACTGCAACAGGAGCAGATCCAGGAGTATTTTGGATACCTGGTAAAAGAACGTAATCTCAGTGCCGCCAGTTGTAAGTTGTATTTAAACGGTATTCGATTTCTGTACCTACAGGTATTGAAATGGAACGAGTTTGATGTACCGATCCAGATCCCGAAACGGCCACAAAAGATACCTGAGCTACTGACCCGACAGGAGGTTGGGCAGATCATTGCATCCTGTGCAAATATCAAACACAGCATGCTACTACTGACCTGCTATGGATGTGGGTTACGGGTAGGAGAGCTGGTAGCGCTAAAGGTGCGTCATATTGACGGTGAGCGCAAACTACTGCGGGTTGAACAGGGCAAGGGGGCTAAGGACCGAGCCGTGGTTTTATCTACTGTCCTGTTGAACCGTCTGCGCCACTACTGGATGAGTTACCATCCTGCGGAGTGGCTGTTTCCCAACAGCAACACACCCACACTACCGCTGAGCATTGCCACGGCACAAAAGGTGTTTAAACGGGCCAAGACCAATACTGGCATACAGAAAGTAGGCGGTATCCACAGCCTGCGCCATGCCTATGCCACCCATCAACTGGAAAACGGCCTGCCCGTGCACAGGTTGCAGCAGCAACTGGGACACAGGAACCTACAGTCAACCATGCGCTATGTGCATTGGGTGCCGGACTATCATCGCGGTTTGACACCGGTGACCGATCTTGTGAAACAGCTGGAGGTTAGTCATGAATGAATCGGCAAACATCCAACAGTTACTGGAGCAGCACCTTGATGCCTATGCGGATGCCCATAGGTTGGATAGCCATCGTCTCAAGGTGTGTCGACACCTGTTGAGCTGTCATACTCCGGCATTAGGAGGTATCCAGTACCGGTGTAATCACTGTCATGGCGAAGTCCCACAGTATCACAGCTGCAGAGACCGCCACTGCCCGCAATGCCAACGTCGGGCCTCCAGACGCTGGAGTGAACAGCAACAGCAGGCCATCCTGCCGGTGACCTATTACCACCTGGTCATTACCCTGCCGCATGCACTGAATGGCTGGGTGCAACTACATCCGGAAGTGATCTATCCTATGCTGTTCCAAGTCGTCTGGCATACGTTGAAGAGCTTTGCCGCCGACCCGAAACGCCTGGGTGGAAAACTTGGCATGACGGCCGTGCTGCACACCTGGGGACAGAACCTCAGTCAGCATGTTCATCTGCACTGCCTGATCCCAGGAGGAGCGTTGAGCGAGCACAATGAATGGCACAGGGCGCGCAGCACCTACCTGTTCCCAGTACGGGCCTTGTCCCGGCACATTCGGGGAAAGATGGTCAGTGCCTTACGTGAGGCCGCCACAGCAGGAGATCTGAACCGGATCACCAGGGCAGATGAAATCGACAATATGTTGAACCGATTGATGCAACAGGAGTGGGTGGTCTACAGCAAAGACTGCCTGAACCACACGCACAGCATCGTAGGCTACCTGGCGCGCTATAGTCACCGCATCGCCATCAGTGATCAACGTATCCTGGCGCAGGATGCAGATACGGTAAGCTTCAGCTACAAAGACTACCGCGACTGCGAGAGACAGAAGGTGATAACCCTGGAGCATACAGAGTTTATCCGACGCTTTCTGCTACATGTGCTGCCCAAAGGGTTGATGCGCATCCGTCACTATGGACTGTTGGCCAATCGCTGCAGAAAGAGATCACTTGAAACCATACGTACCATTCTGGAACAACCGGAGCCGGTAGAAGAGAAACGTGACTCTGAAGGCAATACCGATGGGCAGCAAACAGAGCTCGCCTGCCCGAAGTGCCATAAGGGGCATCTGATAGCGACAAAGTTGCTGAACCCAGTGTGGCGTCCGATATCATTGGCACCGACGTGATGAAGTAAACGGGTTAGATGTAGCAAAGAACCAGCATAAACAGCAGGCAGTTAGCTGTCTGAGGTTATGGTGTGGTCAACAAGCAGAAAATACCTTAGACTCAGGGGAAAATAAGCCGCGATGAGCAGGGAAAGTGCAAAGAAAAAGCAGAATAATCCAGCAAGACCGGGCACAGGTAATCTTAAGTCTTGCCCAAGGACCGAGGTTCAAAGCAACCTCTGAAATACAATCCCCTTTATATAGTCTGTGCCAAACTGATGGGCGGCATAGTCCAACATACATTTATCTACCATGCTGCGCACAGCAGATAAATGCTTAGCTGTTAGCTGTATAAGTCATGACTATTGAGCAAGAAGACGTAATAGATATTATTGGGGTTAATGAAGAGAAAAAATATATTTCCCTCATAATTACTGATCATCTTGAATGGGATGAAAAAAATGAAAAATTACTCAAGCTTCAAAATAAAATAAACGCATATCTTGCATATATTGAATCTGGGCAAATCTATGAGCAGCACCCTGATGCTAAGAGTCTTGATGTGGTTATTGTTTTAACCTGCATGCACCAGCCAAGTGCGGAAGGCTTGAAATTTCTAGGGATGGTTGCTCCTATAATTGAGGGTGCAGGCTTCAATTTTGAGTGGAGTGTAGCAAATGAACACAGCTAACCAGTGGGTCAAGTTCGCTCCCTGCGGTCGCTGGGACCTCCGCTTCGCTACGGCCCCTTACCCAAAACGTTAGCGGTTTAAAGAAGCATGTCCATTTGGCATTCAAGTTTTCACCGCCAAGTAATAGCAACAGTCGCAGAGCATCTGCTGTTTAAAATGTGGGCTGAAGCAAAACAGGTGTTGCCGCCTTTGTCTTTCGCACAGCCAGTGAGGTTGAGGCCTCGCGGAAGCTCGGGTAAAGTGGTGCAGTCCGGACGTGGTCCAGCTTTCATGGTCGGGTTAAACACAGCAAGTGCTATTTGTACCGAGTACTCACTGAACTAAAGGAACAAAAATGAATAACCACGGCAGGCAAAAACATAATCAACTACTACGTCAGTCTGAACTGCCTGCGTTTCAATTATCCGCTAACAATTGCCTGCAAAGGACTCGCGGCACTATCCGTGCCGCTTCGGTGAGAGCCATGGCGCTCGCCTTTGAGACTGAGCGTTAGAGCTATAAGTAATGCAATCTAGTCGTTAAGGATTTAAGAGGGATATTTGTAGTATAGATTTACTAATAAATATGATGGAAATGGAAGCTAAAGAAAAAAATACAATAAAGCCGCTAATACCAAAATTAATATTATGGGTTGGCTTATTTGTCCTTCTTACCTACGTAAAAATTCTATGGCCTCTTATGTTTGGTTATATGAGGGAAGAAAATGTCGGCTTTTTTAAAGCATTGTCCCAGTTTCATCTTCATAGCATGGCTTTTGCTGGTTTGTTCGTTGCTATTATTATTGGGTATTTATGGGCAAGTGCGCGGTACACTGACAATGAGTGCTAAAGCTCTAACCAGGCGGTCAAGTACACTCCGGGCCCACGGCCCTGCGCGGGTCGCCGGCTTCGCCGCCGCCCCTTACCTTAAACGTTAGAGATTAAATAATGCAAGGAGTATATTATGAGATTTATATCTACAATTAGAAACATACAGTTAATAACTATAATATTGTTTATATGTAGTCCTGTTTTATCTGCTAGCACTTCTAATGAAACTGAATATGATCTCAATACTTTAGTCTACGATCTTAATCCTCCCGCAAAAAAAACTTTTGGCTACAATAACATTACGAATGCATCAGGCTCAACTTGGGATGCCGCTAGAAAGATAGGTACTTTTGGATACGCCAGGTACGAATCTAATTCAAAATCAAGAAACATAGCTATAGGTATCCGCTCATTTACAAGCATGAAAGCTGCATCTACCTATTGGAATAAAGCAGAAAATGATTTTGCAGCATTAAAGCTCATAAAACACAATAACAAGCAAAATATATATCTATCTTCATCATCACAATATAACTCTGCTGTTATGTACTTTTTAATCGGCAGAGTGATGTTTGATGTAACAGTAATGTCAATGGATAGTAATCCTTTAAATACAGTAAAAGAAATTGCCGACAAATATCCTGTATGGGTAGAAAGCAGGTTAAAGTAAATCTCTAACAAGGCGGTCAAGTATGCTCCGGGCCTACGGCCCTGCGCGGGACCTCGGCTTCGCCTCGGCCCCTTACCGTAAACGTTAGCATCTGAAAGAAATGATCGAGAGTATTACTGATACATTAAAGAATTTCCTACCAAAGCAATCGAAAAAAGTTTATTCGCCCGTAGGAAAGTGCATTTACTGTGGAAGCACTGAAGACCTGTCTTTAGAGCACATCATTCCTTTTGGCTTAGGTGGTAACCTCGAACTTCCAGAAGCAAGTTGTCAGGCCTGTGCAAAAATAACCAGCAGATTTGAGCATACCTGTCAAAGAACAATGTATGGCCCCTTAAGGCTACTATACCAAATGCCTTCCCGCAGAAAAAAGAGACGGCCGAAAAAGCTGCCACTAAAAGTTAAAAAAACACCATCAGATGACTGGGCATATACGGAGGTGGATCAAGAAAAGTATCCATTTTTGGTGCTGTTTCCATACTTAGCTGTGCCGCACTTGCTAACCAATGAAACTAATCCAATAAATATAGGGGCTAAAACAAGCAGGCTGTGGATTCGAGGTGCTTCTCCATCATACGTATTCAACAATTTAATGGAGCAGTTAGTAAATGAACTTGGGGTTTATTCAATAATGCCGGAGGGCAAGGCAAGCGTTACAGAGTTTTGCCAAATGATGGGTAAAATTGCTCACTCATTCACAGTTGCTGAGCTAGGTTATGATAATTTTGAACCCCTGCTTCTTCGGCTCATAGTTAAAAATGAATTGTCTGACTGTGATTCATTTATCGGCAGCCTGGAGCAGGATGAGCCGCAATCAAATCAATTACACGAAATATCGTTGGGCAGTTCATCCAAGGGATATATTATTGTTCGTGTAAGGCTGCTGGCAAAATTAGGCTCGCCCACGTATTTCGTGGTCGTAGGTAAGAAAAAATGCTAACAAGCAAAATTCACCCGGACAGCAAAAAGCGCCGCTACGCTCTGCTTTTTGCTTCCGGTGATTTTGGGCGTTAGGCTTAATTAAAAAAATGGAGTAAGAGATGAAAAGTAAAACACTAATGGTATTAATTATGTGTCTTACACTCATAGGCTGCTTTCAATCTGAAGAGGATTGTCGAGAAAAGATACTAAAACAAATAGAAGAACTTGCTATTACTGCATCTAAAATGGGGGAAGAAGCTAAACGGGAAGGTGATTTACAAAAAGCAAGCCGTTATTTTAATGAAAATGTTAAGCTACACGCAGTACAATTAAATTTTATGAGTAATATGATTATTAATAAAAATGAAGGTGCTTGTGATTATTATTTTGATGGAAATATAGTTAAAAGAAAATAGGAGTAAAATTAGGTAGGCCATCCTTGGCCCCCGTAGCTATTGAAGTAAATATAAAGCATACCCAATAGCTACTATTATAGTTGCCACATCCAGTGTTATGACAACTGTTCGGAATTTGATGATTAACATTATATTTCCTTGTTACTCAAATTCCGGGGCACCCCGGACATATAAAATATGCGCGGTTAGTTTTATTTTCGTCTGGCTGCCACCAGACGCCCCAGTTACAAGATATATTTGTAACTGAAGCAACCGATCGTTGCGTTAATTGACCGGTTCACAGACAACGCAAGAACACTTAATCTAAGGCATCCCACCATTTATTAAATGTTCAGTCTGTGGTGTACACTCTGGGTTCCCCCCGTTATGTACACAAAAATATTATGGGGTTTATGGGTCAAGGAGGCAAGCCTAACAAGTAAATCAAACGGACGCTGAAAATCAGCGCCGTTTATCTTAGACGTTAGCCTTATGAAATAGAGTACGAAGAAATGCCCGATTACAATTGGACTTGTCATGCATGTTCTAGTGTTAATGAAGCAGGGAGTAATGAATGCTCAAAATGTGGTTTATCTGCAATTGCATCAGCGGAAGAAATTGAGCTCCATTCAACGCCAGGAGCCTATAAAAGGAAAAAAGCAATAGAGAAATATCAGAAACCTCTATTAATTCTTGTGATGTTCCCTCTATTTGCTGTGAAATTTAGTATGAATGGGAACTCATTAATGTTGCTTTCCATTGTATTTATATACACAAGCAATTCCGAATTGCTTAGCTATATTTGGAAAAATAAATGGGCTAGTAATACTCTGCTGATATGGTCAGGTTCGATACTGGCGTTAATTGTAATTCGTTTTGTGGTCATATCTAAAGACAGTTCACTTATTGGTTATTTGGCATTTATCTTTATGGCTGTATATTTTTCTATGTCTTACTATTTCTTTAAAAGTGAAAAAGGTAAGCAATTCTTTAGTGAGTATTATGAAAAGGCTAACCAGCAGCTCAGCACGGACTCCGGCGCTGACGCGCCTCCGCCGGCTAGCTGAACGTTAGTGTGGTGAAAAATGATTGATCCTATAATCCAATTTTTCGAAAAACTAATTACCCAATTTAGTTGGGGGAGAATGATTTTTATTGTACTAACAGGCTTAATCATATTTGGTTCGGTAGTTTGGTATGAAAGTTATACAGGTCATTTCAGATTAAGCCGCATTGATAAAGCATCTAACCTTTTGGAAAAGCTCGCTGATCTTTCCCCAAAGGTAGAAAAGTCCAATAATGAAAATCTTTCCAATATTTTCAAATCCATCTCTAATGATTTGGAATCTTATGTAAGTCACAACACCACCCCTTTCAGTATTAATTCATCAATTCTAAAATCTATGGCAGCCGCTGTACCTTGGGTCTTATTTGCAATGCTACTCCCGTTCGTCGGTGAAGGAGGAACAAAACAAGCTATTGCTGGCATAGTGCTGGCATCAGTTCCATTTATTATCGGAGCTGCCTATCTGCCAGATTTTGAGCAATCGTGGTTAAACTATTTTGCATATCCATTTGGTCATTTTGTGTTAGTGGTATCTTTAGTAATGCTATGGCAATCAAAGAAAACACACTAACAAGTCGCTCGTTGGGACGCTGCGCTTCGCTCCGCGCCCCACAGCTTCAACGTTAGCGCGTAAAGAATATGGATCAATCGCAAACAAAAAGAAATCCCATTGCAAATATTCTTCTCTGGGTTATTGCGCTTTTACTTGCAATGGAGGCTGTTGCGACTTCTATTTATGTCCCACAATTTTCTGAGTTATTCCGTGAGTTTGGGCATGAGCTGCCGTTTCTAACTAAAGCTGTTCTTATTGGGGCTTGGGCAATCTGGGTGCTACCTATCATTACCACAGCTCTTATTGCATTCAATAATAGAATCAAAAAGCCACCAATTGTTTTTGCCATAATTTTACTTTTGCTTGGTGTGTTGTGGGTACCTACAGCAATATATGGCTTGTATTTACCTGTTTGGCAAATGTCAGAGGTAGAGTTACCATGAGCGCTAAAAATGTATAACGAGACATAAGGTCTCGTTAATATAACTGTTATGTGATGAGGTGATTATGGACTTTTTAACGTCAATTCTGACATCGTCAATTGTTTCGGCAATCCTAATCTTAATATTCAAAGATAGCTTTAAAGCCAAGCTAGATGTAGTTAAGGCCGAAATAGATGCCATTAGGAAAAACCGTGCACTAGATTACGATCTTACAGGCAAATCTATTAAGTCAATATGGGGTGAGCTTGCCAATATCGACGACTATATCAGGCATGGAGTTGCACACGACATAGATAATGGTTCACTAAACAATTTACCGTTGAGACCGTTTATTCTCGCCATTAACAAAGAAATGGCACTTCTTCCAAAACAGATACACAACCAAACCTCTATATGCCTCGCCAATCTATCAACTGCTTGGCAAGATTTCGCAAAAGGAGTGCACGACGAAGCTAGTCTTGGCAGGGAAGGCAAGAAAACCAATGAGGAGTGCGTTGCTTCAGTAAATAAGCTTTTATATGAATTGCGGGGGTCATTTAAAGGCGAGTTATCTGGGTTGCGTGATGCGTATAGAGATTACATTGATTCCCACACTGAAAACACATAACACGGCGCTCAAAATGGACGCCAATTCCGCTGCGCTCCATTGGCGCCCTTTAGCTCGGCGTTATAACGTCAAATAATTATGAGAAAGTGCCCTAACTGTAACAATTCAATAACATTCTGGTCAGTAATAAAGCCAGGATTATGGAAAGATACAAATATAAAATGCAACAAGTGCAATAAGGAAATATCAAAGTATTGGGGGGAAACAAATATTCTAGTATGGCTTATCCTGGGTGTTGCAACAGTAATATTTATTGAGCTCCTTAATTCAGTCTGGTACTTAGAGTTTCTCTATTTATTAGTCTTTTATGCAATACTTTTAGTGCTGGCTTACTATTTAGTACCTTTTACTAAAGTAAAATAATGACAGTCAGTTATAACAAGTCGTTTTTATCGTCCCTACTGGGCTGGGTCCTCGGCTTCTCCGCGTCCCCAAAACTCAAACGTTATACATAAAAGGAAAATAATAATGAACACTGAATCCATGAATATAAACGCAAGTACTTTTGGGGTAAAATTACTAGCGGCAGTATTGATCCTTGGAGGTATTATTGGAATTGGGTAAAAGGGGACGCATTTATTTTCTGCAGTCTAGTATGACTCTAATGTCCGCTCCGGGCACAACCCGGAAGGTGAAAGCTCTGGGGTCACAGTACACACATAACTCTTCTTCAATTAAGTATTGGGTCCCCATGAAATCAGTTGGTGGGTGTCTGGCTATTGCTGGAATTAATTGGGAGCTGTCTGCTCTTGATCATTAGTTTGAATCTTGGTGTATTTGGTGCTTCCTTTGGGATCCATGATTTTTAACTCGCTCTCCGTGAGATGAGTTATTAGAGCGCTTAGCACTGTTTCTTTGAGAGATTTTCTTACGCTATCTTTAAAGCTAGCACCCTTCTCAATATAACCATGAGTAACATTTAGAAAGATGCGTTTGTTTATTAACTTCCAGGTGCCAGACATATGCATAGATTCATCTCCTCTCTGCTTGTCAATTGAGAACCTGGATTCAGTTAAGATAAAGTGTTCTTTACCTTCATCATTTGATTGCCATTCCCCGATGAGTTCCTCTTTAGTTATAGGTGTTCCTTGCCGTTCCGCTTCAATATACATTCTCTCGGTATTTTGATCTTTTGGCTTGGTTTGGCTGAAATGGATTCGGCCATCTTCGTCTGTCCATTTGTAGAGTTGTCCTGCTAAAGAGGTGTAGGAGTACAGGAGTGATACAGTCAATACTATGATTATCTTTTTCATTTTGTTTTCCTTTTCCAGCAAAGACTGAAGAGGGTATGCGGTTCATTAGGTAGTATAAATGATAATTGGGGGCTGATTCGAATTATACTTGTTTAGGTTTTTTCTTGCTTAACCGTATCACCCTTAGGTTCGCACTGGAGGGCGTTCAACCTGCTACCGCTTGTGTCCAGACTTCGTTTACATAATAGGGCTCTGATCACTGCTGTCCCACTTAGCTGGTTGTGTAACCTGGTAATTCCTTGTGATTACTAACTTTTTACAAGTTCGCAGGCGTTTTGAGAGATGAAAATCAAAGTGTTAGCTTTTAGATCCCCTCATCCTCGGCTTTGGCTTCCTGCATCCATACAGTTGTAACCCTCTCCCTAATAGAGAGGGTCAGATGAAACTTTCCTGTAACTTGGTATGATTGTCCGTTAAGTTATTAATAAATGTTTCATCTGACCATACTTATACGGTGCACTTTATGTATCGCCAACTCAATGCAGACAAAACGATCTCCACTATCGAGATCCTCAACAGCCGTATTACCGAGCGTTTTCCGGAATCTGGCTTGAGCCGGGTCTGCAGCGAACTTCACGTGATAGCTAATGAGAGTAAGGCCAGGGTTCTGCTAATTGCCCGTCCTAACTACGGCTTGCGTCTGTTTGTGGGCGCGGCGGTGATTTTGGGTTTGCTCGGTCTCTTTTACAGTATTTCCCTGCTGGAGGTGACTACACATCCTTTCTCCCTTGGTGAGTTGGTGCAGATCACAGAGGCTGGTATGAACGACGTGGTGCTGATCGGCGCAGCCATTTTATTTCTGATTACAGTGGAGGTGCGCATTAAACGTGGGCGGGCGCTTGAGGCGCTGCACGAGTTGCGATCCATCGCCCATGTCATCGACATGCATCAGTTGACCAAAGACCCTGGGCGCTACGCCAAGGACAGGATCGTTACCCCTCACTCACCAACGTGGGAGATGAGCGCCTACGAACTGATTCGTTATCTTGATTACTGTAGCGAGATGCTCTCACTCACAGGCAAAGTGGCCGCACTCTATGCTCAGAACTTTCAGGATTCCGTGGTGCTCTCTGCGGTTAACGAATTGGAGAGTATGACCACTGGGCTGAGCCGCAAGATATGGCAGAAGATTATGATTTTGCACAAGCTCGATGAGAGAATGGTGGAGCAGGAACCAGGTTAAGTCGATAACCGGTTTGTTCCTGTAATAAGCGGCCTATTGGCCGCTTATTATGCAATCAGACTCTTTGCGTTACTCCCTGCATCTCCCGCAGCAAGTGCGCAGCGCTGACCATATTCTCAAGCGCCTGCTCTGACTCCGGCCAGTTACGTGTCTTGAGTCCACAGTCCGGGTTGATCCAGAGCCGTTCCGCCGGGATGCGTTGGGCGGCCTTTTGCATCAGCTCTGTGATCTGCTTAATCTCCGGTACATTGGGCGAGTGGATATCGTAGACGCCGGGTCCGATTTCGTTGGGGTAGTCAAAATCTTCAAACGCATCCAATAGCTCCATGTCGGAACGTGAAGTTTCGATGGTGATCACGTCGGCATCCATGGCTGCGATGGAGTCGATGATGTCGTTGAACTCGGAATAACACATGTGGGTATGGATCTGGGTGTTGTTGGATACCCCAGATGCGGTAATGCGAAACGCCCACACTGCCCTGTTCAGGTACTCCTTCCAGGCGGTTTTGCGCAGGGGTAGTCCTTCGCGCAGTGCTGCTTCATCGATCTGGATGATCCTGATCCCCGCTGCCTCCAGATCTTTCACCTCATCGCGCAGGGCCAGCGCCACCTGCAGGCAGGTGTCAGCGTATGGCTGGTCGCTACGCACGAAGGACCAGTTGAGTACAGTCACTGGGCCGGTGAGCATACCCTTCATGGGTTTGTCGGTGAGGGACTGGGCATATGTGATCCACTCCACCGTCATCGGCTGGGGCCGACTGACGTCACCGAACAGGATGGGCGGTTTTACACAGCGCGAACCGTATGACTGCACCCAGCCGTTGCTGGTGAAGGCAAACCCTTCCAGCTGTTCGCCGAAGTACTCCACCATGTCGTTGCGTTCCGCCTCTCCATGCACCAATACATCAAGCCCTAACTCCTCCTGCTTGCGCACCACCAGTTCTATCTCCTGTTTGATGCGCCGTTTATATTCCGCCTGGTTTATGCGGCCCTGTTTGTAGCCCCGGCGTGTACTGCGGATCTCTGTGGTCTGGGGAAAAGATCCGATTGTGGTGGTCGGAAACAGGGGCAGTTTGAATAGGCTGCGCTGTTGTTCCGCCCGCTGGGGATAGGGGCTGATACGCTGGCCCATCTCTGGGCCGACCTCTGCAACGCGGCGTTGTACATCTGGATTGTGCAGTCGTCTTGAAGCATCGCGCGCAACAAGGATGCGGCGGGCTGTTTCAAGTTCGTATCGGACCGCGTCCGTCCCTTCATCCAACGCCCGCTTTAGGGTTGTGAGTTCTTCAAGCTTTTGTGTTGCAAAGGCGAGCCAGGATTTCACCTCGGGGTCTAGTTTGTCCTCCTGCTCCAGATCCACCGGTACATGCAGCATGGAACAGGAGGGCGCCAGCCATAGCCGATCACCCAACCGCTCTTTGAGATCGGAGAGCTGCACTAGCGCTGTGTCGAAGTCGGTGCGCCAGATATTACGGCCGTCAACAATGCCCACGGACAACACCTTGTAGGCAGGAAGTTTATCCAGCGCCGAGGCAAGTTCATTAGGCGTACCCGCGGCGTCAATGTGCAAGCCGTCCACCGGTAGCAGGCAGGCGAGCTTGAGGTTTTCCATTAAGGGACCGAAGTAGGTCGCAAGCAGCAGTTTCAGGCCAGGGGTGTGCAGACGGTGATAAACGGACTCAAAGGCGTTTCGCCAGGCTTGCGGCAGATCCAGCGCCAAGATGGGTTCGTCGATCTGCACCCATTCCACGCCCTGGGCCTTTAGGCGCTGCAGCAGTTCGCCGTAGACCGGCAGTAGCTTTTTTAGCAGGGTCAGCTTGTCGAAATCGCCACCCCTGGTTTTGCCCAGCCAGAGCCAGGTGAGTGGCCCCGGAAGTACCGGTTTGACCCTGAAGCCGAGGGCGTGTGCTTCGGCTACTTGATCGAACAGGCGCTCCGAAGAGAGGGTAAAGCACTGGTTTGCTTCCAGCTCTGGCACTATGTAGTGGTAGTTGGTATCGAACCATTTGGTCATTTCACAGGCGGCGGCAGGGGCTCCGCTGGGCGCGCGTCCCCGCGCCATGCGGAAATAGGTATCAAGATCAACACTGCCGCCGGACCAACCGAAACGTGAGGGAACGGCACCAAGTGTAACAGAGAGGTCTAGTATGGTGTCGTACCAGGAGAAGTCGCCTACCGGGATCAGATCCACTCCACGGTCTGCCTGCAGATGCCAGTGGCGTGCACGTAGTTCCCGCCCGGTCTGTTCTAGCCGTTCTGCGTTGATATCACCGCGCCAGTAAGCCTCCTGCGCGCGCTTTAGTTCCCTCTTTGCGCCGATGCGGGGAAATCCCAGGTTGTGAAGAGTGGTCATGCTGTTAGCCTTTTTTGAATAAAATTGCGCGCAGTATGCATGGCGTCTAGAATTGAGTAAAACTAATAATATTCATAAAGAATATGAGGAGAGCTTCATATGTTTCTTGAGCTGCGGCATCTACGCAGTCTGCTGGCAATCCAGGAGACCGGGAATCTGGTACGGGCGGCCGAGAGGTTGCATGTAACCCAGTCGGCCCTGTCGCATCAGATCAAAGGGTTGGAGCACTGCTTTGAAACACCCCTGTTTCTGCGTAACAGCAAACCGCTGCGGCTTACTCCGGCAGGGGAGAAGTTGATAGCACTGGGGCGGCGTATTCTGCCTCAGGTGGAGGGGGTGGAGAAGGAGCTGGGGCAGGTGGCGCGGGGCGAGATGGGGCGGCTGCATATCGCCATTGAGTGCCACGCCTGTTTCGAATGGCTGGCGCCGGTGCTCAACCGTTATCGTCAACAGTGGCCACAGATTGAGGTGGATTTCCACGTAGGTGTCAGCTTTGAGGCGCTGCCAGCTTTACAAAAAGGGGAGGTGGATCTGGTTATTAGCTCTGACCCGGTTAAGCGTGATGATCTACAGTTCGAAGAGTTGTTTGAATATGAAGCGTTGCTGGCCATGGCTCAGGGGCATGCATTGGCCCAGAAAAAACAGATCACTCCCTCCGACCTGGCGCAGGAGACCCTAATCACCTATCCGGTTAATCGCCAGCGTCTGGATGTGTTCAGTCGCTTTCTCCAACCGGCTGGGGTGGAGCCGGCGGCGGTGCGTCACTCCGAGTTGACCTCTGTGATTATGTTGTTGGTGGCAAGTGGGCGCGGGGTGGCGGCGTTGCCGGATTGGGTGCTGCGGGAGGCGGCTCAGGCAGAGAGTCTGACGGCAAGACCACTGGGCCGCAATGGCCTGAAGGGGACGCTGTACGCAGCAGTGCGCCGCAGCGATCATGGATTGGGCTACGTGCAGGATTTTATCCATATAGCTCGCGGTGGTAAGGGGTAGAGCCTTTGTGCTTCTGGAGGAATCCAGCCATCTGGGAGCATGAGGTGCGCTAATCGATCGCCCGCAGGAGCGGGCTCCTATGATGGTGTGGCTGTTGTTTAGAGCTGTATCACAGGGCCAAAAAATGATGGTTGCCATTTGGTTCTTTGTCCGGTATCTTGTGCTCACGCTTCGACATAAGCACTACATATAGTGTTTATGTAAACAGGGAACCCGGTGGGAATCCGGGACTGTCGCGCAGCGGTATAGGGGAACGAAGGCCACTGGTGTTGGGTAGAGATATCACGCACAGGCACTGCCCGAGAGGGTGGGAAGCCGTGGTCCCAGGAGAATCGGCATCGCCGGTTTGTGCCCCCAAGTCCGAATACCTGTCGAAGTGGGAATCCAACCGATTCCATGCCGGGCCTCGCGTCAAGGTCACTGGTAGGAGAAGGACAGCTCCCGCTGATTTTCCAATCTCCCGCCCCTGATTTTTCGCAGGCTCCCTAACTAATGAATAACTATTGGGGCCCCTATGCTTACAGAACAGAGCAACCTTAAGCCTGCTATTCAGGCTTCACAAGCGGTAAACAACACGCTCGCGGTCGAGAGTGGTATTGAGATACCAAACCAGTATGAGGTGATCCGCCGCAACGGCAAGATGACCAGTTTTGACGTTTCCAAGATCCAGATCGCCGTGATCAAGGCGTTCCTGGCAGTGGAGGGTGGACAGGCCGCTGCCTCACGCCGGATTCACCATATAGTCGAAGAGCTTACTGGCGAGGTGGCGGCGGCCCTGCTCCGCCGTCGCCCAGACGGCGGTACCCTGCATATCGAGGAGATTCAGGATCAGGTGGAGTTGGCGCTGATGCGCAACGGACATCACAAGGTCGCCCGCGCCTATGTGCTCTACCGCGAGGAGCGTGCGCAGCAACGTGCCACCGAGTCGCCGGTTGAAGAGACCCAGACACCCACACTGCATGTGCTTAATCCTGACGGTACCAGAACAGCTTTGGAATCGACTCGGATGGAGCAGATCATCGCCGATGCCTGCGACGGACTCGACGGCGTGGATGGGGCATCGGTGGTGAAAGAGGCCATGTCCAATCTCTACGACGGCATCCCCGTATCCGATGTAGGCACCGCCCTGACCCTGGGGGCGCGGGTACTGATTGAGCAGGAGCCGAACTACAGTCAGGTCGCAGCGCGCCTGTTGCTCAATAGCCTTCACGGGGAGGTGTTGGCATTGCTTGGGGATGCTGGGTTGCGGCAGAAGGATGCGGAGCAGGATGTGCTCTACTCAGAGCTTTTTGCCGACAGCGTCCACCACGCCATAGACCTGGAACTGCTGGACCCAGAGCTGGGGCGTTATGATCTGGAGCGACTAGGTCAAGCCTTGCAACCGGAGCGCGATCGCCAGTTCACCTATCTTGGTCTGCAGACCTTGTATGACCGCTATTTTCTCCACAGTGGCGAGCGGCGTATGGAGATGCCACAGGGTTTTTTTATGCGCGTGGCCATGGGGTTGGCCATCAATGAGGTGGAGCGCGAGAGCCGGGCAATCGAGTTTTATCATCTGCTGTCATCGTTCGATTTCATGAGCTCCACACCAACACTGTTTAACAGCGGCACCCTGCGGCCCCAGCTCTCATCCTGTTATCTGACTACAGTGCCGGATGACCTGAATGGCATCTACAGCGCCATCCGCGATAACGCGCTGTTATCCAAATTTGCCGGCGGCCTGGGTAACGACTGGACCCGGGTGCGGGGGTTGGGTTCTCATATAAAAAGTACCAACGGTAAGTCCCAGGGGGTGGTGCCCTTTCTCAAGGTGGCCAACGATACCGCGGTGGCGGTGAACCAGGGCGGCAAGCGCAAGGGGGCGGTGTGCGCCTACCTGGAGACCTGGCACATCGATATCGAAGAGTTTCTAGACCTGCGTAAGAACACAGGCGACGAACGCCGCCGTACCCACGACATGAACACCGCCAACTGGATTCCCGACCTGTTCATGCAAAGGGTGACTGAGGAGGGAGAGTGGACCCTGTTTTCGCCGGACGAAACTCCAGAGTTGCATGACCTCACTGGGCAGGCGTTCCGCGAGAGGTACGAGCAGTATGAGGCGCTGGCCGACCTGGGAGAGATCAGGGTGTGGAAACGCCTGCCGGCACTGACCCTGTGGCGCAAGATGTTGGGGCAGTTGTTTGAGACCGGCCACCCCTGGATCACCTTCAAGGACGCCTGCAATCTACGCTATACCAACCAGCATATGGGGGTGGTGCACAGCTCCAATCTCTGTACGGAGATTACCCTGCACAGCAACGACCGGGAGATCGCGGTCTGCAACCTGGGTTCGGTAAACCTGGCCGCCCATGTGACTGCAGATGGGCTGGACCTGGCCAAGCTGGAGCGCACCGTCACCACCGCCATGCGCATGCTGGATAACGTCATCGACTACAACTACTACAGCGTGCCCCAGGCGCGTAACTCCAATCTGCGTCACCGTCCGGTTGGTCTGGGGCTGATGGGGTTTCAGGATGCCCTGTATAAGTTGGACATGGCCTACGCTTCCGAGCAGGCGGTGGAGTTTGCCGATCGCTCTATGGAGGCGCTCTCCTATTTTGCTATCAAGGCCTCTACTGATCTGGCCGAGGAGCGCGGCTGTTACTCAAGCTATTCTGGTTCTCTCTGGAGTCGCGGCATTCTACCTATTGATTCGTTGCAACTGCTGCGGGAAGAGCGCGGCGGTTTTGTTGAGCTGGATGAGTCAACCACTCTGGAGTGGGGCAGTCTGCGCGAGCGGGTAATGAGCGTGGGTATGCGTAACTCCAACTGTCTGGCCATTGCGCCTACCGCCACCATCTCCAACATCTGTGGTGTCTCCCAATCCATCGAGCCCACTTATCAAAACATGTTCGTTAAATCTAATCTCTCCGGGGAGTTCACCGTAGTAAATCCATATCTGGTGCGGGAGCTGAAGGAGCTGGGCATGTGGGATGCGGTTATGGCGAATGATCTTAAATATTTTGATGGCTCGCTGGCGGCTGTCGACCGGGTGCCGCCAGAGCTGCAACAGAAATACGCCTGCGCCTTTGAGATCGACTCTCGCTGGTTGATTGAAGCAGCCGCCCGGCGCCAGAAGTGGATTGATCAGGCCCAGTCTCTCAATCTCTATCTGGCCGAGCCTAGTGGCGCCATGCTGGACAACCTGTTCAAGCTGGCCTGGGTGCGTGGCCTCAAGACTACCTACTATCTGCGTACTCTGGGGGCCACCCATGTGGAGAAGACGGCAGCCGCAACGCCCCAAGGTGAAGATGCAGCGGCCAAGGCCTGCTCCATCCTCGATCCTGAATGCGAAGCCTGCCAATAACAAGGAGAAGAGATATGCATAACTGGGACAATCCATTAGCTGGCAGCCAGCAACCACAACCAATAGAGAGTACAGGCGTTCAGAGTAGTGAGGCCGAGCCAGCGGTGATCCAGCAGGCTCTGTATGAGATGCCCGTGGGAGAGGGGGCAGCGCCGGTTAATGCCGATGACAAACGGGTGGTGAACGGAGATGCCGATATCAACCAGCTGGCGCCCTTCAAGTATCCGTGGGCTTGGGAGTTCTTCCTCAATGCCAACAAGAACCACTGGACGCCTTTAGATATCAATATGGCCCAAGACCTGCAGGACTATCACCACAAGTTGACGCCAGCCGAGCTGCATGTGTATGAGAATGTGCTGGCCTACCTGACGACATCTGACATCTTGGCTATGCGTAACATCGGACTGGCGGTAATGGAGAAGATGAGTGCTCCGGAGCTGCAGATCTACCAGGCGCGTCAGGTTTATGAGGAGGCGCTGCATACCTGGACCTATCAGCACTGCATTGAGACCATCGGCCTGGATCAGGGGGAGGTCTACAACCGCTATCGGGTAGTACCGGAGATCAATGCCAAGATTGATATTACTAACCGGCGTCTCAGTTCCATCCTGCGGCCAGATATAGATCTGAGTGACCGGGATGAGCTGGAAAACTTTGTCCAGGCCTATCTGTTTTTTGCTGCGGTGTTTGAGGGGTGCTGGTTCTATAACGGCTTCAGCCCCATCTTCGCCCTGCAGCGCCGTGGCCTGATGAAAGGGACCGCCGAGCAGCTACAGTACATCATGCGTGATGAGGTGCTGCACGCCAGCTTTGGTATCCGCGTGGTTAAACAGATATTGCAGGAGGAGAAGATCTCACTCGACCCTAAGACTCTACGTGATATGTGGGACGAGACCGAAGCGGCGGAGGCAGGCTATGCCAGCTATATTCTGCGTGACCCCATCCTCGGATATTCGGCTGAGGGCCATGTGGCCCAGTTCCGCTACATCGCCAACCGCCGTGCCCGGCAGTTGGGGGTGGAGGAGCCGTTTCCCGGCGCGGTCTGCACACTGCCATGGCTGGACGAGCAGGCCAATATTCGCAAGGAGAAAAACTTTTTCGAGACTAGGGTTACCGAGTACCAGACCGGCAGCGTGCTGAGCTGGGATTAGCCGGATTCAGCACAAAGGAAAAACCGAAGAACCGGTTTTTCCGATTGCTTCCTGCCTAGGTTTAAATTCAACCATGAATGGTTTCAGGGCATAACTTATGATCTCTCCAGATTTATCGGCGATAGGCACAACGCGATGGAGATAACCACCAATTCTTTTAACAACGGATGGTTTGGTGTTAATGTTCTCTTCCATTTTTCTACCTTTCTGGCAATTCAAATAAGGAACGCTCAGGAAAGCAATTATAGTTACTTCTTTTCGACGGACACTCGCTCAGCTAACATTATCTGTCATTCATAAGCATCCGTGCTTAAGTATTACATTTTATCAACAATTCCTACCTGTTGATCCTGGTCCGCATTGGAAATATCCGGTAGTTTGTTAACATTGGTTAGAGTTATAGTTTAGTGAGTAATAGGCCAAAAATGGTCTCTCAATAGAGGGAGAGCAAGTTAGTAAAATAGGACATATATGTCCTTTTTATTCTCACCAATCATTTCAGCAAGCCTTGCAGGCTTGTACCTTTCAACAGGTGGCTCAGTAGATGTTCTCCGGGGATTTCGCCGTTGTACATCGTTTCGCCTGCCTTGATGATTACACGCACATCGTCCTTTGAAGGATAAACCTCCGGTGTGGTCTTGTCCGTTATACCAAGTAACTTATAAACAGCCATAATTGCCGAGCGGACCGAATACTCAACGGTGAATACACAATCATCCGGGATCTCGCTGAACTGCCCCAGAAACGCAAGATTTTTGCTTCCTTCAGGAATAACTTCTGGCCGGTCACCTTTGACACGAGGTAAGAATTGGCTGGTGACATATGGCATCATGCAAGGGATAACTTTGACCGTCTTCATAATAGCGGGAATCTGATCTTTAGCTCCCCAGTGGTAGAGTAGCTCTGTAAGCAGCTCTTCACCGGTACAATCGCTCATCTTCTTTTTTACGAAGTTACCGATATTGTCTGGAAACAGGCCGTAGGCCCAGATAGCCAGTACATTTTTGTCCGGGTCATCCTTGTGCTGTTTTGGCTGGTAGTCACCGACTGGCTGACTCCTGTATTGAGGTTGCCTGTTGCAGGTTGCACTCATGAGCCAGTTGGAGTCTTTAATTGTCATGATGCCACCGGTCACAGCTTTGTGGGAATAGGGATCCACGCCGGTAAATTCTTTTAGCAAATCCGCAATTGGCGAGTCTGTGGCAGTAATGGTGAAAGAGACAAACTTGCTTTTATCGATGTCAGAGCAGAAAACCTCTGGCCTACCAAAAGCTGGATCTTTTGCAGCAATATTTTTCCACAACTGCCAGCAAGCACCAGGCTCCCGATTAATAATTGCGGGTTCATTGTTATTGCCTGTGGTGGAATTCTCCACCATCGAGCCGTTGGTAACGAACACCAGATCGTCCGCTGTTGTGGCAACTGTTTCCCTTGTCTCTGCAGAGCCACGCAGCAGATGGATAGCGGTCACGGTCTTTTCACCGTTGACGATCTCGATGTCCAGATCAGTGACCTGGGTTTTCAGATCAAAGTTAACACCCTTGCTCTTGAGCCAAATTTGCAGCGGTAACACCATGGATTCATATTGGTTGTAGGTGGTAAACAGAATATTTTCCAGCCTACTCATTGTCGGCAGCAGGTGCATGAAGCGCAGCATATAGCGCCGCATCTCGACTACAGAGTGCCATGTCTCCATGGCAAACATCGATGTCCAGAAATACCACATATTGGTTTTAAAAAAAGAGTCTGAGAAAAACTCTTTCACGGTTGTTGCGCCCAGCTCTTCTTCACTCTTTATGGTTAATTTCGTCAGTTCCATCACTTGGCTTACGGAGAGCCCTAACGAAGGGTCTCGATCCGGCTCGCCACAGTTACTCATCAAACGGCATTTAGAGGAATTAGGATCCCATTGATTGATATCACGAATCCGCTTTAAAACTGTACGTTCCGGGTCGGAAACAAGTTCTGGCTCCGGGCTGGTGAATGGCGCATCAGGATCTTTACGCTTCAGGTCAGGAATAAACGAAAATAGATTCCAGGTGCACTCATAGTGAGCCTCCATCTCCCTGCCACCACGCATAAGGTAGCCGTCGATGGCGTTGCCGCTGCCATCCAAACAGCCACCGTCTATATCGGTCTGTTCCAAGATAGTGATTTTTTCGCCAGCCATATGGCCATCTCTTATTAAGTAGGCTGCCGCCGCCAGCGATGCAATACCGCCACCTACAAGATAGGCGCTCTTTTTCTCGATACCATCTTTTCGAGATGCAATAACATTGTTGTAATTACCGATCACAGTGAATCCCCCCCCCATTAAATTTGAACCGTCAATCTGTTGTAGTATCGTCACTATTAAAATTATCTTTATGCGATTTTTCATATTTGGGCTAGAATGACTCAACGTCAGCGGTAAGTTTTTGCAAAAAGAACAATGTGATTTATATCATCAAGAAAAAGCTCTTCGCGTGTATTTAAACGGAATTTCTCAAAGTTGATATCAGAAACCTTGTTGGCGCATGATCGATTCAGGCGTCTTTACAGAAATGCGATTATCGCTTGAACGTTTAAATTGATCAGAGGCGCCTCAAATATATGGATGATTTAAACTCGCGGCATCAAACAGATTTCCATCTTAAATCAACATTCTGGCTTTCAGTCACCGCAGCAACTCTGATATTGCCTTTTGCTTTTTATCACCTGACTCATCAACACGTGGGGATTGGTATAGGCGCTGCGATTACCTCGTTGAGTCTTTACTTAGTTGTCTGGGGTTGCCATAGGAAAACATATAAAACCATATATACGTTTATCTGGCTGACCCCTTTTACAACTTTGTTTGTGGCCTATCTGACAAATTTAGTTGGAATAACCGGTACCTATTGGTGTTATTCAACACTGATTTTATATTACTTTATGATGTCAGAACGTCAGGCATGGGCATCAAATATTTTATTTGCGCTGGTTAATGTGCCACTAGTGTGGCACCTTTTTGATACACACGAAGCCATCAGATTCACTGTAACATTCACATTGGTCAGTGCATATTCTGCTATTTTTCTTCATATCGTAGCCAGGCAATATAGCGAACTGCAAGAAATGGCGATTACTGACAAGTTAACCGGTTTGTACAATAGAACACTGCTTAAGGACTCTCTGGAACAGGCGCTACATCAAGCTAATAGAACAAATACTCCATTCACACTAATTATTATGGACGTTGATCATTTCAAGAATATTAATGATGAGCTAGGCCATGATGTTGGCGACCACGTACTCGAGCAGCTGGGAGCATTCTTAAAGGACTTTCTTAGACACAGTGACAAATTATTCAGAATCGGCGGTGAGGAATTTTTGGTTCTGCTCTACAATACCGATGAAGCGGATAGCATAGACATAGCAGAAAAAATACGAAAGGGAATTGAAAGTCTTTCATTATTACCAGATCGTACTGTAACGGTTAGTATTGGTGTGTCCGGCCTGAGTTCAGTTAAAGACTGGAAGCAGTGGATGAAGACCTGCGACCTGAATCTATACGAAGCCAAAAATAACGGTCGCAACAGGGTGGTTTTTTGTAACGGATAGAGGGAAATATACGCGCATTCAATATGCACCTTATACGCTCGCGTAATGAGTGCAACTTATAGTCGCTGAAATTATTCCACATAATAGAAACTGCCAGGAAAGGGCCGTAGGACAGATTGGCGGAGTGTAATCCGCTGAATGTTACAACAAATAATCCAAGTTAAGTGAGATATCAGAACCATATAGCGCAATGCCCGTTGGTTATTCGCTCTACACTCTAGGTGTTAATGTCCGTTCTGGGTATGCCAGAGTTCTTTACAGATATCTTTTGCGCTCATTTTCGATTTTCAAGGCGTAAGATGGCCGCCAGATAAAAGGGGAGGGAGGGAATATAGTTTAATCTCTCCATCCCCTTTTTTCGATTTTGGTCGCTATGTTTTCTTTCGCCTAACAATGCTAATCAAGCCAATAAGACCAGAGCCGAAAAGCCACGCTGCAGTAGGTATGGGTACTACTGCATTTGCCTGTGCAGGTACTGGGGCAAACACCATGTTATCCAAGCTATAGTGCTGCTGATTCGTACCACTACCCCCGATTAATTCGACGGAGGAAAAAGGTGTGTCAGAAATAAATCCCCAAAACTCTCCACCATAACTATTAGAAATAAAGCCAACATAGTCACCATCAACATAAACCAGCAGGCTGTTTCCGGAGCCGCCAGGCCCACCTAAAGTCCAGTCTCCCCCGTATGCAGTAATCTCAGGGGAAAAGCTCCAGGTAGTCATGGGTTCAGATGCGCTACGAGACGCTAGAACATCCTGATAGTTCTCATGAGTTGGGTTGATATGGCCTGATGAGGTAGAAACATAGCTGACGCCGCTGTTATTCAATTGGCCGTCAGCAAAGTCCTCGGTTAAAAACTGGCCGTCTAAAGCGCTCTCCCAGGCCGTTTTATCCGTGTAAATTAATGTCGCTGCATTGACAGATAGGATACAGGACATGAATAGAGTGGTTGATGTTAATGCAATTAATTTGAAATCCATTTTCTTCATCCTCTGTTTAATAGATTAAGTTATTTACAATGAAAGACTCCCTATGAAATGAAAAGTAAAAAACATAAACAATTAGCTAAGAGGTGGGGAGGGAATATATATTAATCCCTCCGCCACCTTTCTCTATTTAATGAAGGTACGCTAGTTTTGGATCAAGTTTATATGTCCAGGATGCGCCGGCATTCTTCCAGCCGTTGACGGTCCTTTTACCCTCTTTAGATTTATCACCCTCAAATCCGTCGGTGACGGTATAGACATGCTTAAAACCGGCCTTGGCTAGGAGGTTGACCGCTTTGGCACTTCTTGAGCCAGATCGGCACATGACCATAATGGTATCTGTTTTTTTGAATCTCTTTTCAACATCTAGTAGAAAGTTATCATTCAATGGCATAACAGGCTTTTTGGTTTCGAGGTCGATCTTCCCTGTGTACAGCTTAAAAGGTATATTTGTTGCCATATTGGCATGACCAACAAATGTATATTCCCCCGGTGTTCTGACATCCAATACCTTTATTGTTTCTGGTTCTGCTTGCCATTTGGCAAAGGCTTCGCTTGCAGTGATGTAGAGTCCCAATTCTGTCTGTTTTTTCTTTGGGATGGTTGTGCCGGCCCATGAAGTAGCTGTAAAGGCTAAAAGCAGTACCGGGGCAACCAGTGATAGAAGTAACTTTTTGTTCATATTCTCTCCATATTTCCTTGAATTATTAAAAGCTTTGAGCAGCGGAATATACAGTGAATCTGGTTTCAATTTTGTGAAGAGATGCCGCATATGAGAATAAAGTTCTTTTGCAGTAAATGCGGTGTGAGCCTATGGATTAATCTGGAGGTTTGCTGGGTGAACTTTTTCCGCATCGCTAGGTCCTACCTTTTAGTTTTTGGGAGAAAATCGTTTCCACCACAGACGATAGCTGTTTTTTCAAACTCCCCTTCAGACGTGTAGTCTGGCATACCGGCACCATCTTGGATGGCGCCGGTATTTTTTTGCCCGAATAAGGTGCAGATTTCATTATGGTATGCACAAATAAGGTGCGCGTTCGCCTGTTTGTTGGGGTTCAAAAGTGTTAACTATATGTAAATACAGGTAATAATAGGGAGGCATGAATAGTGCATGTTTCTTCCGGGTTTTGGCGTCTGTCCGCCGGTTATGCTTGTTAACAGGGCGTGGATGGGTGATTAAAATAAGAATGCCGCTGTTTTGGTGCGCGACCGATTGATCTGTTTGGGAGATATTATAATGAGAAAGACTCTGTTTTTAATGGCCTTGCTGTTATTGCCGGGGATCGTGATGGCAGAAGAGGCTAGTCTTAATGGCGCTGATACGGCCTGGATCCTTACCTCTACTGCCCTGGTCCTGTTTATGACCCTTCCTGGTCTGGCGCTGTTCTATGGAGGTCTGGTTAGTACCAAAAACGTACTCTCGATTTTGATGCAGTGTTTCGCCATTGCCGGCATTGTATCCATTTTGTGGCTGGTGCTTGGATATAGTCTGGCATTTGGTGAAGGTAATGCCATTATTGGTGATTTCAGCAAGGTGATGATGGCCGGTATTGGCCGTGAGACCCTGTCTGGAACCATCCCTGAGTCTCTGTTTATGCTGTTCCAGATGACCTTCGCCATTATTACGCCTGCGCTGATCATTGGTGGTTTTGCCGAGCGCATGAAATTCTCCGCCATGCTGCTGTTTAGTGCTATCTGGCTGCTTCTGGTCTACGTCCCTGTTACTCACTGGGTATGGGGAGGAGGTTGGCTTCAAGAAAAGGGGCTCTATGACTTTGCTGGTGGTACGGTTGTGCATATCACTGCTGGTGTTGCCGCTCTGGTAGCCGCTGTGGTTCTGGGGCCGCGTAAGGGCTTTCCCACCACCGCTATGCCGCCACACAATATGACCATGACCGTAACTGGCGCCGGTATGCTGTGGGTGGGCTGGTTTGGTTTCAACGGCGGAAGCGCCCTGGCATCCGATGGCAATGCCGCTATGGCTATGCTGGTGACACACATCTCTGCGGCGACTGGAGCCATGACCTGGACCTTTATTGAGTGGAAACGCTTTGGTAAGCCCAGCGCCTTGGGTGCTGTTACCGGTATGGTTGCGGGACTTGGCACCATAACCCCGGCCTCTGGCTTTGTGGGTCCTGGAGGTGCTCTTATTATTGGTTTGCTGGCAGGTGCAGTGTGCTTTACTGCTACTCAGTACATCAAGCGTGTACTTAAGATTGATGACTCCCTGGATGTGTTTCCGGTGCATGGTGTAGGCGGCATGCTTGGCACCATGATGGCTGGGGTATTTTCTGCCACAAGCCTGGGTGTATTCAGCGGCTACGGTTTTGCCGATGGAATTGAATCCATGGGTGGTCAGGTTTGGGTCCAGTTTGTTGGCGTCATCGCCACTGTGCTGTTCACCGCAGTTGTAACCTATGTGATCCTAAAGGTTGTTGGTGCTCTGGTTGGATTGCGGGTTGATGACGATGAAGAGATTCAGGGACTGGATATCATCTGTCACGAGGAGACCGGTTACAACCTATAAGATACATTTTGTTTCTGTGAGACTATTAAGGGCGGCGCATTGAGCGCCGCCTTTTTTATTGGGCAGAGACAGAGCAGTTGTTTTTTGTTGGGAGTTGTTCTCTGGGCTCTTGGGTGAAATGCCAGCTATAGTGTTAGAAATAGCTTTAACATCTTTTGTTAAAGTTAAGTAACAATATGACGATATATGTTTAACTGACCTGAATTTTCCATTGCGTACGCTCTTGACAGGGGAAAGGCTACATTGTCTGAAGATAACTTTGAAGAAGGACCAGGCGAGATCGCCCGGATACTTGTAGAAGACGGTACCCTGAAGAAGGACAAGTTTGAGTATGCAGTACGGGTACGCTCAAAACTGAGCAGCCCGAAATCTATGCTCGAAGTCTTAAAAGAGCTTGGTTATGTGAATGACGACCAGGTTCGTGCAGCAGTAAGGAGTCATGCGAACTCTATTAAGCTAGGACAGCTGTTGGTGGAACTGGGGATGCTGAAACCCAGAGAGCTTACGGCGGCGCTGGCCCTGCAGAAGGAGTCCTCAGAACCCAAGCGGTTGGGCGATGTCCTGCTGGAAAACAATTTTGTAGATGAGTCTTACCTGCTAGGTGTTTTGGCGGACCAACTAGGTCTGCCGGTAGTGGCGCCAGATTTTTCCTCCATTGAGCAGGGTCTATTGTCTAAGATTACCCCCATTCAATGTAGACAGTATGGGTTTATGCCCCTTGGCTACGATGGAGATGCGGTGCGTGTCGCATTCACCGATCCGTTGAATATGGAGGCACAGGACTTTGCTAGGTCAGCGTTCCATGCGGAGATTAAGGCTGAGGTTGCATCCACTTTCACCCTGCGTGCTGCCATCAAGGCATTCGATAACAGTCTGCAGAAGGTGGAGGTTGGAGATAAAATTGATGACTCGACCATTCCAGGTCTGGTCAATGCTTTGATTATTGATGCCCTTCAGGCTAAGGCAAGCGATATCCATATAGAGCCGATGGCAACGCACCTGCGAGTACGTCTGCGTTGTGATGGAGTGCTCATGCACTATAAGGATTATGATCTGGATCTGGCCGTTATGATCGCCAGCCGCCTTAAGGTGCTTGCCCGCTCCAACATTGCCGAAAAGCGACGACATCAGGGTGGCAGTTTTGTGTTTGAAGATCCTGAGACCGGTCATAGTACAGATATTCGTGTTTCTTTCTATGTGACCATGCATGGAGAGAAGATTGTGCTGCGGCTGCTTAGCCGCATGACCAATCTGCTAGATATTCGCGAACTTGGTATGGCGCCTAATATTCTGAATCGCTTCATTGAAGATGCCCTGGATATCCCCAGCGGTGTAGTTATGATGACCGGCCCTACCGGTTCTGGAAAGACTACCACCCTCTACGGCTGTGTGAACTACCTTAATGATATAGAGCGTAGTGTTATCACTGCCGAGGATCCGGTGGAATATATGATCGACGGGATTGGGCAGTGTTCGATCAATCCGAAAATCGATTTAACCTTCAATGAATCGCTGCGCCATATGATGCGCCAGGACCCTGACGTAATAGTCCTGGGTGAAATTCGTGATAATCAGTCTGCTGATGCCGCAGTTCACGCAGCTCTTACCGGGCACAAGGTGCTTACTACATTTCATACTGAAGATAGTATCGGCGGATTGTTGCGTCTAATGAATATGGATATCGAAACCTTCCTGATCTCATCTACGGTAGTTTCGGTATTGGCTCAGCGCCTGTTGCGGCGAGTGTGTAAGCATTGTGCGGAGCCATATCTACCTACAGCGCTGGATCTGCGCCGGCTTGGGTATGAACGTAAAGTAATAAAGGATGCCAATTTTGTATATGGAAAAGGGTGTAATCGATGTAGATACACTGGGTATAGCGGCAGGATAGGTGTACATGAACTGTTGGTGATGAACGAAGCGATTAAAGATTCAATACTGGAGAAGCAGTCCTCAACTGTTATCCGGGGGGTCAGTAGGGATGCCGCTGGGCTGGTTACTCTGTTGGAAGACGGGGTAGTTAAGGCCGCTGCCGGGATTACCTCCTTGGCAGAAGTGCTGCGTTTCTTGCCTAGGATTGAGAAACCACGGTCGCTAAATAAGATTAGAAGGTTAGTGGGGGCAGAGTATGAGTAGTGACCAATCGCTTGCGTCGATGATTTATGAACGCGTAGAAAATGGTGGGCAGGATTTGCCCATCTTCAACCGCGTTGCCCTAAAGCTGCAACAGGTGTTGAAGGATGAAGATACAACAGTTAATCAGATAGAACGGCTGATTCTACAGGATCAGGTGTTGGCGGGGCATGTGCTGCGCTCAGCTAACTCGGCGTTCTTTGCCGGGCTCAATAGCATTGGAACTATTCGTGAGGCCATTGTTAGATTGGGTATGAAACAGGTGGCGAGTTTGGTCATGCTTGAGGCCCAGAAACACGCCTGTAGTTCAAACAACCCGATCATTAAAAAGTATATGCCGATATTATGGGGCCATGCTTATGTCTCTGCAATTGGCTGTAGATGGGTGCTGGAGCATTGCGGGTTTAAGGAGCTGAGAGACGAAGGTTTTCTTGCTGGGCTGCTACACGATATTGGAGAGCTGTTTCTGCTAAAGATCATGGAAGAGATAGTTACTGAGTTGGGGTCGGATAAGCCTTTCTCAGATGTGGTTATCAAAGAGGTTATTGAGAGCATGCATAATGATCAGGGATACCAGTTGCTGAAAAACTGGAACCTGGATGAGTCATACTGTGTTGTTGCCAGAGATCACCATAAGCCATTCAGTGATGAGGATGAGGTCCTGCTGCAGGTAGTGCGTCTGATAGATCAGGGTTGCGCTAAGGTTGGTGTGGGTGAGGCCCCAGATGAGAGTATGGTGCTTGCGGTAAGTGAAGAGGTGCTGTTTCTCGGGATAAGCGAAATCCAGTTGGCCGAATTGGAGGTTCTATTGGAGGATGTGGCCTCTAAGGCGGGTCTTAAGAAATAGAGCTAATTATTAGCGCCTGTTTTTTCGAGAGCATGTTGCAGAAGATTATTTATCGGAACCGGCTTCCCTACGTAATACCCTTGAGCAAAATCCACCTCCAGTTCGCGCAGTGTTACCATTATCGCTTCGCTCTCTACATATTCAGCTACAACCTTTTTCCCCATATGGTGCGATATCTCAGTTATGGATTTAACCATGGCATAGCTTGAGCCATCGGTCAGAATATCTTTGATAAAAACACCATCAATCTTTACATGGTCTACAGGGAAATCCTTTAGATATGAGTATGATGCATATCCAGTTCCAAAGTCATCTAGGCTGAATTTGCACCCTTTGTGTTTGATCTCCTCAACTAATGTTCTGGCTTTATCAATATGTTTTATAAGAGATGATTCCGTAATCTCAAACGTAATTTTTTCATTAGGGAAGGGTGTCGAATCGAGGTGGTCATTGATAAAGTCGAAAAAAGATTCATCGTCCATGGTATGAGCTGATAGGTTTATACTTATGCCGATGTTGTTAATCTCTGTATGATGGTTCTTCAGCCAGGTAAAGGTGTTGTTTACAACCCAGCGGTCGATAGATCTCATTCGGTTGCACTTTTCAGCAGCATGGATTAGATCGCTAGGGCCTCCCCAGTTGCCATCTTCATTTTTTACGCGCATGAGAATTTCGTAGTGGTGTTCATGCTCATCCCCAAGAAAGACTGCCGATATGGGTTGGGCATATAGAGCGAGTTTTTGACCTCGTAGTGTCTCTTCAATTATTTGGGCGTTGGGCGCTATCCTGTTCTGTTTTTCTCTGTCCCGATCTGCATGTGAAAACAACCTCGTACAGTTGCCTCCGTCCTCTATGGCCGATTGACATGCTGATGATGCCATATTCATAACTTCAGCGGCTGATAAGACATCCATATTGATGTGCGCAATTCCTATGCTGGCGGTGACTGGCACTGCTGTTCCATCCCAGCTGTACCTGAGGTTTTCCAACGCCCTGCGCTGTGTTTCCGCAATGTGGTAGCCCTCGTCTGGAGAGCAGTTTTTTATCAGAACTCCAAATTCATCGCTTCCTATTCTGGCAAGAGTGACATGTTCTGGGAGGTAATTACTGATGATGTTGGAAACGGTCAGAAGTAGATCGTCTCCACCTTTTTGCCCGCATAGATCATTGATGGCTCTGAATTGATCAATATCCAGCATAAGCATTATATGATGATCATTCACATCACTGGTTATATCTAAAAGGTCTGATATTTTTCTTTGGAACACATTGCGCCGAAGTAGCCCGGTTAGGTTGTCGACATCGCTCTCATTCTTAATCTGCTCGAATGTATTTTTTAGGAGTCTATTGACGGCGCGCTCAACAATTGGAATATTGCCGTCTTCCAGGAGAGAGCACTGTCTTTGTTTAAACATATTTGCCAGATTATAGTGTTCAGCGTCTAGCCGCTTTGTTCCTTTTCCATCTATAAACACATATCTGGTTGAGTCTGTATTTTTCCAGGCCAGGTTGAGCATACGTGCATGGCCATGTTGTCTCTGCTCCACAATCCAGTCATCTAATTTGATACCCTTAACAAGGTCAAGCCAGGGTTGTTCAATGCGAGTGGTGGTGGCATCTTCTGCTTGATGTCTGGTTTGTTGGTCAAGTAACCGTTTTATGCCAGCTTGGTCCATCACTACTCGCTTGTTAGCGATATCTGGGTGTGTGCGCCCTCTTGATTCAAGAATTGCCTCAAGCTTTTCGAGGTATTGTTTGGCTTCGTTGGCATATAGCGGATATTTTGTGAAGCCTACTCTGATTACTTGGATCAGGTAGTTGTATTGGATTTTTGTTATTGGCTTTATTCCTTTTTCGGTGTTAAAGATATCAAGTAGTAGATCAATGACGCCGAAAAGCCTTATTGAGTTTTTGTCTTTTTTGCCAAATGTGGAGATGGTGTGCACCAGTAGACCAACCCATCCCAGGTGCAATAGTTCCTCAACAACCAAAGGTATTTTTCTTGGCAGTAGCTGAGAGCATAGGAGCATAAAAACATATTTTCTGGCGGCTCTATACTTTTCATCCTGTTCGCAGCTATCGGTAACGATTTCAAGATTGCTTTTTAGGTTTGTTTTGCGCTGATCAATGATTCTCTCTAGTTGAGCAGTCACCTGATTTATATTGAGTTGTGCCCCTTGCTCTGCAAGCATGCTGATCTCATTAAAGGCATGTTGCAAATCCCCTTCTCTTGATCTGTCTTGTTCTTCATCTGGGAAGTAGGGGCCTAGTTTGCCAATAGTCTCTAAAAGCTTGTGCCCGGGATGGCTTGCATCATTCAATAACATTGGGTCGTTGATTGCCTCTTTTACCAACGGTATCTTTAGACTCTCTATTAATCCGTTGATCTCCCGGTTCATAAAAGCGTCTTGTTGCAGCGACCCTAGTAGCTGCTCGGTCACCTGTATTGCTTGTCTGGTTCTGTTATCTAGTACTACCTGCTGCTGCCCATTGATAATTTCCCCGGATAGTTGCTCCTCAATTTTCTGAATAATAGGGCGTTGACCTACGGCTGATATATTTGCCAGGGATTTTACTATGGCCTCTTTTGAGGCAACTCCCTCAGCCCTTGGTTTTGATGATGTGGGGGGCTTTTTGTTACCTATAAAGTCAATGAGAGATGACAGGGTGTCGGTCAATCGTTTGCCGGGACGACCGTTTGAACGCAGGGCATCTCCTTTGTTGGTGGGTGTAGATTTTTGTTTTTCTTTCGCGCTCTTCTCTTTGGCCTGTTGGGTTATGCCTTGCTGGTCCAGATAATTATTAATCTCATCATATAGTGCACCAATATCCCCCAGCATATTGATTTGGAATGAGGAGAAAAGAGCCTTTTTTGCCTGGAGTGTGATATCAAGGTTTGAAAGGGACTTTTTGAATGACCAAAGCAGCGAATATGGTGAAACCGGGTTCCTCTCATCATTGATGTATTTTTTGGCGAGAAACGAGAGAGAGTTCTCCAGTTGGTGGAGTTTTGAGTAAATATTAGATTCCAAGTTTCTGGTCAGGCTGACCACGGAAACCCACTCTTCGAAATCCTCTTTAGCAACCAAGTCCATCTCAGGGTGCTGAAACAGTGAATTAGTCGGATTGTCATCAGATAGACTGCCACTGCTATATCTGTTGAAGCTGAAGTTAATGTTATCCAGGAATATGTGTTCTAACTCGTCCTGGTGTTTTCGAAATGCATTGTAGGCATCGAATAGTGAATTTTGGGTTTGATTGCTATCTGCCTTATTGGCGGTCTCGAAGAGAGTGCTGTTGGCGGATTTGAAAAAATCTGGATGCCTTGATTTTAGAAAACGTTTGGCAGTGGATTGGATCCAGTTAATTATTACAACTTCCTTAGACCCCATTTTATGTGGCGTGCCGGTGTTGCCACCTCTGTTTAGTTGGAGATTTTTTGCTGTAGATGCCCTTTGCAGATAGAGAAGGAGTTCATTTTCCTGGTGTATAAAGGCAACCCCAAGGCCGCCAGCAGAGGTGTGGGCGGCTGTAGTTTGGATCTCTTTTTTATCCCTTTGAGTCTGTATCTGAATCCTCACGACTGTGCCTGGTGCAATATTTAGTGCGCGTTTGTTTGATGTGGCAAGGTACAGTCCTCCATGGGAGAAGTTCTGTATGCGGCAATCAACTTTACCGTTATCCTTAAGTAGTACGAGGGCAGGGTGGTTTATTGGACGTCGCTTGTGTTGTCTTTTGCCCATTTTAATCCGAGATAGATATTATAGTTTTCAATTTAACCACCAATCCTAACCGAATGTAGGGTGGTTCGCACTTTAGGCTTTTTGGCTACATTTGAGTATATAACTTGGCTGGTAGAAAGCCATTGCTCCATAATCACTTTTCCCGCACTGGCCCGCTTAACTGACTCCAGAGTGTGTGGGGCTTGACATAATTAATTAAACGGCCTATTAATTATTCCGTGAATCCACGATCACCAACCAAATTGCCAGAACGAACTCGTCCTGGGCGGCCCAGGGGCAGGGCTCCTGAACAGAGTCGCCAAGCCCTGGTTGATGCTGCCCGCGATCTGTTTTCCCGGCGCGAGTTCGCTGCGGTATCTCTGCGTCAGATCGCTGAGCGGGCAAATATGAACCCGGCTATGATCCACTACCATTTTGGCGGCAAAGAGGGGTTATACAGCGCTATGCTGGAAGAGCGCTTTGCCCCTTTGTTGCAGCAACTTGAGCTTCTTCCCGACGAGAGGCCAACTCTCTCACAATTCGTGGACTCCTACGTGCGCATGCTGGCTGCCAACCCCTGGTTGCCTAACCTAGTGGTGCGTGAGGTGTTGTATGGAAAAAGCAGCTTTCGTGAGCAGTTTATTCAGCGCTTTGCTTCTCGCGCTGGGCTCATGGTGCCGCAGCTGATTGATGAAGATAAAAAAGCCGGTCGCCTGCGATCCGATATTGATCCGGTGTTGGCCGCGCTTTCACTGTTGAGTATGGCTCTGTTTCCTTTTATCGGTCGACCAGTAGTGGAGCCTGCTCTGGGTTTGGAGATGGATGAGGAGTTTGTTCAGAGTTGGGTTGAACATGCACTGCGTCTTTTTTATGAGGGTGCTGAGGTGAGGCGATGAATCGAACAGTGACTATTCTGTTATTTGCTATTGCTCTATTGCTGCAAGGGTGTGGCTCTGGAGTGGATGGGCACATGGTAGGTGAGCTGGCATGGGACCGAGTTGAGCTGAGTAATGAGGCGGCGGAGCCGATTAGTGATATTCCGGTACATGAGGGTCAGCAGGTTGCTGCCGGGACACTGTTAGTGCAGCTTGATGCCAGTCGCGCTGAGGCAGCATTGGCCGGCGTCCTGGCTAGGGTCACCGAGACCGAACGTGAGCTTGAGCGACAACAGCAGCTGATCAAAAAGCAACTTACCAGCCCCGAGCAGGTGGACAAGGCCAACAGCGCCTGGGTACAGGCCAGGGCCGAAGAACAGAAGGCGCGCCTGGTCATTGAGCGCCTCAGTATCCGCGCCTCACAAGCTGGACGGGTGGACTCTCTCCCCTTCGAGGTTGGTGAGCGGCCACCAGTGGGATCGGTGCTGGCGGTAGTGTTGGTGGGCCAGGCCCCGTATGCCCGCTTCTATGTTCCGGAGTCGCTACGCAGTCATATTGCAGTAGGTGATGCGGTGCAGGTGCAGGTGGATGGGCGTGATCAAGAGTATACGGGCAGGGTGCGGCGCCTTGCTAGCGATCCGATCTTTACCCCATTCTATGCCCTCAGCGAGCATGATCGCAGCAAGTTGGTCTACATAGCAGAGGTGAACTTGAGTGGTGCTGCTGATCTGCCCGCCGGGCTGCCGATCGAAGGCCAACTGCAGGAGAAGGATGAGTGAACGACGCCGCTATCGTCACTCGTGGTTTAACCCGGAGCTTCGGCGATCTGGTGGCGGTGGACCACATCAATCTGGATATTCCTCCGGCCAAGATCTACGGCTTTCTTGGCCCCAACGGTTCTGGAAAATCCACCACTATTCGCATGCTCTGCGGTCTGCTTATCCCCAGCGATGGTGAGGCCGAGGTGCTGGGGCTGCGGGTGCCAGGGCAGGCCGAGGAGCTAAAGCACAAGATCGGATACATGACCCAGCGCTTCTCTCTGTATGAAGATCTTACCACCTGGGAGAATCTGCAATTTATCGCCGAGATCTACTGTCTGCCAAGCAGCCGGCACCGGAGTCGTATCGAAGAGCTGCTGCACGATTATGATCTGGAGGAGTTGCGCCACCGGCGCGCCGGCGCTATGAGTGGCGGCCAGCGCCAGCGGCTGGCTCTCGCGGCTGCTGTTCTACATGAACCTGAGCTGCTGTTTCTGGACGAACCCACCTCGGCGGTGGATCCTAAGAGCCGCCGCGACTTCTGGGAGAGTCTGTTCGAACTCGCCAGTAAAGGAACCACTATACTGGTCTCTACCCACTATATGGATGAAGCGGAGCGTTGCCACGGTCTGGCGATCCTGGACCGGGGGGTGATCGTGGCTGACGGTAGTCCCGCCGAACTTGAAGAGCGCATTGATGCCTGGGTTGTAGAGGTGGATGCCCTAGACCCGGGTGCTGCTCGCCATGCTCTGGAGGGCCAGCCCGGCGTGTTCAGCGTCACCCAGCTAGGGGCGCGACTGCGGGTGCTACTGGAGAAGGATCGTCCTGAGCCAGAGAGGCAGGTGCAGGATGCTATGAAGAGCGCCGGCATAGCGGGTGAGGCGTATATTTCTCTACCCAACCTGGAGGATGTGTTCGTCGCAGCAACCCAGGGCCGTTACCAGGAGGCGAGGTCATGAACTGCAGGAGTCGCCTGCTGGCAATAGCGCGTAAAGAGGTGCGTCAGTTAGCCCGCGACCGCATTACCTTCGGTATGATAGTCGGTATCCCTCTGATGCAGATTATACTGTTTGGATACGCCATCAACACAGACGTGCGCCATCTGCGCACCGGGGTGGCGGACCAGGCCGGTACCGAACTCTCTCGGCAACTGGTGGCCCAGGCCCGCGCCTCCCAGGTCCTGGAGCCTATTCTTACCGCTCGCACCTCCAAGGAGTTGCTGGAGATGTTGCGCCGGGGCGAGATCGCCGTCGGTATATACATCCCGCCCGACTTCGAACGCCGTTTGCAACAACCAGACCGCCCTGGGGCGCAACTGCTGGTGGATGGTGCTGATCCCATGATACTCGGCGCGGCGCGTCAGCTCAGTCAGATGCGACTGGGTCAGGACACTGCGCAGAAGGTTAAACAGGCAGGTGAGCTGTTTGAGATCTACAACCCCTACAACCCGGAGCGGCGTTCAGCGGTGCATATCGTACCTGGGTTGATCGGGGTGATTCTGACTATGACTATGGTGATGTTTACCGCCATGGCAATAGTACGCGAGCGTGAACGCGGTAACCTGGAGCTGCTGATCAACACCCCGGTGCGCAATAGTGAGCTAATGGTGGGTAAGATACTGCCCTATATCTTCATCGGGCTGGTTCAGGTAACCCTGATACTGCTGATGGGGTATTTCCTGTTTGGTGTGCCGGTGGAGGGAGATCTTATCGACGTCTACCTGGCGTCGCTGGTCTTCATTGCCGCCAATCTCACCCTGGGCCTGGTTATCTCCACAGTAGCCCAGAGTCAGTTCCAGGCCATGCAGATTACCTTTTTCTTTTTCCTACCGTCTATCCTGCTCTCCGGTTTCATGTTCCCTTTCGACGGCATGCCAACGGCTGCTCAGTACATCGCCGAATTGTTGCCATTGACCCACTTCACTCGTTTGATCCATGGCATAGTGTTGCGGGGCTCCAGCATCGGTGAGCTGATGCCGGAGATCTATGCCCTTATCGCCTTTGCCGGCGTTACTCTGGTTATAGCCACCAAGAGGTTCCACAAGCGCTTGGATTAGTTCTGATTGTGGAGCATTTCTGAGCGAGTGCGGTATCGCCTTGCTTTATCTATACTCCAAATAATAGCCTTACAACACTGATCCATGACCATGATGAAACCCATAAAAATATTGCTTCTCTTAATCGGTGGCTCTGTTCTGCTGCTAGCCCTCATGGCTGTGTCCTTGATACTGTTTTTTCATCCCAATGACTACAAACCTCAGTTGCAGGCGGCTGCATCGGAGGCCTTGGGGATGGAGGTCAGCGTTAATGGGCAACTCGGTATTGGTCTCTACCCGGGTATGCGCCTAACCATGAAAGATGTGCGCGTTCGTAACCAAGGCAATGAGCTTATGGTTGTAGAGAAGCTTAGGGTTGGGCTGGAGCTTTTTCCCCTGCTCCAGGATGAAGTGCGTATAAAGAATGTCTCTTTGATACAACCCAGGATCACCATAGAGCGGGGTGCCGATGGCAAGTACAACTTCGATAAACCGCAGGTAGCGGAAGCTACGCTGCCAACTTTCGAACTGTCCAGGCTCTCGATTTCTGATGGGACCCTTATCTATACGGACAAACAATCTGGAGAGAGATTTAATGCCGGTGATTGCGACATAAAACTACGCAATCTAAAGCTAGAGGTAGAGGGAACGAACATCATGCAGAAACTCTCTTTCACCGCGAAACTGTTTTGCGGCAAGATCCGGATAAAGGAGTACCTGGGGTCCGGTCTAAAGCTCTCGGTCGATGCAAAAAATGGTCTCTTCGATATAAAGCCAGTTACGCTGAATCTCTTCGGTGGAGATGGTTCAGGTAGCATACGAGCGGACTATTCCAGGACAACTCCGCATTACCAGATTAGTTTCGCCTTGCCGCAGTTCCGCACAGAAGAGCTGTTCAAAGCTAAATCCCCGAAAGCAGTCTTGACCGGCCCAATGTCATTCTCAATGAAACTATCACTGCAGGGCAAGAGTGCGCGAGAAGTAGAGCGGAGTGCGTCCGGGGATGTTGTGCTGCAGGGCAAGAACCTAAAGTTGCACGGGCATGATCTTGATCTGGCGTTCAGTCGTTATGAGTCCAGTCAAAGCTTTAATATGTTGGATATGGGTGCACTGCTGGTTGCTGGGCCGGTGGGGTTGGCGGTTACTAAGGGCAGTGACTTTGCGAATGTTCTTGCTGGTTCAGGAGGGGTTAGTGATATTCGCACAATTGTCACCAGCTGGAGGGTCAAGCGTGGTGTCATGTATGCCAAGGATGTAGCAATGGCCACGAACAGACACCGAATGGCACTTTTGGGAGGCCTTGATTTCATTAATGGGAGTTTCATCGATGTAACCTTGGCTCTGATCAATCATAAAGGGTGTGCCGAAGTACAGCAAAATATCAGTGGGCCTTTTCGGAAGCCGGTGGTGCAGCAACCGAGTATTATAAAATCTGTTGCGGGGCCAGTGCTCAAACTGTTTGAAAAGGGGAGAAAGCTCCTGCCTGGCGGTGAGTGCAAGGTGATCTACGCCGGTAGTGTAGCGCCACCGCGTTAATCTGAACCAGATTGTTAAGTCACAAGCGGGGTTAACCGGCGCGATTAAGCTGTCCCTTTGGTGCGTGCTCAATCCAGTACCGTATGCGCTTGGCATCGCCGATGCGTGTTTTACTTCCCTGCGAATCCAGCAGTACGATGATGGTGGGACGATTGGCCACCTTGGCCTGCATTACCAGGCATCTGCCGGCCTCTTTTATATAGCCTGTCTTGGACAGGCTGATTTTCCAGTTTGATTTGCGCACTAGCTTATTGGTATTGCGGAAGGTTTCTCTCTTTCCCTGTAGAGTGACGCTGTGTTTTGCCCTGGTAGTAAATTTGCGGATCAGTTTATATTTGTGCGCAGCGGCAACCAACTTGGCAAGATCATGGGCGCTGGAAACATTTTTCCAGTTAAGTCCGGTTGGCTCTTTAAAGTGGGTTTCCTTCAACCCCAGCTCTTTCGCCTTTTTGTTCATGGCGGCAACAAAGGCTTTGCGGCCTCCGGGGTAGTGGCGGGACAGGGCCGATGCGGCTCGGTTTTCAGATGCCATAAGGGTTAGGCAAAGCATATTTTTACGACTGAGTTTGGTGCCAACCTTTAGACGCGAACCGGTTTTCTTGAGGGTGTCCTTATCCTTTGTGGTGACAGTGAGCTTCTCGCTCATCTTCTGCTTGGCGTCGAGAACAACCATGGCTGTCATCAGTTTGGTAATGGATGCTATCGGCACTACTGCATCGGCATTTTTCTCGTACAGGACTTTGCTGGTAGCAGGGTCGATTACAAATACTGAGGCTGAGCGAACCTTGGGATTCTTAGTCCACTTTTTTTTGGAGGCTGCTTTTTTGGTTGTTTTTTTTGCAGCAGTAGATGAGTGTTCCAGTAGTGTCTGGTCAATTGTTACCGCCACGGCATCGACAGCATTGCCGGCTACTAGCCAGAATGCTACGAAAAATAAGATAAATCCCTTCTTCATCTCTTTCCCCGACAGAATTCTAAATTAAAGTAGTTATAGTTGATAACATTAGCAGAATTGTTACGAAATGATCAGGTGGATTGTGGGGTTTGGTTGGAGTAAGAGGATTACTCGCCTTATCCTTTGGTAATTGCACCTGCACTGCCTTCTGAATTTGCAGGCAGAATTATATCCTGCGGTTGGTTTAAATCAATAAGTCATTCATGTCAGTTCAGCCCAAGTCTGCCTGTAATGGCAGCTTACTTGCTGAGCTAAAGGGTGTCTGTGCCCGCACTGAACAGGGGAGGTATCTAGATGCGAGGTGGACGTTAATTGGGGTATGTCCCCTGTTACTGAGCTATTATTAGTTTGATTATTTCCTAATATTTCTTGATTATTCAATACATAATGATTACGAAGCGCTTTAAATTACCCACTGCTGTGACATTCATGGTAGTGGCTGCATTGACGGTCCTGACGGCCGGGGCTGCGACGAGACAGCTGGGCTACGAGGAGGCGCCGCGTGAGGCTGGCGAGCCGATCATGGCGATCGTATCGATCGAGTCCCAAAAGGTCACGTTCTATGATGCCAAAGGCTGGATTCTGCGTGCGCCTGTGTCAACCGGTATTAGTGGACGTGAAACGCCAGCAGGCATCTTCGCTGTTGTCGAGAAGAAAAAGGAGCACCGCTCCAACATGTATGACGACGCCAAAATGCCAAACATGCAGCGCATCACTTGGAATGGCATCGCACTGCACGGTGGTCCTCTGCCCGGATATGCAGCCTCTCACGGTTGTGTGCGAATGCCGTTTGGCTTTGCAAGGAGTGTGTTTAACAAGACCCGGATCGGGATGCGGGTGATCATCTCGCCGAATGATGCGGCCCCGATCGACTTTTCCCACCCGGTGCTGTTCTCGCCGGATGCTGAGGTTGTCGCGGCCGCTCCAGCGCGAGCGGATATGCTCAAGCGCGAGGCAGCTGAGGCCGTCAAGGGATTCAGAGAGGCAAAGAAAACCGATAAATCCATGGCACGCGAGGTGGTATTGCAGAAGAGGTTGCTACGCAGGCTGGAAAAGAGCAAGAAAAGTGCTGACACAAGATTAAGACGCGCCGACAAGGCGCTCTCTACTGCGGATAAGGCCAAGGTAGGGGCCTATGAGCGGCTGCAAAAGGTAACCGCCGAAGCCGCAGAAGTGGCAACGCAGCTTGACGCCGCTAAATCGGCCTTGGAGGAGAGGGTTGTTGCGGCTGCGGCTGCAGTTGCATCTGCAAATGATGCCACCCAGACGATGAATGAAGCTAAGAAGGCAGAGAGTAGTGCGGTGCGCGAGGTGGAGTTACAGAAGGCGACTCTAGGTAAACTGGAAAATCTTAAGAAGAGTGCCGACGCTGAACTAAAACTGGCTGACAATGGGCTCTCAGCCGCGGATAAGGCCAAGGTAGAGGCCGAGGAGCGGCTACGAAATGTCACTGCCGAGATCGCAGAGCTGGCGAAGCAGATTGAGGCCGCTGAATCAGATTTGAAGGAGAAGCTGGTTGTCGCTGAGGCTGCAGCCACAGCTGCGAATAGTGCCACCAAGACAAGCGATGAAGCCAAGATGGTCGAGAATAGTGCGGCGCGCTTGGTGGAGTTACGCAAGACGACCCTAGGTGAACTGGAGAGTCTCAAGGAGAGTGCAGAAGCAGAACTAGGGAGCGCGGATGAGGCGCTCTCCGCTCCGGATAAGGACAAGGGGCAGCCGCGAAAGGTTGCCGTCGATATCACAGAGCTGGCGAAGCAGATCGCGATCATTAAATCAGACTTAAAAACAAGGATGGTTAACGCAGCCGTTGTAGCCAAAATTGCAAATGATGCCACCAAGATGAGCGATGAAGCCAAGGAGGTGGAGAAGAGTGCGGTCCACCAGGTGGAGTTACGTAAGACGGCTCTTAGTAAACTGGAAAGTCTCAAGAAGGAGGCCGATGCAGAGCTAATACGCCTCGATGAGGCGCTCTCCGCTGCAAACGAAGCCAAGGTGCAGGCCGAGGAGCGGCTGCGAAAGGCCGCTGCCGAGACCACAGAACTGGCGACCCAGATTGAGGTCGCTGAATCAGACTTGAAGAGGAAGGTGGTTGCCGCTGAGGTAGCGGCCACGGCTGCAAATGACGCCACCCAGGCGATGGATGAAGCCAAGAAGGTCGAGAAGAGTGCTGCGCGCGAGGTGACGTTACAGAAGGCTGTATTGCGCAAGCAGGAAGGTCTCAACAAGAGGGCCGGCGCGGAACTCATACGCGCCGACAAGGCGCTATCCGATGCGGCTAAGAGCAAGGTGCGGGCCGAGGAGCGGTTGCGAAAGGCTACCGCTGAAGCCGCAGAGCTGGCGACGCAGGTTGATACTGCTAAATCAGACTTGGAGGCGAAGGTTGCTGCGGCGGCTACTGCAAAGGAGGCGGTCAAAACGGCCAAGATCAGGAAGGCCGAGAGCGCCAAGGCAGCATACGAGGCGAAGCTTGCACTCGAGCCGGTATCCGTCTACATCAGCCGCGCAACGCAGAAACTTTACGTGCGGCGTAACACGCATAAGCCGGCCCGTGACGGTGGCGGCGAGGAGTTCGATGCGAGCATCGAGGTCCCAGTCACCATCTACGATCCTGATAAACCTATCGGCACCCATATATTCACTGCCATGGAGCACAACGATGAGGGTCTGCGTTGGACCGCGGTCACCATCGATAAGGGAGAAGATGCCAGGAGAGCGCTCGACCGCATTACTATCCCGCAGGATGTGTTCGAACGTATAGCGCTGACCGTATTGCCGCGATCCTCAATCATTATCTCGGACGAGCCTTTGAGCAGGGAGACCAACTATCGCACCGAGTTTGTCGCAGTGCTCAGCAATCAGCCACAGGGAGGTTTCATTACACGCAAAATTACCCAGGTCGAGGTCCCTGATGCAGAGGATAGTGATGCAGAAGAGGGTGATGCAGAGGAGAGTGATTTCGTTTCGCGAACCCCTAGTTATTTGGGCCTCTGACTGTCTCGTATTCAAGGCGTTACGATTTATAACCTACTGGAAAATATCTACAGCTTTAAAAAGAAGGAAAAATGAGAATTGCATTGATATGTTTATTTATACTCTCATCTGCTTACGCAAAAGAGATCCCCTATCATCTCTATAAACCAAAAGGAGTGTTTTTAACAGAAGCTCTTAATGAAGCGGAGCGGGAGGCCGATCTTAAAGCAAAAAAGATTTTACAAATCGGCAGAGAGATGACGCTAGATAAAAAAGAGATAATAGTGGGTGGATGTTGGGATTATGTTGATGCCGTTTTTGATAGAGCCGGGTTTCCTAGAGATCAAAGGGTAACTGTCTTCAAAGGAACCTTGAAAAAAGGGCCTTACGCCAGTAGAGATACCTTAAAGCCCGGGGATTGGCTCTACCATGTTAATCACTCCTATCATTATATCGAACACAGTGGGATTTTTATTAAATGGCTTGATGAAAAAAATGCTATCGGATTAGTTTTGAGTTATCGGGGAGAGATGAGTAAAAAACCGGCTCGATATAGGGGGTATGATCTTTCACAGGTCTATACAATAACCAGAGCAAAATAGTTATAAACTAGGGGGTTACTCGGGCCATCTGACCAACATGGACGTGGGGAATGCAGATGATGCAGGAGCAATTATCTGCCCTGGCCCTTCGGGTTCGCTTCGCTCATTCTGAATCGCTAGAAGCGATTCGGTCGAACCTCCAATCGGTTCTCATCCTCTCAATTGATTGGTCGGAGTGAGAGGATTCGAACCTCCGGCCCCTGCCTCCCGAAGGCAGTGCTCTACCAGGCTGAGCTACACTCCGAAAATTTCGCCTTGTCTCGCACTCACTTGAGCGAATTTCAACGGTCTGCTAGGCGCTATTTATATCACTAAAGGGCTTAAACGTGAATATTGTGCCAGATCAGTTTGTGCGGTCCACAGAAAAATCAGCGAGGGTTGCAAGGGCCTCTCTGTAGGAGGATGGGGGTAGTGTCTCCAGCGCCTTCTTGGCCTTGTTCGCCTCAGCTTCTGCCGCCTTGAAGGTGTACTCGATGGCGTCGGTGCTGGCAATAGCTGCTTTTACTACGTCGATCTGCTCACGTCCGCCTTTCTCAATCACATCCCGTAGCGACTGTTTCTGTTCAGCAGTACCGACCTGCATAGCGCGTATCAGGGGCAGAGTTGGTTTCCCTTCCGCCAAATCATCACCGATATTTTTTCCGATCTCCTCAGAAGAGTCGCTGTAATCCAGCGCGTCATCGATAATCTGAAAGGCTATGCCCAGGTGTTTGCCATAATTGGCTAAGGCCTGTTCCTCTTCAGGTGGTGCGTTGCAGAGTACCGCTCCAAGCTGGGCACCAGCCTCAAATAGGGTGGCGGTCTTGCGCAGTATAACCTCGAGATATTTCTGCTCGTCCGTGTCCGGATCATGACAGTTGAGAAGCTGTAGAACTTCGCCTTCAGCTATGCGGTTTGTTGCGTGGGAGAGGATATCCATAACCCGCATATTGTCTATATCTACCATCATCTCGAAGGAGCGGGAATATAGAAAGTCCCCCACCAGCACGCTTGCGGCGTTGCCCCAGACCGCATTGGCGGTATCTCTGCTGCGGCGAAGGTCAGAGCTATCAACTACATCATCGTGTAGCAGGGTGGCGGTATGAATGAATTCAATGATCGCAGCCAGGAGGGTGTGTTTATCACCGGTATAGCCCAGGGTTTGGGCCGCCAGCAGTACAATCATAGGGCGGAGACGTTTGCCGCCGCTGTTCACAATATAGTGTCCGATCTGATTGATCAGTACTACGTCAGATTTCAGGCGATGCAGGATCAGGCCGTCGACGGCGCCCATATCCTCTTCTACCAGTTTTTTTATTGCAGATATGTCCATACAGCTCTTCGTTGGTTTATGCTGTCCTGCTCCGCCTCATACGGCGTGCCTGGAAACAGATAAAATAGGGTAAAATTATATTACTTATTGATATTAAACGATTTATTTAGATTCGTTCTACATGCGTTCGTGCGTATTCTACTGCTTTCTAATGATTTAACAAAAGAGGAATATCAAGAGGGCATTAATATAACCTATTTATTGGTCAAAAATAGGTGAATAAAGCCTTTTTTTGATGGAACAGAGGATTTGACCTCAGGCCAAGGTGTATGTAGAATTCCGGCTCTTTCGTGGGCTGCTTTTATGTAAACGGCCCAACTAGCAGAATTTTTACGGAGATTTGGCGAATGTATGCCGTGATTCAGACCGGTGGTAAACAGTACCGGGTTTCCAAAGGTGACATCCTTAGGGTTGAGAAGATTGACTCTGAAGAGGGTTCATCCATAAAACTTGATAAAGTATTAATGGTAGCCGACGGCGACGACATTAAGGTTGGAACCCCTTATGTGGACGGCGGCAAGGTAACTGCCAAGGTGCAGGAGCATGGTCGTGGCAAAAAGGTCAAGATCATTAAGTTCAAGCGTCGTAAGCATCATCTGAAGCGTCAGGGCCACCGTCAGTGGTACACCGAGCTTGAGATTATCGGAATTAGCGCAAAGTAAGGCGGATTAAACAATGGCACATAAAAAAGCAGGCGGTAGTACACGTAACGGCCGCGATTCAGAGTCAAAGCGTCTTGGTGTAAAGCTATTTGGCGGCCAGGCGGTTAAACCAGGCAACATTATCGTGCGTCAGCGTGGCACCCATTTCCACCCGGGATTGGATGTAGGCTGTGGCAAAGACCACACCCTGTTTGCCAAGGCTGAAGGTGTAGTGAAGTTTGAGGTTAAAGGTCCTAAAAAGCGCAAGTATGTGAACATAGTTCCTGCTTAATTGCGCCGCATTTAGAGATACCGCAGAGGCCTCGTCAGTGACGGGGCCTTTTTCGTTTATATCCCGTGGTTTTTTCTGGTTGCAATAGAGCTGTTTTGATAGGCTGGTTGTAATCGTAAAGATTCGGGCAACATGCCAAGCGATTTAATGGGCGCTGTGGAATAACTATGAAGTTTGTTGATGAGGCCAGCATACGGGTAGAGGCGGGTGACGGAGGTAATGGGGTCGCCAGCTTTCGCCGTGAAAAATATATTCCCAAGGGCGGCCCGGACGGCGGCGATGGCGGAGATGGCGGCAGCGTCTTTCTATTGGCGGATTCCGGCCTGAATACCCTGGTAGATTTCCGTCATATGCGACGGCATAGGGCAGAGCGTGGCAAGAACGGCATGGGGCGAAACTGCACCGGTCGCAGCGGTGAAGATATCTATGTGCGGGTGCCGGTGGGGACCAGGGTGATGGATGAGGACACAGAAGAGATCATAGGTGAGCTTCTTGTCCATGGTCAGGAGTTGCTCGTGGCGAAAGGTGGGTTTCATGGGATCGGTAATGCCCGTTTTAAAAGCAGCACCAACCGCACCCCTAGACAGTTTACCCAGGGTACCGAAGGTGAGAAGCGCCAGCTGCATCTGGAACTGATTCTATTGGCCGATGTTGGGCTGCTGGGAATGCCTAATGCGGGTAAATCCAGCTTTATCAGCAGGGTGTCTAGCGCCAGGCCCAAGGTTGCTGATTATCCATTTACTACGCTCTACCCTAATCTGGGCGTGGTCAGCGTGGGCGAATCACGCAGTTTCGTAATTGCAGATATTCCTGGTGTTATTGAGGGGGCGTCCGATGGGGCGGGTTTGGGGCTGCAGTTTCTAAAACATCTGGACCGCACTCGACTGTTGCTGCATCTGGTGGATATCGCCCCCATGGATGAGTCCATAGATCCGGCAGAAGAGGTGCGCAAGATAGCTGCGGAGCTGGAGAAGTACAGCCCCGACCTGGCTGGACGTGAACGTTGGTTGGTGTTGAATAAGGTCGATCTGCTGGATACGGATGAAGTAGAATCGAGAAAACAGAGGCTGCTCTCTGAACTCGAATGGAGTGGTCCTGTATACACCATGTCTGCGGTCACTGGAGAGGGGACAAGTGAGCTGGTGTACAAATTGATGGATCACTTGGAAGAGATGAAGCAAGAGGACGAAGTTGAAGAAGATACGGATGATGAGCCCTGGGACCCATTAAAGGCTTAAACATAGAACGATGATCTCAAGAGAGAAAATTCCTGCAACCAAACGCTGGGTGGTGAAGATCGGCAGCGCCCTGTTGACGGACGATGGCAATGGCCTGGACCGGGAGCGTCTGGCCGTATGGGCAGAGCAGATGGCCGCCTGGGTATTGTCTGGCAAGCAGCTTATCCTGGTCTCATCTGGTGCCGTGGCCGAGGGAATGAGCCGCATGGGTTGGGACGCCAGACCCACCACCCTGCACGAGCTTCAGGCCGCCGCCGCCATTGGACAGATGGGTCTGGTGCAGGCCTATGAGTCTTGTTTCCAGAAGCACAATCTGCACACGGCCCAGGTACTGCTGACCCATGACGATCTGGTTAACCGCGGACGTTATCTGAACGCCCGCAGCACCATGCTGACCCTGGTTAAGCTGGGTGTGATACCTGTGGTCAATGAGAACGATACCGTAGCTAATGAAGAGCTGCGTTTTGGTGATAATGACACCCTTGCGGCCATGGTAGCCAATCTGGTGGAGGCAGATCTTCTGGTGTTGCTGACAGATCAACAGGGGCTGTTTGATAGCGATCCAAGATTTAATTCCGATGCCAGACTGATCTCAGAATCCAAGGTGGATAACCCCGAGTTGGATCAGGCTGCCAGCGGCAGTGTGGGCGGACTAGGTCTTGGCGGCATGGTAACCAAGGTGAGGGCGGCTCGGCTTGCTGCCCGCTCCGGTGCTGGCACTGTGATTGCCCCTGGCGCAGAGAAGGATGTGCTAACCAGGATCGGTCAAGGGGAGGATGTAGGAACTCTACTTATTCCCGTGCAGGAACCTCAGACGGCACGCAAGCGCTGGCTGGCTAGCCATCTGCAGGTGAGCGGAAAACTGGTGCTGGACGACGGTGCGGTAAAGGTTCTGAGTCAGCAGGGGAGAAGTCTACTGGCTGTCGGGGTCAAGGAGGTCAGCGGTAGTTTCGCCCGTGGTGAGGTGGTCTCATGTGTGGATGAGTCGGGTAAAGAGGTGGCCCGGGGGCTGGTAAATTACGATGCCCAGGAGGTCGACCGGATTAAGGGTCAGACCAGTAGCAGGATCAGAGAGATCCTGGGGTATGTGGATGATGATGAGTTGATCCATAGGGATAATTTGGTTTTGGTCTAGCGACACTCAGTTTCAGGATCAACAGATAGATATCACTCTTTTCCTTGGGCATAAAAAAACCGGCTTGTGGCCGGTTTTTCGAATACGCAGTGGCTTGGATTACAACGCCTTGATCTGCGCGTTCAAACGGCTCTTGTGACGAGCGGCCTTGTTCTTGTGGATCAGGCCATTGTTCGCCGCGCGGTCTATAACCGGCACAGCCTGTTTGAAAGCTTCGGTCGCGCCATCTTTATCACCAGCACCGATTGCCGCAAGGACTCCCTTGACCTTGGTGCGCATAGCACTCTTCTGAGATGCGTTGTGCTGACGATGTTTTTCCGCCTGCCTTGCGCGCTTGCGGGCTTGTACTGAATTGGCCAAATCGACCTCCAAAAAGTTAAACTCGGAAAAGCCCGGTATTCTGGTGTCCAAAGCTGGATTTGTCAATAGGAATTAGGCTTAAATTCCCCTTAATCTAGAACTATTTTCCCTGTCTGTACTCTGGATATTGGGATGTTCTCGATATTGGCTATGTCCAGGCGGGGTATGAAGGGCCTATAATCGCGGATTATTAAGAATAATAGAGAGGAAATTCACGCTGGCTTCCATGTTCAAATCTTTAGCCAAGGTAGGCTCTAATACCATGTTGTCGCGGGTTCTGGGGTTTGTGCGTGACCTGGTATTTGCCCACATCTTTGGCGCCAATGCCGGTACTGATGCCTTTTTTGTCGCCTTCAAGATCCCCAACTTCCTGCGCCGCCTGTTTGCCGAGGGCTCCTTCTCAGTGGCCTTTGTGCCGGTGTTGGCTGAATACAAGGCCAACCGAAGCCTTGAGGAGTTGAAGCTGTTTGTTAACCATGTGGCTGGGACCCTGGGTGGTATCCTGTTGTTGGTGACGGCCCTGGGGGTTTTGGGTTCGCCGGTTCTGGTGATGATCTTTGCCCCAGGTTTCATCGGGGTGGAGGGGAAGATGGATCTGGCGGCAGAGATGCTGCGCCTTACCTTTCCCTATCTGTTTTTTATCTCCCTAACCGCCTTTGCCGGTAGCATTTTAAACACACATGGCCGCTTCGGAGTACCGGCCTTTACCCCGGTGCTGTTGAATCTCTCTCTGATCGGCTGTGCGCTGTGGCTCTCTCCGCTGATGGATCGGCCAATTGTGGGTGTGGCCTGGGGTGTGCTGTTGGCGGGTATTGTCCAGTTTCTGTTCCAGTTGCCGTTCCTGAAACAGCTCGGATTGTTGCCAAGATTCAAGTTTGCCCCCAAGGATGAGGGGGTGCGGCGTATTGTGCGCCTTATGTTGCCGGCCATCTTCGGTGTTTCTGTCACCCAGCTCAATCTGTTGCTGGATACCCTGATTGCATCCTTTCTGACCGATGGCAGTATCTCCTGGCTCTACTATTCAGACCGTCTGATGGAGTTTCCCCTGGGCGTACTGGGTGTGGGACTGGCCACGGTAATCCTGCCTAACCTCTCGCATAAACATGCTGAGGAGTCGAAGGAGGGATTTTCCCATACCCTGAACTGGGCTATGCGCTGGGTACTGCTCCTGGGCGTACCCTGTGGGGTGGGGCTGTTTTTTCTGGCAGGGCCGATGATAGCGACCCTGTTTCAGTCTAAGGTGTTTCTACCTTCGGACGTAGTCATGGCCCAGCGCAGTCTCATGGCCTATTCACTGGGATTGATACCATTCATCATGATCAAGGTGTTGGCGCCTGGCTACTATGCACGTCAGGACACCAAGACCCCGGTGAAGATTGCCATCATCGCCATGGTCAGCAACATGGTGTTTAACATCATCCTGGTGTTCCCCCTGGCCCATGCCGGTCTGGCCCTGGCGACCACCCTCTCTGCCTGTATCAATGCTACCTTGCTGTTTCGTGGTTTGCGCAGTGAGGCAGTACTGATACTCGAGAGTGGCTGGCCCAGCCTGATCCTACGCGGTCTGGTGGCGTCAGCGGCCATGGGGGTAATGCTCTATATCTTGGGAGGGGCCTTGGATAGTTGGGTCAGCATGGAGTTGTGGGATAAGATCTGGCGTCTACTGCTGCTGATTATCTCTGGGGCGGCTGTTTATTTCGTTGCTCTGTTGGCTTTGGGTATAAGAATAAGCCATTTTCGTGGTTCTTCCCCTACCTGATACTGCCTAGGGACTTATTCTAAAGCTTGACCTATAATGGCGCGCTTTAGCTATTTTCGCTCAAATAGGGTTCTACACTAAGATGCAGGTCATTCGCGGTCTCCACAATCTGCGTAGTGAACATCGGGGATGTGTTGCCACCATCGGTAATTTCGATGGGGTGCACCTCGGGCATCAGGCCGTGTTCAGACATCTGCGCGAGCAGGCAGAGGCGCTAGGGTTGCCGACGACCGTGGTTACCTTCGAACCGCAGCCTATGGAGTTTTTCTCTCGCGAGTCGGCACCAGCTAGGTTGACCAGGCTCAGAGAGAAGCTGCAAGCCCTGAAAGAGGCGAAGATCGACCGCGTGGTACTGCTCGAGTTTGGAGCCAAGCTGGCGAGCATGGAGGCAGGTGAGTTTGTGCAGAGGCTCCTGGTAGATGGGCTAGACGTGCGTTATCTGTTTGTGGGGGATGACTTCAGATTCGGCAAGGGTCGTAGCGGCGACATCGATATGTTGCGCGCTGTGGGGAAAGAGCACGACTTTGCAGTAGAGAATATGAACAGCTTTGTTGTGGGCGAGGAGCGGGTGAGTAGCACCCTGATTCGTGAGGCATTGGCCAAAGGCGAACTGGAGGCTGCTAGCCACTACCTGGGGCGCCCATATCGAATCTGTGGAAGGGTGGCCCATGGCGACGAGCGTGGTCGCTCTATCGGTTTTCCCACGGCCAACATCAACCTGCATCGCAAGGTGAGTCCACTGCATGGTGTGTACGCGGTACGAGTTGGCGGGATAGGTACAGAGCTGCTGCCGGGGGTGGCGAATATTGGCAACAGGCCCACGGTGGAGGGAGACACCAGGCATATGTTGGAGGTGTACCTGTTCGATTTTAATAGAAGCATCTATGGTGAACATCTGGATGTGGAGTTCTGCAAGAAGCTGCGTGATGAGAAGAAGTTTGATAACTTCGAACAGTTGATGCACCAGATAGAACATGATGCGGTAGCGGCAAGAAAATTCTTTCATATACCGTTGCTATAGAGATTAATCACAAACATTAGGCATATAAGCAAAGGCAACTGGCGTGACCGATTATAAACAGACACTGAATCTTCCCAATACCACCTTCCCGATGAAGGGAAACCTGGCCCAGCGTGAGCCGGAGATGTTAAAGAAATGGGAAGAGATCAACCTATACCAGAAGATCCGCGAACAGTCCGAGGGGCGCCCAAAATTTATCCTGCATGATGGTCCTCCCTACGCCAATGGCGAGATCCACATCGGCCATGCGGTGAACAAGGTGCTAAAGGATATCATTGTAAAGAGTCACACCCTGGATGGGTTCGATGCCCCATATATCCCTGGTTGGGACTGTCACGGTCTACCTATTGAGCTGCAGGTAGAGAAGAAGGTGGGCAAGCCTGGGCATAAGGTATCTGCTGCAGATTTTCGTGTGGCCTGCCGTGAGTATGCCGCCAAACAGGTGGATAAGCAGCGTACCGATTTTAAACGTCTGGGCGTGTTGGGAGAGTGGGAAAACCCATATCTCACTATGGACTTCGGCTTTGAGGCGGACATTATCCGCTCTCTGGGTAAGATCGTGGCCAACGACCATGTGCAGAAAGGCTTTAAGCCGGTGCACTGGTGTACAGATTGTGGCTCTGCCCTGGCTGAGGCCGAGGTGGAGTACAAAGATAAAGAGTCCTTTGCCATAGACGTACGTTTTAAGGTGTTGGACGATGAGACGCTTCTGGCCCGCTGCCATTCTGTCTCTGATGATCACGGCGATGGACCTCTCTCCATGGTGATCTGGACCACCACCCCATGGACCCTACCTGCCAACCAGGCGGTGGCCCTGAACCCTACCCTGGAGTATGTGGTAATCCAGTGCGATGGCGCCTTGGGCAAAGAGCGTATGGTCATTGCTGAAGGTCTGCTTACTCAGACCATGGATCGCTGGGACATTGAAGACTATACGGTCATCGCCCGCGCCCATGGCGATGCCTTTGAAGGACTCAAGCTCAAACACTGTTTTTATGATCGCGAGGTTCCGGTGATCTTGGGTGAGCACGTCACCCTGGATGCGGGTACCGGTGCCGTGCATACGGCCCCAGGCCATGGTCTGGACGACTACATTGTGGGTCAGAGATATGGTCTACCGGTAGATAACCCAGTGGGTGGTAATGGTTGTTTTTTAGAGGGTACAGAACTGTTTGCTGGGCAGCACGTATTCGGTGCCAATGAGAAGGTGATTGAGGTACTCAAGGCCAAAGGTGCCCTGGTGCAGGAGGCGCGCTTTCCCCATAGCTATCCACACTGCTGGCGCCACAAGACCCCGATCATCTTTCGTGCTACCCCGCAGTGGTTCATTAGCATGGAAAAGAACGGTCTGCGTGAGTCGGCCTTACGCGAGATCGGCAAGGTGCACTGGATGCCGGAGTGGGGCCAGGCCCGTATCGAAGGTATGGTAGAGGGACGGCCAGATTGGTGTGTCTCGCGTCAGCGCACCTGGGGTGTGCCTATAGCGTTGTTTGTACATAAGGACACAGCCGAGCTGCATCCTGAGACCGAAAGCCTGATCGAACAGGTGGCAAAGCTGGTGGAAGAGCGGGGCGTTGAGGCCTGGTTCTCACTGGATGCCAAAGAGCTGTTGGGCGAAGATGCTGAACAGTATGAGAAGGTGCAGGATACCCTGGACGTCTGGTTTGACTCTGGTGTGACACACGCCTGTGTGCTGGAGCGCCGGGAGAATCTACATGCCCCGGCCGATCTCTATCTGGAAGGTTCGGATCAACATCGCGGCTGGTTCCAGTCCTCCCTGCTGACCTCGGTGGCGATTCATGACCAAGCCCCCTATAAACAGGTTCTGACCCACGGCTTTACCGTGGATGCGGATGGCCGCAAGATGTCTAAATCTGTAGGCAACGTGGTTTCGCCACAGAAGGTGATGAAGAACCTGGGCGCTGACATCATTCGTCTGTGGGTGGCGGCAACCGATTACCGCGGAGAGATGACCGTATCCGAAGAGATCCTCAAGCGCACCTCGGATGCCTACCGTCGTATCCGTAACACGGCCCGTTTTCTGCTGGCAAATCTAAACGGTTTTGATCCGTTAGAGAATCAGGTGGCGCCAGAGGATATGCTCAAGCTGGACCGCTGGGCAGTGGATCGTGCCCTGCAGTTACAGGAAGAGATCAAGGTCGCATACACAGATTACCAGTTCCATACGATCTACCAGAAGGTCCTAAACTTTTGTGGTAACGAGATGGGCGGTTTCTATCTGGATATCATCAAGGATCGTCAATACACCACCCAGACCGATAGCCTAGCGCGTCGCTCATGTCAGACTGCCATGTATCACATCATTGAGGCCATGGTGCGTTGGTTGGCGCCCATCACCAGCTTTACCGCCGATGAGTTGTGGCAGCATATCCCCGGTGAGCGAGGTGAATCGGTGTTTACCGAGGGTTGGTATGAGGGGCTTTTTGCCTTGGATAGTGATGGTCACATGGATCGAGAGTTCTGGGGACAGGTCATTGCGGCCAGGACCGCAGTAGCCAAACAGATGGAGCAGCTGCGCGCCGACGGCGCTATCGGGTCCTCCCTGGATGCCGAGCTGGATCTCTACTGCGACGAAGGACTCCACACCGTCCTCAGCAAGCTAGAGGATGAGCTGCGTTTTGTGCACATCACCTCATATGCAAGATTGCATCCTATGTCAGAGAAGCCTGAGCAGGCGGTCGCCACAGATATTGATGGGCTGTTTGTTACGGTTACTGCATCGGGGCATGAGAAATGCACCCGCTGCTGGCATAGACGTGAAGATGTAGGTTCCAGTCCGGCACATCCTGAACTCTGTGGACGCTGTGTGATCAACGTGGATGGCGCGGGCGAGCCGAGGGACTTTGCTTAGTGGATGATGATTCTGGCATGTTGCGTTGGCTCTGGCTGTCGCTGATCATTATTGTCCTGGATCAGGTCAGCAAACAGTGGTTCGAATCTAATTTCATGGTCTATGAGGTGGTGAATGTTCTTCCTCTCTTCAATCTGACCCTGACCTACAATGAGGGTGCTGCCTTCAGCTTTCTCAGTGATCAATCTGGTTGGCAGCGCTGGTTCCTGGCCGCTGTCGCAACCGTTGTGACGGTGGTTTTAGTTTTGTGGCTGCGCGGCCTGAAGCGGCACGAGAAACTGACGGCCATATCCCTTGGCCTGATCATTGGCGGCGCCGTGGGTAACCTGATAGATCGTCTACTGTTCGGCCATGTAATCGACTTTCTGGATTTCTATATTGGTCAACACCATTGGCCTGCTTTCAATGTTGCAGACTCCGCTATCTTCGTTGGTGTTGCGGTGATGATCTATGAGTTGTTGTTTGTGGGTAACGACAGTTCGGAGAGCTGATCTTCGGTTATAAAATCTGGTTTATTTGAAATGATCCCGCGGAAGCCGCTGGATCACAATTTCCAAATCGACCCTTATCTAATCTTCAAGCTCCTTGCACTCACGAAAGATCCGCTTGTCACAACTGGCGCATACATCCTTATCCAGTTTTTGAAAGATTCCGTGGATGGCCGCAGTCTTGGATTGGAAAACATGTCGCGCACCGATTTCGTCTAGACAGCCGCTGCGATCCAGTGAATCCCACAACTCAAGGTCTACGTTTACCAGATAGAGACCACCACCATCTGCTTCTCGCCGTCGCGCTTCAGTGACCAGGGCATCTCCTCCCTGCAGGTCTACAAAGCTGATGCCCTGGGACAGGATGAGCAGATGTTTTTGTTTTGGCTGGCCTGAGCGGAAACTATCAAAGGCGGTTTGAATATAGTTGGTACAACCGAAGAAGATCGGCCCTTCTACATTGAGGAACTTCAATTGAGGGCACTCTGGAAGTTCTGGATCGTCGGTCATGGAGCGTTTGTACAGGCGTGGGTCTGGTCTGCGGATGGTGACCCTGGGGTGAGATACTCGCTCGAGATAGAGGATCAGGGAGAGTAGGACACCAGCAAAGATGGCCATTTCCAGTTCGAGAAACAGTGCACCGAGAAAGGTTACGGCGAGGATAGTTGTTTCGGATTTACTTGCCTTCAGGATGCGGGCGATCTCTTTAAAGTCGATCAGCCCCCATGCCACCAGAAACAGGACACCAGACATGGCTGCATTGGGCAGATAGGCCGCCAGAGGTGCCACCAGTAACACCACTACCATCAACAATACACCGGCGAAGACTGCTGCCAAGGGGGTTTTTGCCCCAGCCTGATAGTTAAGTCCAGAGCGGTTGAATGAACCTGTTGCCACATAGCCGGAGAAGAAGGAGCCAAATATGTTGGATAGCCCCTGTCCAATGAACTCCTGGTTGCCGTCCACGCGGTTTCCGGTCTTGGTGGCTAGGGAGCGACCAATGGATACCGCCTCGGTAAGTGCGAACAGGCTGACCGCCAGCGCTGCAGTGGAGAGATTCTTGATGGTCTCCATGGAGAAGTCGGGCGAAGAGAGCGGAGGCAGAGAGCGGGGGAGTGCGCCTACGGTCTGTATGTGGGTGACATCAACCCCTACTATTAGGTTGAATATCGCCGCGACCAGACCGCCAATTATCATGGCCAGGATCATGTAGGGTAGGCGTGGATATTTACGTTTGATTGCAATCCCGCTAAATAAGGTGGCTGCGCCAACCATCGCCACCCAGGGGTTGATGCTGGGTATCTGCTCTATGAACTGAATCAGGATATCGTGTAGATGGCTACCGCGGGCAATCTCTATCCCAAAAAAATGTTTGAGTTGCTTGGCCGCGATAAGTATTGCGGCACCGGCGGTGAAGCCAACGATCACCGAGTGTGAAATAAAGTTTACCAGGGCACCCATGCGCGCCAGTCCCAGGGCTAGTTCAATAATCCCCACCATAAAGGTCAGGGTCAGTGCCAGCATCACATAGTTGGCTGTTCCCGGCTCTGCAAAGGAGCTCAGAGAGGAGAGCATAACGATAGATGCTGCGGTAGTGGGGCCGGAAACCAAAAGGCGAGATGAACCAAACAGGGCGGCGATGATCGCTGGAATCATGCCGGCATAGAGGCCATATTCTGGTGGCATGCCAGCGATGGTGGCGAATGCAACACCTTGAGGCAGCACTACGACCGCCCCGGTAAGTCCGGCGATCAGGTCAGCGCGAAAATCATCCCTTTTGATGCCTGGTAACCAGGCAAGAAATGGAAAAAAGCGCTCCATCCCCGGTAGGCGAAGGGCGGGAAACCTCATGTTTGTTCTCCTTTCGATGCAGAGATGGCTATCTCCGGCATGGACTCACGAATACTAAATGATAGTTACAGCGCGTTAGACACTGATCCAGACCTGCTAAGGTCTGGTAATCTTTCCGGTAGGCCGCGTATTATGGGCCAGAAGTTAGATAGTTTCTATGGCCAAAACTATAGAATGTTAGTATCCAGGTATAAAACTAAGTGTTTGCTGTCCTGCCTTAGTTTAGTTTTGCCAAGACCGTTGTTGCGACTTGTAACGACAGATCTCTGTTCTGCTCCTCGCTCGCTTTTTTTAGCTCTTCCATATCCTTGAAAGACCCGTCTAGAAACGAATGGACCGAGATTATGAGCAGGGTGTCGTCTTTCCGCACCCACAGATCCTCTCCACCCCAGAATGCATCTGTGCCTAGATTCTGAATCTCCTGAAACATTTTGGCGGCATGTGCACTGTTCTTGCGGGCTCTCTTTTGCCGCTCCATTACATCGGTTGCGGAATCCTGAATGCCCTCATTTTTGATTTCATCGCTGTTGGAAACTCTTAGTTTTAGACTATAAGTGCTACCGTTCTTGGTATAGGTATATCGACAGCTATCTCCAGCGGGCATAATTGTTGCGCGAGAAACTCCATCTGTGACTGTCTGTTTGAGAAGCGCTGCGGCATCAGCCTTGGTGTAAAGACCGCATGCAACCGATGGTTCGCCAGCCTGGATTGATGTTAACGGGAAGAGCAAGGATATGCTGAGGACGATAGTGGTGTAAGCAATGATGGCCTTCTTGTTCATGTTCTTCTCCATATAATGAACTGCCTGTGCGTTAAAAATCTTAACAAGATACTGGGTGTGTGTAAAAAAATCTATTTGGAGTGGGTGTCGTTGTTCCGCAGTTTGATTACGGAATATAGCGCTACTGGATCTCTAAATTATTAATGTTAACCATCAGGCTAAAGAGTAGGCTAAAATCCTCCCCAACATTACAGGCCAGATAACTTACGGAATAACATGACTGCTGACCAGATAATCCTGTTCGTACTGCTCATATTTGTTTTTGTGTTTCTCATCTGGGGTCGTATTCGCTATGACCTGGTGGCGTTTTCGGCATTGATCATTGCGCTGCTGACTGGAGTGGTTCCCAAGGATCAGGCCTTTTCCGGCTTTGGTCATCCCGCTACCATCATTATTGCTCTGGTATTGATAATAAGCCGCGGCCTCTCCAGTTCCGGGGTTATTGAGGTGGTGGCGCGTCAGGTGGCCCGTTTCTCCAGATCTCTTCAGTCACATATTGCAGCCATGGCCGGTATCTCTGCCCTGTTGTCTGCGGTGATGAATAATGTGGCGGCCCTGGCCCTGTTGATGCCGGTAGATATTCAGGCTGCATCCAAGGCCAAGCGTAGCCCGGCCATGACTCTGATGCCGCTTTCATTCGCCTCTATTCTTGGGGGTATGATTACCCTTATCGGCACACCGCCCAATATAATCATCGCGGAGTTTCGCCAGAAGGCCATGGGAGAGAGTTTTTCCATGTTTGATTTCTCTCCGGTCGGACTGGCATGCGCCACTGCAGGGGTGATCTTTGTGGCCACTGTTGGCTGGCGTTTGATTCCGGCAAGTCGTAAAGAACATGATGCCACCAAGGATCTAATGGAGGCGGGTACATTTCTTACCGAACTTCTGGTTACGCAAGATTCACCAGCAGTTGGTCAGCGGGTGCGGGATCTGGATGAGATGGCCGATGAGAATGATGTGTTGATTGTAGGTTTGGTGCGTAGAGGTAAACGTCTCCCGGGGCAGGCCAGGTGGACCGAGGTCAAGGAGAAGGATCTTTTGGTGGTTGAATCTGCACCAGAGGCGTTGGATGCGTTTGTAGGTCTGCTCAAGCTTGATTATCGTCAGAAAAAGAGTGAGAGCAAGTTGCTGGATAATGAGGATATGTCACTGCTGGAGGTAGTGGTACCTCAGGGCGCGCGCATTGAGGGGCGTTCCGCCTTGGATCTACGCCTGCAATATCGGCACAACGTAACTTTGTTAGGGGTGTCACGCCAGGGGCAGCAATTTCGAGAACGGGTGCGTAAGCTCGGCATCAAGGCCGGTGATGTGTTGTTGCTGCATGGACCATCCCATCGGCTGAATGAGATAAGCCGTTGGCTTGGTACTCTCCCTCTGGCGGAGCGTGGCCTTGAGTTGATCCAACGCCACAAGGCCTGGTTGGCGGTAGGAATATTCATTGCGGCAATAGTCTTGGCATCGTTTGGCCTGGTTTATCTGCCTATAGCCCTGGCGGGGGTAGTAGCCCTGTACGCGCTGTTGAGTGTCATACCACCCAAGCAGGTATATGACTCAATTGAGTGGCCGGTGATTGTGTTGCTGGGTTCCATGATACCGATAGGCTCTGCCCTGGAGACAAGCGGTGGAACCGCTCTGATTGCGGGTATGGTGACCAATTTTTCTGAAGGTTATTCACCGGTGTTCGTTCTTACCCTGCTGATGGTTATTACCATGACCCTTTCCGATGTAATGAACAATACGGCTACTGCCATTATTGCTGCGCCTATCGCGGTGGATATCGCCAACAAGTTGCAGGTGAGTCCCGATCCCTTTCTGATGACGGTAGCGGTTGCGGCATCCTGTGCATTTCTCACTCCCATAGGCCATAAAAACAACACATTGATTATGGGTCCTGGTGGTTATCGCTTTGGTGATTACTGGCGCATGGGGTTGCCGTTGGAGATTTTGGTCATTGTGGTTTCTATACCCACCATTCTTTGGGTCTGGCCGCTGTAACAGGTTGTGATTGAGCTCTCACTGATCGAGCTGACTTTTGTAAGCGCTATTTTGGCGTTGGCTGGATTGATCCACGGGGTGTTCGGTATCGGGTTCCCTATGATCGCAACACCGCTGCTGGCCCTATTCATGGATGTGCAGAGCGCGGTTCTCATAACCCTGTTTCCCACTATCGCAGTGAATGTTCTGAGTATCTATAAAGGGGGTGGATGGGGTGACAGCATAGGTCGCTTTTGGCCTCTTGCCCTGTCTGCTTTTATTGGCAGTGTGGTGGGCACTAACCTGTTGGTTATCTCAGATCCGGAGCCGTTTCGCCTGTTGCTGGCGGCGGTTATTATCCTCTATCTGAATTTGCATCGATTGACGCGGTTAAAGATGAGTTGGATTGAAAACCATATCTATCTCTCTATGCTGCTTTTCGGTCTGATTGCGGGGCTGTTTGCCGGCTCGGTAAATGTGATGGTTCCCATCTTGATGATCTTTGCCTTGGAACTTGGGTTGGCCAAGACCGTGATGATCCAGACCTTTAATATGTGTTTCCTCAGTGGCAAGGCGGCTCAGGTTGGGGTGTTTTATGGCGCTGGATTGGTTGGCATGGAGTTGGTAAGCGCGGTTGCCGCCGGTTTGGTGTTGGCGGTGGTTGCATTGCGCATTGGGATGTCGCTGCGGGATCGCATCCACTCCGATCTCTATCAGAAGATTCTGCGCAAGCTGCTGTTGCTTATGGCCTGTATCTTGATAGGGCAGTATTTCGCTAGCTGATCCAGTTGGTAATGGTTATCAGTGCCAGTAGTCCGACCCAGATGGTAAGGGAGCGTAGGGTCAGGGCCTGGGCCATCTCTGCATCCACTGCTGGGTCTTCATCCTCAGGTGTTGCACTTTCAAGACCTAGAGCGCCACTACCAGCCTTGCTTAGGATGCTGTCTGCGCTGTCGTTCTCTTCTTCATTAGGCGAATTCCACCATTTATAGGTTGCATCATGGAAGTTGCCGCTAAGGGCGTAGGTGAAGGCGGTAATTCTCACCGGCACCCAGTCCATGATGGAGAGAAGACGATTGACCCCTGTTCTGAAATCAAGTCCCAGATCATTCATCTCTGGGAGAGAGAGTTTCAGGGTGTGACATGAGCGGTAGAGAATCGCGCCGACGGGACCAAGTATGATGAACCAGAATATAACGCTGAATGTTCTTAGATATGCCTGTTTAAGTATGCCTATCGCTACTGTATGGCCGTAGGTTGCCCCTTTATTTGCGGCCCCATCGCTGGTGAGTTCACTGCCTATGAGTTTCGCTTTCTCCTCGTCCTGCTCATCCTGTGCATCAATAAAGTTCTGTACCTGATACTGAAGGTCTCGTGGTCCCAGGCAGAACAGTAGTGCCAGCGATGCAAATAGTAGTTCCGGGATACCACCCAGGATGTTGTCAAAAATTGTTTGTAGCAGTGCGGCGGCAATCAGCAGCGGGGCGAGTATTATCAAGATGCCCGAAATACTTTGGCTCATCCATTCGCCCCAGGGTAGTTGCTGCGACCAGGTGAGGTAGTGCCGGAACCAGGCCGGTTGGCGGTACTCTTCCAGTTCCAATAGATAACGTTCAGCAAACAGACAGAGCAGGATGATAATAAATGTCATATTGTTTTCCGCAAAATCTTAGCCAGTGATTATATTTTATTTGTAAAAGGTTTATGCAATGTGGTTGTCTATTAGTGTTCTGTAGCGTTCCCAGTCGAATCCGGGTCCAGGGTCTGTTTTGCGTCCTGGCGCAATATCACTGTGTCCCATAATACGGTCTGAGGTGATGGCGGGGAAGCGTTTTTGTATCTCACATGTTACCTCTGCCAGAGTCGAGTATTGGGCATCGGTAAATCCGGAGTCATCACTGCCTTCAAGCTCGATTCCGATAGAGAAATCGTTGCACCGTTCTCTGCCGTCGAAGCAGGACTCTCCAGCATGCCAGGCCCGCATCTCAAGAGGTACATACTGGATGAGTTCTCCGTCGCGTCTTATCAGTAGGTGGGAGGATACCTGGCGTGATGCGATGGTGGCGAAATATGGGTGTGCGGCAGGATCAAGGCGATTCATGAACAGGTCATCAATCCAGTGGCCGCCAAACTCTCCCGGGGGCAGGCTGATGTTGTGTACCACCAGCAGGTCAACGGTGCAGCCCTCTGGGCGGCAGTCTTGATTGGGCGAGTTTCTCTGGGTTGCGCTGGCGACTACTCCTGCAGGATTATCACTCATTTATCACGGAGCCCTTTCACTACCATGTCGGTGAAACTTACCAGGCCTATAACATCCCCGTTTTCGATCACCGGTGCGCGTGTCAGGTTAAAGCGTGAGAACAGACGTGCGCAGTAGCGAATGTCCATATCTGGGCTGACCGTAATTACCGGCTTTGACATAATCTCGTAGACGTTGACCCTGTCTGCTGAGCGGTCTACCGCAAGCACTTTGCGCGCTATATCCGAGAGGGTAACCATGCCGTACTCATCGTTATTATGGCGTTTCTTGATGATCAGGGTCTTGGTTTCCAGATGGGTCATGGTGTTTAATGCATTCGCGACGGTTTCCATGCCGTCCACCATATCGAACTTTTCTTTCATTACATCACGGATGCGAATTGGTTTTTTATCTTTCACAGCTCTTCCTCCACTATGCTGGTGAGTTCTTCTATTTGATGGCTTACCCCCATCGCATCTTCAACGTCTATTTGGAATGCGATGCCGGTGCCGGGTCTTTCCTCAAACTCTCCGACTTCAGCAATGGTCTCCAGGATATGGCGGCTGAGGTGTTCTTCCACCAGAAACAGGATTACATCACGCTGGGTCTCAAGATTGAGTCCAAAGAAGGTTTTGCTCTTTTCTATGCCCTCCCCACGGGCCTGGTTTATGACGGTAGATCCGGTGGCTCCTGCCTCGCGTGCCGCCTCTAACACAGGTTCGGTTTTGTTATCTTCGACCAAGACAATTATCAGTTTAAAATGCATGGCTATCTCCCATAACGTTTTGACTTTTCCTTTAGGGCTCGCTTGGATTGCCAGTCACTCAATTGTGCATAACCCATCACAGACATGATTGGGAACAGGCTGGCAAAGGCTATTAGGCCGAATCCGTCCAGCAGTGGGTTGCGGCCAGGAATGCTTGATGACAGTCCCAGTCCCAGTGCGGCGACCAGTGGGACAGTGACTGTCGAGGTGGTTACCCCGCCGGAATCATAGGCCAGGGCTATGATGGTCTTGGGGCAGAAAAATGTCTGAATGACCACCAGGATATAACCGGAGATTATGTAGTAGTGGACAGGGGTGCCGCTTATTATGCGGTAGGTTCCAAGGGTAATCCCAAAGGCAACCCCAATAGCTACCGCAATACGCAGGCCCCATGTGCTAACGGCGCCGCTTGAAACCTCATTTGCCTTGATGGCTACTGCAATCAAAGATGGTTCGGCAATAGTGGTGGAGAAGCCTATGGCAGCGGCAAATACATATAGCCAAAAATAGTGGTGTTCCCCATCGCCCCCTTCCAGCCCCAAGAAGCTGGGGTCTGTAAGCTGCTTTGCCATTAGTTTGCCCAGGGGAAACAGGGCCTGTTCCAGGCCTTCAAGAAAAAATGCTAGGCCTAGCAGGACCAGGATGAATCCGGTGATTACGGCTCCAAGATTAGCCATTTTGCGTTTGAGTACAAAAAACTGGAAGCCAAATAGAATCACTGCAATAGGGACTACATCGCGTGCGGTGGTGATGAATGATTCTAGAAAGTGCATTATTCCGGAACTCATAGCAGCATCCCGTATGCCATAACAAAAATCATAGGCGTTAATGATGCGAATGCAATCAGGCCGAAACCGTCGGTCATGGGGTTGCGTCCTCGAATGCTGGAGGCAAGCCCCACGCCCAGAGCTGTCACTAGAGGGACTGTTATGGTTGATGTTGTCACGCCACCTGAGTCATAGGCGATGCCGATTATCTGTGGGGGGGCAAACATGGTCATGATTACCACGCAGATGTATCCCCCAATTATCAGATACTGAATGGGCCAGCCTCTGATTATTCTCAAGACACCTACCACAATCGCCAATCCCACTGAGATTGCAACTGTAAACCTCAGTCCGTTGGCATAGCCTTCAGTTGCCTCTTTGGTGTTGGCGATCATGCCTCCATCTGCCGCTATTAACGCAGCTTCGTTGGCCACGGCAATCAAGGCTGGTTCGGCAATGGTGGTGCCAAACCCGAGAGCGAAAGCGAATACCATTATCCAGAATAGGCTGCCCTTGCTGGCAAAGCTGCGAGCCATGGACTCTCCTACGGGGAATAGTCCGATCCTCAATCCATATACAAACAGTGTGAGACCAATTGTGACGAGGATGATGCCTGCGGCCATGCCTAGTAGGTTAGGTATAGGCTCCTGCAGGATAAATAGCTGGAAAAAGGCGATTACTGCCAGGATTGGTGCCAGGTCGCGAACGCTTTCCAGCAGTGACATCAATAGGTTTTTTATTAGGGTTTTTGGTGTGGACACTCAAAAAATCCTGTGTATTTCTGTATGATGACGACAATACACCAATCTTATTCTACAGGGAACGTTTGTGTCTTTTTCTTTGCCCAATGGCAGTAGTCGAGATAATCTGTGAGATCTGTCACAGATGTGTGGTAGCTATAAATATATAGTTGAAGTTGGGGAATTGTCTGATTTTGAGTGCAAAAAGTGGTGACTAGAGACAACATAGTATCGTTAAACAGGTCTGGCCAGACAAATGGCCAGACTAGGTCTGTTGAACAGAACAAAACAATTATTGATGGTTGTCGCTTGGCTGTGTCCAGAGGTCTTGCAGTGCTTAGTGAGGTCTATTTTGAGAAACTGGATGATGCGCTCTATAAATTGGCAGATAAAGCTGAAAGCAATGATCTGCAAACAAGATATTTCGATACTATGAGGGATGTGCGCAAGGAGCGCGAAGGTATTGAAAAGTCATTCCAGAAAAATGTTACTGAAACTTATGATAATTTCTGGCGCCCTGGTTCCAAGCCTGTTGAACTCATAACAAAACAAGAAATAGATTATGATAATTTGGCTCTGATTGAGTCAGATGCCCTTGAAGAAGAGCTTGCCATCTCTAATATGGTAACCAGGGGTGAAAACATCTGTATGCGTGAGCTGTATGCTATTGAACAGAGATTCAGTAGGCTGTTGGCTGGAGCTGCGATAGAGAGCAAAAACAATCCGCTCTCTCCCGACAAGATATGTAATGCGTTTAAGATGTCTATCACTGTTTTGAATGTGGATATTCCCACCAAACTCGTTATATATAAGGTGTTTGAGCAGGAGGTGGTAGCTCATCTGGATGAGGTCTACGCCGGCATAAATGAGCTTATGCGAGATGCGGGCGTTCTTCCGAAACTGAAACCTAAGGTTGGACACAGTAAGGTTACGGCTGCCACGGCTGGGCGGGATAGAGGAGAAGGTTTAGGTAAAGGCGGTCCTGCTGGTGGGCGGATAGGTGATTCCCCCGATGAGGCGACGATAGAGCTGTTTGATACCTTACGTCAACTATTGTCAGGTGTTTCGCAAAGGTCATCAGAAAACGCAGTATTTAATGCCAGTCTACCTAGGGCAGATACAGCACAGGTAATTGAGGCTCTTTCAGTCTTGCAATATAACGATGCGATAACAAAGTCGTTTGATTATCAATCGGATAGCCCGGGGTACGCTGATCTCAAGAGTAACCTGCTGCAGCAAATCAAGGTGGTTGCAGGTAACGAATCAATTGGTTCCGTAAAACAGATTGATGATGACACCATTGATATGATCTCAATGTTGTTTGAATTTATCCTTGGTGATCCAAAGATACCTGATGCCATGAAGGTTCTGCTGGTGCAGTTGCAGATACCGGTCATAAAAGTTGCGATACTGGATAAGGGTTTTTTCGCTAATAGATCACATCCTGCAAGGCGCCTGCTAAATGGGCTTGCCCATGCCGTTGTTGGTTGGTCTGATGATAGAAGTAGATCCAGGAATAGTCTTTACGGCATAGTTGAATCCATCGTTAGGCGTGTGCTGTCTGATTTTAATAAAGATATGCAGTTGTTCACTGACCTCGCAAAAGAGCTGGATAATTTTCTGAAAAAAGAACAGAGGGGATCTGAGGCAGCTGAAAAGAGGGTTTCGCAGATTGCTAGTGGTAAAGAGCAGTTGGGGATGGCAAAGCGTCGAGTTAAGTCTGAGATAGACCAAAGGCTGAAAGCTGTAAAGGATATGCCGCTAGCGGTAGTGAATTTGTTGAACGAAGGATGGAGGGATGTGTTAACTCTGCATTTTCTTCGTTCAGGGGCGAAGAGTAAAGAGTGGCAAGATGCACTAAATGCCATGGATCGCCTTATTGGTACAATTGAGCCTAAGCAGGACGCCAAAGAGCGGGAGTGCATGCTGCGCGAAATACCTGAGTTATTGGAGGTTATGCGTAAGGAGATGGCCGATATTCAGTGTGATCAGCATTTGATGAGTCGTCTTTTTAAAGATATGGAAAAAGTGCATGTTGAGTGCATGCAGGGCAAAAAAGTTCCAGCTAGTCTGGTTGCACCAAAGGATGTCCTGGAGAAGGTTCTTAATCCGGAAAAGGCAGAAGAGCCTAAAAAGACGAAGCAGGGTATGGATCAGAGAGAATCGCCAAAATATATTAAGCTCGCCGAGAGCATTCCTCTAGGCAGTTGGCTGGAGTTGAAAGAAAAGGGCGGTGTGAAATCCAGAATCAAACTCCTGTGGAGAAGTAGCGTTAGTGATAACTGTCTGTTTGTGAACAGAAAAGGTGTTAAGGAAAGAGAGATGAAATTGGACGAGCTGGCACTTGCTTTGCGTGTTGGCACTGCAATCGTCATAACTGGCGCTGATGACCCCTTGATGGATAGAGCATTTGCGGCGATGATGGAGTCTCTAAGAGGGTCTGGTAATCCCGCACCAGCACCTGCCTGACACAGGAGTTGTGGTAAATTGAGTATCCCTATGCCGCCAGATCAGGCGGTTCAAGAACAGGTGAGGCTTGCTCTTGCAGAAGATGTTAGAGATGGCGACCGCACCGCTTCCCTTATTCCAGAGTCATCTGTCTCAAAAGTGCATGTTCTTTGCCGTGAGCAGGCTGTCTTGTGTGGCACCTCATGGTTCGATGAGGTGTTCCAGCAGCTAGACTCAGCTGTGAGCATAATTTGGCGAGCCGAGGATGGAGCGTCTGTTTCGCCCGGTTCCATAATTTGCGAAATGGAGGGCAATACCAGGGCGCTGCTGACGGGAGAGCGAACGGCGCTAAACTATCTGCAGACCTTGTCTGGAACTGCGACACTGGCTCGTAGATATGCAGATGCGGTGGCGGGCACCGGTGTACGTATTCTAGATACGCGTAAAACCATACCAGGATTGCGGCTACAGCAGAAATATGCAGTTTTGTGCGGGGGGTGTTATAACCACCGTATAGGTCTTTTTGACGCAATACTGATCAAAGAGAACCATATCTCGGCAGCAGGGTCAATTACTGCTGCGGTACATTCTGCCCGCAGGGCAGCACCTGACTTGGAGATTGAGGTGGAGGTGGAGGATCTAGCTGGGCTTGAGGAGGCGATATCAGCTGGTGCGGTTCGAATACTGTTGGATAACCTAAGTAATGATCTGTTGAAACAGGCGGTTAAGCTCAGCGCCGGTAGGGCTAGGCTTGAGGCATCGGGAGGTATCTCTCTGCAAACAGTAAGGGCTAAGGCAGAGTGTGGAGTTGATGATATATCGGTTGGCGCCTTGACCAAGGATGTGAAGGCGATTGATCTTTCGATGTTGTTTATTTAGGCCTTGATGTCCAGCAGTGTTCCAATTACCTGGTCGGCGGTCTTTAGGGTCTTTATATTCACATTGGTGTAAAGTTCGTTCTGATGTAGCTCCACCAGCGAACGGGTCAGGTCCTTGCTGGGAATTCCAGGATTCATGTGTTGTGCACTAGCAATCTCGGCTGCATTGCGTCTCAGGCCTTGCAAGCCGCGATGAATACCCTGGAGGGCGGAACCTGTTATTGAATTAATTGCCATAGTAAAAATTCGTCTATTCCTACTGAAAATATAGGTGGTTTAGACTGAAATTTCCAGTGAAAGCGTCATTAATGTGACGAAACGCCATATTTTGACGCTTATTGGTGGGTGGATTAGTTTCTGCGAGGACAAAAACATCGGGTTTTGGTTATTATTAAGCGATTCGATCAAATTAAATAGGATTAATATTCTCATTCATTCAGTCCGTTGGAGGCTGTTAAAAAATCAACATAAAGGAAATTTCATGTCTATTCGTCACGTTAATATTTTACTACTTCTGTTCATCTGCTCGGTTTCCAGCGTTTATGCTAAGGAGGTAGAGCTGAAATCTATGGAACAGAAATTTAGCTATACCCTTGGCTATACATTTGGAAATCAGATGAAGGGGCAGGTGGTCAGTGTAGATAAAGCTGCCTTGGTCCAGGCGATTGAAGATGTGTTTGCTGGAAAAAAACCAAAATTATCCAAGGAGGAGATGACCGGGGCGTTAAAGCAGGTTAATGAAAAGATAGCCAAATTAAGTGAGGAGCAGGCGCAGCGTAATTTGGATGAGGGCAAGAAATTTCTTGAAGAGAACAAGAAGAGAGAAGGGGTTGTGGAGCTGGATGGCGGACTCCAATATCTGGAGCTGAAAAAAGGCGAGGGTGATTCTCCAAAAATAGATTCTGATGTGACGGTACACTATGTTGGAACACATATTAGTGGTGCTGTATTTGACAGCTCAAAACGTCACGGCGGTCCGGCCACATTTAATCTCGCTAGAGTGATCCCTGGATTCAGTGGTGCAATATCTAAGATGAAGAAGGGTTCTAAGTGGCAGGTCTTCATCCCTTCAGAGCTGGCCTATGGACCTGCAGGTTCTCCACCATCAATCAATCCAAACGAGACCCTTGTGTTTGAGATAGAACTGCTTTCATTTGACGACAAAAAACCTGAGAAAGAGGCAGTCAGATAGGCTGGTTACGCAACATAAAAATTATGCCCCGCATTGTCATTATTGCGGGGCATTTTTTTTCGATTGCTATAGCTAATTCAGGGATGGATCCCAGTTTTCTATTTGCAATGCCTATAGGATTTAATCCACTCAATAAAATCTGGTAAGGGTAAGGGTTTGGAGTAATAAAAGCCCTGTATAGTCTGGCACCCAAGTTTTTGCAAAATCTTTTTTACATCCTCTGATTCGACTCCTTCAGCCACGACATTGAGATCCAGCGCTGAGGCCATCTTAGTTATGGTGTTTACGATATGTAGATCAAGATCACTTTCAATTATGTTTGTAATGAAGGTACGGTCTATCTTTAGTTCATCTACAGGTAGTTGTTTAAAATATGCTAGTGATGAATAGCCTGTGCCGAAATCATCAATTGCAATCCTAACTCCACTATTTTGTATTTTGCTGAGTATACGTGCACTTTGCTTGATATCCATCATCAAGGAGCTTTCGGTAATCTCAATGGTAAGAAGTTGGGGTTGAATGTCCCAAATTCCTATTGCATCGGATACCGCTTTGGCAAATCCCTTATCGGTCAGATCATATGCGGATACATTTATGGCTATAGACAGACTCTGTTTCCCTATTCCCCATGATTGATGTTCTCTGAGTGCGGTATTAAGGCACCACCAAGTTAGCTTTGGCATAATGCCCATCTGTTCTGCAACTGGGATAAATTTACTAGGTTGCACTGTTCCGTGGACGGGATGGTTCCAACGCATAAGCGCCTCGGCACCTATCAACTCACCTGTTAGAGCAGAAATTTGCGGTTGATATGACAGAGATAGCTCATTCCTAATTATTGATTTTTCCAGTTCGCCTTCGATATCCCAATTGGTGACCACATCGTCGATCTCATCGAAAGAGTATAGTTGATAGGGTTTATTGGTAAGTCGTGAGGCGATAGAGGCAAGTTCCGCATATCTGAATAGTTCTTCTGGATCGCTTGTATCCTGAGGTGTAAGGGCTATTCCAATTGAGAATGGGTGTTTTCTGGACTGCTCATTGATGGGGATAGGCAGGTCCAGAATGCCTGCAATTTTAGTTGCCGCCAAAATGGCGTGTCCTCGATTTAGTATGCCAGAAAGTAGTATGATAAATTCAAAACGCCCAGTTCTTAGTACGGTGTCAGCATGACGAACTGCTTTTTGAAATTGGAGAGTAAGATCAGAGATTACATGTTCAACAAACCGTGCTCCAATAATGGTACCGATACGCTCAAGGCCATGTAGTTTTATAAGCAATACTCCACCTTTGGACTCGCTTTGAGAGGTTAGCCCATTTAGTGCGTCCAGAATCTCTGTGGGTGTGACAATATTATCGTTCACGGATTATTTGTTCTAGAAATAAAGTTTGGTATGGTCCAGGTCATAAGCGCCTGGAGGTAGCCCTTTGGCGATATGTAGATTATCTGTTTCGTCCTTTCCTGTATCCTCTTCATCTGATTCGTTTCTAAGATCAACGATGTAGAACTCCTTTAATAGTTTTTTATCCTTATCCAATAGAGTCATGATCTGGGGCCTGAGTCGGGAGTATTCACTTTGGGCAATAACAACCCCCACTGTATTATTGCTGAGTTCTACTAGACATCCTACCGGATAGATGCCTACTACCTGTATGAACTGTTCGATAAGTTCGGTTTGGAATTCGGTCTCACGCCATTCATACAGTGATGCGATTGCCTCATATGTCGGTACTGGTTTACAAAAGGGGCGGGGTGAAGTAATGGCATCATAGACATCAACAAGACCAGCTATACGACCAAACAGAGGAATGCTGTTTTTCTTGATCTGCATAGGGTAGCCGCTGCCATCATGGCGTTCGTGATGTGTCTTAATCATATCAATAATATCTTTATCTACCCCTTTTTGTTTTTTTACAATATCAAGACCATAGGATACATGTTTTTGTACGATTTCAAATTCATCCAGGGAAAGTTGCTTTTTGCTGTTTAATAGTGATTTTGGCAGTTTCCCTTTTCCTATATCGAAAAGAAAACAACCGGTAGCAAGAGAATTTAACATATGCGCCGGCAGTCCCAGGTGCCTACCAAAGGCTACAGCCCATACTGAACAAGATATAGCGTGGTGATATGTGTAACTGTCAATACTTTTTAGGTAGGTTAGCCATATATAGGCATCAGGGTTTCTCACAATGCTCCTGACCATCGGTTTGATGGCCTTTTTCACTGCTGGTATATCCAACTGTCTGTCATTGTTTACGTCATCCAATAGACTCTTATAGGTGTCTTCAACAAGACGAAAGTTCTCTCTTGCAGACTCTAGCTCGTCTTCTCTGCTGGTTGTCTTTTGATACAGGATTCGGTCTATATGGGTAAGTTTGTAAATCTGCGCTGAGTCTTTTGTGGCATGAGGGTTGCTATACAAATTAATAATATGTTTAGGAATGGATTTGATATTGCTTTTTTGCACATCAATATAAACATATTCGCAATACTTGCTTATATGTTCTTTGTCCAGGTCAGACTTTACGGTAAAGCCTTGAATGGGGAATGGTGTTTCTAGCCATGGTCGGTCTAGAGAAGATACAAACATGCCATATTTCAGATCATGGACGCTAATTTCGAATATAGATATTGGCATGTTAGGTTGGGGTGGTTTTGGATCCTAATGAGGGGCATTCACTTATATGGTAGGTTATCGGCAGTAATGTTAGGCCCTTTAACATCAAATAAGATAGCTGAAGAGAGCTGGGAAAAAAACACTAGATAAAGCAGGCTAAACTATTGGGACGCTATCTATGTTGATGGGCGGGTATGCTATCAACGCGTAGGCTAATCTTATCTACATAAAAATATTTGTTGGCTAATATGTCGTCTCTGCTCGGTTCATAACCCGTATAGGAATGAAACGAATTAGAACGCCATTCCCAAACGTTTCCTAGTTTATCAATCGCCTGGGTATGGACCGCAACCTCCTACTGGTACTCATGCTGAGGTTCAGCAGCTGTGTGATCGCGTTGTGACCTGCAACCCATGATGCGTACGCCTGGGCTTCATGCTGGTTTACTTCCATTATAGGCTCCTCATCAATTAGATCGGCCGGACCGTTCAGGACGATGCCAAACCAGTTGTCGGAATCACCTTGCTGCCAACTGTATGGGTGGGGATATGTTGCTGCTCTGTAGCCACTCCTAATCTGCATCAGTCCAATACCGCCGCTGTTCATAGCCGTCGTCTGGCATAAAGCAGAGGAGTTCATAGTTGGTGACAGGCCTTCTGGAGATGCGAAAGCTGCTTAATTCGGCCATCCGGGCCGGTAGCTAATTGTCGTAGCATGATATGGAGTTTTTGGCGCCGTTACGGTAATAAACCTGGGAAACGTCGACTGCATCCACAATAGGTGCGAGGGAAATGAGATGCTGAGTTGCCAGATGCGATCTTGCTTGAGTAGTTTGTGTTCCGGCATTGTCCGGGTTTGGCAGGGCGCGTCAGGTTTTCGCCCTGAACCCCCTCACGCAACCAGTAGCTCTTCCTCGTAAACGCAGAGGCCCAGATTTTAGGCCAGTGGAGCCAGCTGAGGATGAAAACTGTAATAACAATCGGCGTCAGGGATAGACTCGACCAGCCCAGTATGTATCCGATGGGTTGTAGCGAATTGTCCTAGAAGTTGTGGTGATGCCATAGCTTAGTCTGCCGGCACCGTGCGTTCTGCTGCCCACAGCCGCAGTTGTTGAACCTTTTCTGACATAACCACTGAAAGTGGCCTGGTGCGTTTTATCTCTTCCAGCATAATCTCTGTATCTGCCACCCTATCCTGTGCCTGGGCTGAGTAGAGGCTGGAGACAACCACCTGCTCAATCTCTGCCCCGGAAAAGCCGTCGCTAGCGTCTGTCAGCTGTTTCAGGTTGAAGCCGCTGGGGGCGAGATTTCTTTTGCGCAGATGGATATTGAAGATCTCTTCTCTTATTTTGCTCTTTGGCAGGTCGATGAAGAAGATCTCATCCAGTCTGCCTTTACGGATCAGTTCCGGTGGCAGTTTTTCGATGTCATTGGAGGTGGCTACCAGAAACACGCTGGTCTTTCTCTCCGCCATCCAGGTGAGCAGGGTACCCAGCATGCGCTGGGGCAGGCCGTCGTCAGACCCATCGGCGGCTATACCTTTTTCTATTTCATCCATCCACAGTACGCATGGCTCCATGATGTCGGCGGTATTCAGGGCGTGTCTGAGATTTTTCTCGGTCTCGCCGTAGAATTTATTATAGAGGGCGCCAAAATCTATCCTTAACAATGGTATGCCGAAGGTGCCGGCTACTGCCTTTGCCGCCAGACTTTTGCCGCCACCCTGCACACCGAGCAGCATGATGCCTTTAGGTTTGTCCAGAGAGCTTGATTTGTCCATAAACGCCTTGCGCCTGTGCTCTAGCCACCTCTTTAGATTGGCCTGTCCGGCGATATCCGAGAATCTCGCCGTGTCGTACTCATAGGAGATAACCCCATCGTTGCTGATCAGTTCATACTTTGCCTGCATAATGGACGCCAGATCATCATGGGTGATGGCGCCGTCATCTTCGATGGCGGTGCGAATCAGCCTGCGGGCATCTGTGCTGGTAATGCCGGTCAGGTTGCTCGCCAGTTTTTCCATGGCTTTCCGGTCCACCTTCACCTTGCTGTTATCGCTTCTGCTGGTGCTCCAATGTTTGGCCTCTTCCTGGATTAGCTGCATGATGTCGGAGCGGTCCGGCATCTTGAGCTGGAATTTAGCCGTCAGGTGTTTCAGCTCAGAGGGGATTTCAATCTCATGGCTGAGAAAGACCAGGGTGCGGGAGAGCTGCTTATGCTTCTGGGCAATCTCTTTAATTAGCCGAATATGGATCGGGTCATTAAGGTACGGGTGATAATCCAGTAGTACAAATATGCCAGGGCGTGACAATGATTTGATGTGCTTAAGGACCTCGTCAGGATCTGATGTGGTTCTTTGTGGGTCGTAGTCTATTTCCAGTCGTTGCAGCCCATCGGTTATGGACCAACGGAATAGTGGATGTTGTAGGCGCATCCCCAGTCGAGTAAAAAGCTCTAAGACCCTTAGCTCCTCCTTGGACTCGATAACAATAATCGGGGTGCGTGAGTTGAGTGTAAGTTCCAGATCGTGCAGCTCTTTCATATATATTCTTTTGATTCAGGCTCAATGATCTTAATGTATAAGCAAATTACTTTACTTTAATGCGTGGGACAAGTCAGATATCAGAGTGTATATTGTGCAGATAATTAGAATTCTGGGGAGGGTTACATGCAAGCGATAAGCGATTTTATTGGTTTCATAAACGGCATTGCCTGGGGTCCAGGGATGTTGGCCCTTATTCTGGGCACCGGTTTTTTCCTGATGGTTGGGCTCAAGCTGATGCCGTTATCCCGTTTGGGCTACGGTTTTCGGATGTTATGGTCTGGAAGAAAGTCAGCAGGTGAAGGCGATATAACTCCCTTCAACGCTTTGATGACCTCGCTTTCGGCCACAATTGGTACCGGTAATATTGCTGGTGTGGCTACCGCTATCTTCCTGGGTGGTCCTGGCGCCCTGTTCTGGATGTGGTGTACTGCCCTGGTGGGTATGGCCACCAAGTACGCAGAGGCTGTATTGGCGGTGAAATACCGCGAGGTGGACGAGGAGGGTAACCACATCGGCGGGCCCATGTTCTACATCAAGAATGGTCTGGGCAGTAAGTGGGTCTGGCTCGGTACTCTGTTCGCCGTCTTCGGTGCTCTGGCGGGTTTCGGAATAGGTAACACTGTGCAGGCCAATTCGGTTGCAGATGCCCTGAATGCCAAGTTTGCCATTCCTCATATTGCTACAGGTCTGGTATTGGCGGTGCTGACAGCACTGGTTCTGATCGGCGGGATCAGAAGGATCGCAGAGGTGGCTGGAAAGTTGGTTCCGTTTATGGCCGTTGCCTATGTGCTGGCAGGTCTGGTGGTAATCATAATGAATATTGGCGCAGTTCCCGACGCGGTTGTGCTTATAGTGAAATCCGCATTTACTCCGGTGGCTGCCACCGGCGGTTTTGCCGGAGCGGCAGTTTGGGCCGCTATTCGTTTTGGTGTGGCCCGTGGGGTATTCTCCAACGAGGCTGGTTTGGGTAGCGCCCCTATTGCCCATGCTGCTGCTGGGACCGATAGCCCGGTGCGTCAGGGTACCGTGGCTATGCTGGGTACATTCCTTGATACCATCATCGTCTGCTCTATTACCGGGTTGGTTATCGTGATTACGGGAGCTTGGACCGGAGGGGAGACTGGTGCTTCACTCTCTGCTGCTGCGTTTGAGATGGCCCTGCCAGGTGTTGGAGGATACATAGTTACCCTTGGACTGGCCTTGTTCGCCTTTACCACCCTGCTGGGATGGAGCTTCTACGGCGAGAAGTGTGTGGAGTATCTGTTTGGGATCAAATCTATAACACCCTTCCGCATACTCTGGATCATAGCTGTTCCCATCGGGGCTGTTGCCAAGTTGAGTTTTATCTGGCTGGTGGCGGATACCCTGAACGCCCTGATGGCGTTGCCCAACCTGGTAGCGCTGTTGTTGTTGAGTCCGGTGGTGTTTAAATTGACCAAAGAGTATTTTGCAGATAATAAATAGATCTTAATCCCACTCATCCCCTCTCCCCAGCGGGGAGGGGGTTAGGGTGAGGGGTGGATGGATAATATTGAGTAGATTCTAACTAAGAGATTCACTACATTCCCGCCAGCAACAACTCCACAATCTCGCTATGCCCACCCTTAACCGCCGGCCGTCATATAATTAAGATGTTAATCCAACTCATCCCCTCTCCCCAGCGGGGAGAGGGTTAGGGTGAGGGGGGGATGGATAATATTGAGTAGATTCTAACTAAGAGATTCACTACATTCCCGCCAGCAACAACTCCGCAATCTCGCTATGCCCACTCTTAACCGCCCAATCCAGGGCTGTCATACCCTTATGATCACGAATCATCTTGTCTGCTCCATATCCCAGCAACAGCTTGACCGTTTCCAGGTGGCCTCTCTTTGCCGACCAGATCAGAGCAGACCAGCCCTGGGTCTGTTCCTTGTGATTAATCTCTGCGCCATTCAAAATCAGAAGTTCCACAATGGCAGAGTGATTGTTGGATGCAGCCAGCATAAGCGCGGTGTAACCACCCTGATCTGTTAGGTCAACCTTTGCCTTGGTAGTAAGAAGTTGTCTTACTATTTCTGTATGGCCGTTTAGGGCCGCCTTCATCAGAGGGGTCCAGCGGCAGCTGTCTTGAACATCAACCGGGTTGTTATCTGCAAGCAGCTCTTTGAGGGTTTTTATGTCACCGCTCTCTGCGGCGGTTATCAGCGGGGGAGTGGAGTGGTCGTCTATTTCGGTCTGGTTGTCACCACAGCCAAACAGAATCAGAGTAAGCAAAAAGGTGTAGATAACGCGTGACATGTTTTTGTCTCATGCTGGGGGCGAGAAAGAAGTTAGGACAGTGCTGAAATTAGAGCAATGATGATTCGCAATAAGGTGACTGAATAAGATGCTTGAAAAAGTGGGCATCTTTTTTGTATTTTCTAAGGATAAAAAAAGTGTCCACTTTAGCGTTGCCAATGTTTCTCTGGTTTAACCAATCTCATTTTGGATCTGTTGGATTAGGGATTGGCGCTGCTCCTGATTGTGCAGGTCAAAGTGCATCAAGGAGAGTTCCAGACAGAATCCGCTGACCCTTTCAAACTTTGCCTGAAGCTGTTCAATATCGGCGTCAATGTGCTCTTCTGAGAGTACTACGAAATCGTCCCCATAGATGCGGAAGATCATGGAGTGTTCGAATACCCGTTCAAGCAGTTCGGCGAGTTGAACAAGAACCTTGTTACCGGTTTCCCAGCCCTGGTCTCGGTTAAGATCGCTGAATTTGCGGATGGCGACGGTGTTGGCGCAAACGTAAAACCGTCCTGCGACGCCGAACTGCATCATCAGTTGCAGATAGCGTATGTTGAACAGGTTGGTCAGCGGATCCTTGAAATAGTGCGAGAGGCGCTCTTGTTCAATAACGCTGGTGGGGAGTTGGGTCACGGTCATGTCGATGTGTACGTCGGGGAATATTTTCAGCGCATGTTCGACGACGAGCGGATCATATTTGGTTCCGCTGAGAGATTCGAGTTCTTTGAGCGAGGTCTCGACGCTCTTGCGGGGTTTGTAGATCCGGTTGGTTGTCATGGCGTCAAAGGTATCGGCGACTGCCAGGATTCGCGCCATCACCGGGATATCTTCGCAGCTTAGCTCATAGGGATATCCACTGCCGTCGCAGCGCTCGTGATGGTATTTAACGATCTCGAGGATAGTCTTATCGAAGTTGATGTTTTGAAGGATTGATTCGCTGACGATGACATGCTCTTTGATGATGTCGTACTCTGCTGCGGTGAGTTTGCCCGGTTTGAGCAAAACACTATCAGGCGTGACGATTTTGCCGATGTCATGCAGAATCGAAGCTTCGTAAAGTTTCGTTATGTCATCTTCCCCAATACCCATCGATTCGGCGAGCATCTTCGCGTATTCGGCGACGCGCCGCGTATGGCCCGCCGTGTAGGTATCGCGCTCTTCGGTCAGGTTTATCAGCGCGAGAATGGTGGAGCGATAGCGACTCAGGCTATCTTCCTGGGCCCGCTCGAGCTCCTTGGTCTTCTCTTTTACCAGTCGGTCGAGTTTAGCCTTCTCCTGCATTGTATATTCGTGGCGGTGAAACAGGTATCGAATAAATCCGAACAGCATTGCGGCGACCAGCAGGGTAAAGAGAATCTGAATCATCAGGGTTTCGAAGCGTACTCGGATGACCGGGTTGTTCTCAAAGGCAACGATGTAGGCGACCGACTCCTTTTTGACGTTGTAAATTGGTAAGAAGGTGGAGATGACGCTTTGATCTCTCATCTCGCAAGACTGAACGAAGGCATCGAAATGCGTCAGATGCTGTTGAACGCCTTGATTGTTGGTGAATCGGTCCAGACAAGGTTCGAATGCAGCATTGAAACGTGAATTTACCTCTTCGTCTATGACGAAATCGCCTGAGAGTTTGGAGCCCCGGTAGTTGGATTTTTCGTCTTCGAACACCTTTTTCGCGAAGACAGTTTTATCAATCATAAAATAGAATGTATGCTGTTTGTGGATGTGTGAAAGCTGTTCGATGATGGCGCTGATCGAGACGCTGATCTCGACGCTGCCAAGGTGGCGGCCTCGGTCGAGAATTGGAAAGACGTAACGGTAACCGTTGAAAATTCTGCCCTCTTCGAAGCCTTCGACGTAGATGCGGTTGGTGTTGGCCAGTTTGACGGAGTTACGCACCTCAAACAGCGGGTCGCCGTATTTGCCTGGGCGGTGCATGCGTAACAAACTTCTGCCGTCGGGCAGGTGAAAGTGCAGCTGCCGGAGGTGGAGCGTACTTTTCAGATTCTCATAACGCGATTTGAGCAGTTTGTGAAGCTCCTCGTGTACCGCTGTTATTTTTTGCGGCGAGGAGAGGTCAATTTGATGCAGAATCGTTAGCACATCAGGCTGCATGATGATGTTGTCAAACACCGCGTGGGCGTTGAGCCGGTAGGTGGTCAGCGAGCTTTCGTAAAGGTTGGCTAGGTTGGAAAGCTGACGCGATTCAATCTGTGCTTTATCGTTGACATAGGATTGGTATAGGTAGAGACAGAACATCCCGCTAAGCAGCGAAGACAAAAGGGCGAGGAGGATAGACTTCTTCAATGCGTTCTCCAATACTGGTATTCATTATAGCAATTATGAGAACAATGGTATCGGTATAGTAAGAGAGTTATCCTTCTAAAATACGTGGTAAATTTAATTCATGGTTTTCAATAATGCTATGAGTAACAGGTGGCGCATCAGTTATTAGGATGCTACTTGTAAAGGCCTCGCTACTTATCTTTGCCTCTCCCAGGCGGCATCATACCAGCCGGGAAGGGAGTTACATTTGCATTCCCGTCCAATTCAATGATCTTGCTTTGCCCCTGTTTCTTTACTTCGTCGATGCGGATCACCGAGTGCATGGGGACCATGGTCCTCTCTACTCCACCGAATTCCGCTTTCAGTTTTTCCTCGCCCGGATCTATTACTACTGATGTGGTTTCGCCGAAGATCAGTCCTTCGATCTCCACAAATCCGTAGAGATCGCCCTGGTATACGTTCTCGGCATAGAGTTCGTATACCTTGCCTTGATTGATAAATGAAATTCTGTATATCTGCATGTTTTTTCAGGGGTGTTGGAGAAGGTGAAAGTATACTCCGAAGTTGAGGCCAATAGTCAACCATGCGAAGCCTGACTCAAGGGTGTATTATTAGTCTAATATTTATCACTAAAGAGTAGAAGTAATGCTGAAACAGACAGAAAAATTTGCCCTTGGTCAGTCTTTACCTTGGGCTGAGGTGGTTGAGTCACTCCCTTTTAACGCCGATGGGCTGTTGCCCGCCATCTCCCAGCAGCACGATAGCGGTGAGGTTCTGATGATGGCCTGGATGAATCGCGAGGCCCTGGACGAGACCCTGAGCACTGGACGGGTCTGCTATTTCTCCCGTTCCCGCCAGAAGTTGTGGCGCAAGGGTGAATCTTCCGGTCAGGTACAGATGCTGAAGGAGATGCGTTTGGATTGTGATGGAGACACTATACTTCTGATAGTTGATCAGACTGGTCCTGCCTGTCACACCGGGAGGCGTAGCTGCTTCTATAATGCGGTGAAGGGAGATCGTCTGGAGGTGATCAGCGAACCCCTTATCTCACCCGAGGAGCTGTACGGCAAATAATCTATGCTCAATATTCGCCCCATACCAGCCTTTGATGACAACTATATCTGGTTGCTGCAGAGTGACGATCGGCCCCAGGTAGCGGTGGTCGATCCGGGTGATGAGATCCCGGTGCTAGATCTGTTGCGCCAGGAGGGATTGGAGTTGGTTGCGATCATGTTGACCCATAAGCATGGTGACCATACCGGAGGGGTGGATGATCTGCTCCAGGTCTGGCCCAATGCTGTGGTGTATGGGCCTGCAAATGAACCGATTAGATCTGTTACCCAGCCGGTTAGTGGGGGAGATCGGATCGATCTGCTCTCACTACAGGTAGAATTTGAGGTCATGGATGTCCCGGGGCATACCGAGGGACACTTGGCCTACTATGGTGAAGGGGTGCTGTTCTGTGGTGATGCCCTGTTCGCGGCAGGTTGTGGCCGGGTATTTAGCGGTACCCATGAGCAGTTGCATGATTCGTTACAGAAGATTGCGGCCTTGTCGCCAGACACCAAGGTCTATTGCGCCCACGAGTACACCTTGGCTAATCTGGGTTTTGCCAAATGGGTGGAGCCGGATAGCGCATTAGTTCAGGCCCGGGTTGATAAGGCATCTGATCTGCGCGCCAGGGGTGAGCCCACGGTGCCATCCATGCTGAAAGAGGAGTTGGAGACAAATCCGTTTTTGCGTGTGGGCGAACCGAATGTGATTGCAGCGGCAGAGAGATACGCCGGGCGCAAGCTTGCCGCTGGCGCAGAGGTGTTTACGGCGATCCGTAACTGGAAAGACCGGGAGTACGATTGATGGCTGAAATAATACTAATCAAGAATGCTAGGATGGTGAATGAAGGGATCACCCTGGATGGAGACCTGCTGATAAGAAACGGTCGTATTGAACGGGTTGATTCAGAAATACCAGCTCCAGAAAGCTGTCGGGTGCTGGATGCCAAGGGACGCATCCTAATCCCTGGCATGATCGATGATCAGGTCCATTTCCGTGAGCCTGGTTCTACCGATAAGGCGAATATACACTCCGAATCCATCGCGGCGGTAGCTGGTGGCATAACCAGTTTTATGGATATGCCCAACACCAATCCCAATACGGTCACTCTGGACGCTTTGGAGGCCAAATACCAAATAGCGGCCGAGAGTTCGGTGGCCAATTATGCCTTCTATCTGGGTGCTACCAACGACAATATAGATGTGATCCGCTCCCTAGATCCAAAACAGGCCTGTGGTATCAAGGTCTTCATGGGCTCCTCCACCGGCAATATGCTGGTGGACAGGGAGGAGACCCTGGAGCAGATATTCCGTGATGCCCCGGTGCTGATTGCCACCCACTGTGAGGACTCACCCACCATTCAGCGCAATGAGGATGAGGCGCGGGCAAAATATGGGGATGATGTGCCCATATCCATGCACCCACATATTCGAAGTGAAGAGGCCTGTTATCTCTCCTCATCATTTGCGGTGGATCTGGCAAAGCGCCATGGCACCCGTTTACATGTGTTGCATCTCACCACGGCCAAGGAGATGGAGCTGTTCGAGGCTAAGCCCCTGGATGAGAAAAGGATCACGGCGGAAGTGTGTGTGCATCACCTGTTTTTCTCAGACAAGGACTATGATCTCAAAGGGGCGTTCATCAAGTGCAATCCTGCCATCAAGACATCCGCTGATCGTGATGCCCTGCGCCAGGCACTGAGGGATGGACGTATCGATGTGGTGGCTACAGATCACGCCCCACACCTGCTGGAAGAGAAGCTCGGAAACTATTTTCAGGCTCCATCAGGTCTGCCCCTGGTGCAACATGCTCTGCCTATGATGTTGGAGCTATGTCATGACGAGGATCTGTCACTGGATATGCTGGTTGAGAAGACCAGCCATGCGCCAGCCAGGCTGTTCCAGATTGAAGAGCGTGGTTACCTGCGCGAAGGCTACTGGGCTGATCTGGCACTTATCGATTATGATCACCCCAATAGGATTGAGAGAGATGATGTGCTGTATAAATGTGGCTGGTCGCCCTTGGAGGGGATGCGTCTTAGATCATCCATTACCGCCACATTTGTGAACGGACAGCTTGTTTACCATCATGGAAAGGTGGACGAGAGGATACGGGGTCAGCGCCTCAGTTTTATGCGTTGAGAAGAGTGGACTTCAAATATCGAAGTCCACTCCTGAGCAGTTTTAGAATGCGGCCCCGCTTTTTGCGCCGATCTTCTTCAGGATAGTAGCAAGAGGGCAGAAGCCGGTAAATGCGGCCTGAAATAGATTGGCCCCCACAAAGGCGGTAAGCCACCACCAGTTAGGATGGTGCAGCTGGGTCAGGGCCAGACTGATTAGGATAACTGCGCCAGCAAAGGCCATAACAATTCGGTCTATACTCATAGTGATGTTCCCGGTTAAAAACCGCCATTATGCGAACCTATTCTGGCCATGTCTACATTTACTGATCTGATTGAGTCGCTGCAAAACCCTGAGATATGGCCTCATTCTGCCACTGAAGTTGAACTGGTTGAGACCCACATCTCGTACCTGCTGCTGGTGGGTGATTTTGCCTATAAGATCAAAAAGCCGGTGGATCTAGGCTTTCTGGACTTTTCCACTTTGGAGAAGCGCCAATACTACTGCGAAAAAGAGCTAAGCCTGAACCGCCGCCTGGCGCCAGATCTATATCTGGATGTCGATGCCATAACTGGCGACAGTCAGCATCCGGAGATAGGTGGAAATGGACCAGTCCTGGAGTATGCGGTGCGCATGCGGCGCTTCCCGTCGAACGGACTACTGTCCCAACACATAGAGCATCTGACGCCGGAACTGGTGGATGGACTGGCGTTAAAGGTGGCGACCTTTCATGCGGGGATCAATCGGTCCGATGTCGATGATCCATACGGCTCTCCCGAGCATGTGTTACACCCCATGCAAGAGAGTCTCGATATAATCAGGTTGCTGGAATATGAACCTGAGGTTGCACAGCAGCTGGATCGGCTGGAGCAGTGGGCGCTTCGGATACATGCGGGCCTGACTGGTACCATCGCCGCACGCAAGGCGAATGGTTTTGTGAGGGAGTGTCATGGCGATATGCATCTGGGGAATATCACCCTTATTGACGATGAAACGGTGATATTTGACGGTATTGAGTTTAGTAGTGAATTGCGTTGGATCGATGTAATAAGCGAGATCTCCTTCTTGGTGATGGACCTAGAGAAGAGGGGACGTCCGGAGCTGGCTCAGCGCTTTCTCAACAGCTACCTGGAGCAGACTGGGGATTATGACGGGCTGGAACTGCTGGCCTTCTATAAGACCTACCGGGCATTGGTTCGGGCCAAGGTTACGGCAATCAGGTTGAGTCAGGATGATGTGAGCGCAGAGGAGCAGCTAGACCTGGAGCGGGATCTTCATGCCTATATCGACCTGGCGGAGAGTTACATTCAGCCTGGACAGCCAGCAGTGATTATTACCCATGGTGTATCAGGGTCAGGCAAGAGTTTTGCCTCCAAGCTTCTCGCCATGTCCTTGCCAGCGGTGCAGATACGCTCCGATGTAGAGCGCAAGCGGCTCTACGGATTAGGGGCAGACAGCGCCAGTGATTCTGGACCGCAGAGCGGGATCTATAGCGCGGAGGCTACCCGGAAGAGTTATCAGCGATTACTGGATCTGGCAGAAGATCTAATTGCCTATGGATTTATTGCTATTGTGGACGCCACCTTTCTAAAACGGGAGCAGCGCCGGATGTTTGCCGAAATGGCAAAGCGAATGCTGGTACCCTTTGTGATTCTGGATATGCGTTTTAGCGAACAGGTATTGCGCGAGCGGGTAAGGGAGCGTATAGAGCATGGTGATGGGGTATCTGAGGCCAATGAAGAGATACTGGATATACAGTTGAGTATGGACGATAGCCTGAGGGAGGATGAGCTGGAAATGGTAGTGCAGGAGACGGAAAATCATCCATTGTCTATATCAGAGATAAGAGAAAAGATTTTCACCTGATTTAATGAGCTGCGCGCCTATTCTCAATGACAAAATGAACCTAAGAGAATATCTTTACTCTACATCTCAATGTTAACCAAATTTTGGAGGAATTGTTATGCGGCGCTTATTAACAACCTGTGTGTCATGTCTTTTTCTGTCCGTAGTGCTTGTGGCTGAGGCGCAGGATTCAGCTTCTGTTCCAGGTCCTGGTATGGGTCAGGGCGCTGGGCCAGGTAGTGGCATGGGCCGAGGGATGGGGCGCAATATGCCTACCTTCGAAGAGTTCGATCTGGATAAGAGTGGCTATCTGCATAAGGAGGAGTTTGTTGAGGCCCACACCATGCGAATCACTGCACGGGCGAAAGAGGGACGAATGATGCGTGGTCTGAGCAATATGATGAAGTTTGAGGATCTGGATAAGGATGGAGATGGCAAAGTTACGCCCGGTGAGTTCGCTCAAGGTGTACTAGCTCATAGGCAGGGTAAGGGCCAAGGGCAGGGTATGGGGCCTGGTATGGGGCCTGGTATGGGCCAGGGACCAGGAATGGCGGGTAATATGCCTATCTTTGAAGAGTTCGATCTGGATAAGAATGGCTATCTGCATAAGGAGGAGTTTATTGAGGCACGCACAATGCGAATCACTGCGCGGGCGAAAGAGGGACGAATGATGCGTGGTCTGAGCAATATGATGGAGTTTGAGGATCTGGATAAGGATGGAGACGGTAAAGTCACGCCTGATGAGTTCGCTCAAGGTGTAGCGATCCATAGGCAAGAGCAAATGCAGCAATAGCTGATACCTAATGAATTAAACGACTACAAATCAGATGAAGTGAGAACCTCTTCAAGACTTGCACTCTATTCAGCTCTTGTGATTTGATTGCAAAAGAGGATAATTCCCGTTTTGAAGTGTGATGTTATGGAGTAGGCTGCAACATGGATAGGAGAATTACACAATGGATCGGCAAGGTTTAAGACGTTTTTTTCGCAAAAGAAAACCATCAACCCCTGAGCGAGTTGAACGGCGTAGAAATAGGCGCGTTGTACCTCCTATGGGCACCAGTGTGCTCATTGTTGATGACTCATCAACCATTCGTTTTGTTATGTCGAAGATGTTGTGGGAGTCAGGCTACAAGGTGGTTGAAGCCACCAACGGGAGGGAAGGGATTGATATGGCGCTTGAGCACAGCCCGGATCTAATCTTCATGGATGTGGTTATGCCTGGCATAAATGGTTTTCAGGCAACCCGCGTGCTTCGAAAGAACAGCGATACTAAAGATATCCCCATCATAATCATCAGCGGTAACAAACAGGCCGTGGAACAGTTCTGGGCTGGAAAGATTGGAGCCAATGACTATATGGAAAAGCCGTTTAATAGGGGCGAGTTTTTCCAAAGGATTGAGAAGGCTCTATATCCTTTAAAAGTTGGCCTGATGGCCGAATGATTCATCCAAAAAACCATCTATTATCTGTCTAAAGCCACCTAGTTTTAGGTCTTGTCTTTTTTATTTTTTCAAAATATACCTATGTTAAGGTTAGATTAATCCAACAGAAATTATTGCAAGGCTGATCGTTCGGTCCAAGAAAAGCGCTTGGCCGAAAGCTATGATTATAAGTTCAGTTTCTGACAGGGACGATCTAGGTGATTCAATGCTCTGCCCGGGGCAGACCTTCTAACACCAGTTTGCCAGTACCTTTGATCAATGGCTGCATCTACTTGTAATGGCCATGGCAGTGTTGGTGGTTATGGAGGAGGGCAAACTGGTGCGTAGGTATATTTAGAGAAAGCGTGGCGTCTATCGTAGTTTGAGTGCGGACAAAAAAGGCCACCCTAGATAGGGTGGCCTTTGGGTAATGGTATTAACTGATTACGCAAAACTATCGGTAAACAGATTACTGGCCCAGACAAACATCTCTTGGTAATTTTCCTTGTTCCAATTGTCTGCTTCACCAATATGTGTCAGCTGCATCTTGTTGGCGTCTGTGCTGTAAGCAAAGGTAGCTGTTAACCAAGATGCTTGGGTTCTTGTTATTGGGCTATAGCAGGCTGAATTGGTAGTCAGGTTTGCGAGGCGCTCTTCAGAATCTGTCGGCATTCCGGTAAGTGTGCGCAGAATTGCATCGGCACACACCTTGGCTTGAGCGTTTGCCATGTGGGCTGATTTTGGTTGATTAGTGTTCTGAGAGTCGCCTATCACATGTACTCCAGCAAAATCATCAAGGGTGGATTCGTACGTGGTGGGGTCAACTGGAGCCCAGCTGCCACCGTTTGTCAGTCCTGATTGAAGAACAACGCTGGTTGCTTGGTTATCTGGGATCACATTCAAAACATCGCCTTGGAAATCTCCTGCGCTGGTATAGATTCTGCCTTCTAATGAGTTGACACTAAGTACTTCTGCATCAGGTACATATTGCAGGACGTTGCCATAAAGCTCGTTAAAAGCACGTGAGAATGTCTCTTTTTCAGCCTGAATGCTGGAGTTGGCATCCAGCACAATCACGCTTGGCGAATCTACAGAGGTCACTCCTTTTCTCGTCATATGATCCGCGACCAGGCAGGCGCGTTCATAAGGTCCAGGAGGACAACGATACGGTGACTTAGGAATTGTCATAACAAAAGTTGAGTTTGCCTCCATTTCACTAATCTGCTTGGCTAACAGTGTCGTCTGTTCTCCAGCAATCCAGGCGTGGGGGCTTTTATCTGAGTCGAGTCCGCTTGGTTTCTTAAAGCCAATGCCGGTTGCTACTACTGCCCTATCGTAGGTGTCCCAGCCACTATTCGACAGGCGAACTTTAGTGCCTTGTATCTCTTCAACTTTATCTTGAATCACATTTATCCCATATTTTGACTCGAGAAATGAGTAGGGCATATTCAGTTCTTCTAATGGGAAACGTTCGTTCAGTACCAGATTGCTTAATACACATGAGGTGTGATGCGGGTTTGGGTCAACCATGGTTACATCTACGGTAAAATTGCTCCATAGGCGAAGGTACTTAGCAACCGTAGCTCCAGCGAATCCTCCGCCGATAACTACTACGCGTGCGGGGGTGGCAGCGCGGATTATGCCAGGAAAGTTCGCTAGGGCTAGGCCGGCACCGGCTGTGGTTAAAAAATGTCTGCGATTAATTTTCATGAATCTGATCTCCTCGAATTCTTGGCTGAGAATTTAGCTAGATATGCTTGGCAAGCTCGGTGCTAATGTTCATCTCTTGATCTTTTGCGCTCAGATTTTTTTTTGCGCTCAGACTTTTTATGTTCGGATGAATCGTCAGAATCATTCTCGTCTGAACCCCCAGAATCATTTCCGCCTGAATTAGATCCGCCGCCCTCAGAGACTGTGGCATAGTAAGCGGCAATTCGCCGGATCTGGTCATCGGTGTAACCTAGAGCTTGGTGCTCCATGATGTCATTAGGATTGTTTTCGTTACGCATCTCCATGAGTTCCTCAGACAGGTCATCCTCTCCTGCGAGTGAATCTATATCTCCAACTGCGCGGCCATAGGTTCCATGGCACTGAGCGCATTGGGAGGCAAGCAGCTGATTGACTGTTACGTCGTCGGCCGCAGTTGCTGTTTGCAAGGTCAAAACAGTACAGACCAGGGAAAATGTGAATACACGGGTTATGAGACAAGTCATAATGCCCTCCTTAGTTGTTAGGCTGTTACTATAATCTGGGTTTACATCTGACTACTTTGATGACACTTGTAATCTTTTATTAATATGTTGTGGGCTACAAGTTGGAGTGTGTTGAGGTGAGATCTTGGTCCTAAGATTGACAATTGTCATTGACGAAACGTGATATATGTCAAATATATGGAATTTTGTGCTTGCGTAGGTGGTTTTTTGTTTAGTTTTAAGGTGTTGAGGGTAAGTGGGTAGCTGTTTGTTGTTGATCCACGCGGGGTATTGATTTAGATTGGCACACAAATAATAGCGATTATGGCCAGACAAGGTCAGCCGTTGACTTGAAGCAGAGATTGCATCGGCATAGAACTAATAATAAATATGGAAATCCACATGGTCGGGCGGCACCTCCTTTTACCCTTAGCGCTTATTCTACTCACTATTATAAATATGGGTTGTACAACCAATGTTAAAAAGGTTGTGCACAAAACTAGTACTGAGGTTCAGGCAGACCAAGTGTGGCTAATTGGGCCAAAAGAGTCTTGCCGTGTTGCACTGTCCACGCCTGGTTATGATCGAGCTTCTTTGGGCTTTTCAATGCATCAAGCCAATATGAACGCTGCAATGAATACCCCGCAATATAATCCAGCAGCAGGCTTGGCTGGTGCTCTCATAGGTGGTGCCATAGTCAAGGGCATTGGACAATCCAGAGCGCAAAAAAAAGCTAATGAGCCAGTGATTAACTGGCTTAAAACGCTGGATAAAACAGATTGGAAAGTTGCTTTTAATGGCTTGAAGAAGGCATATAGATTGCCTGTATTAATCAATAAGCAGGACGTGGGTAAACAGAGAGGCAATACGTTGAGACTCACTCACTCACTTGGTGTTAGTGCCAATTATGGGTCTTTGAAGTTGAAGGTGCTTGCTGAATTGATATCACAAAATAACGAGACATTATATCGTAACTATTTCCATATTCAGTCGAGAAGATTGCTTGAAAATAATGAGCTGCTTTCTGATTTAAATACCAAAGATCGAGTTTTTGCCGATAGAATAATTAGCGGCATGTTGAAACAGATCCCATCCCTGGTCTTTTCTGACCTGTCAAGAAAGTTTAAAGATTCAAAAAACAGTGAGATTCGTTTTACGAACCATATGGGCAACTACTTTGAGATGGGGAAAGTGCTCGCAGATAATGAAGGTTACATTACCTTTAGAACACTTCGGGGAGAGATTAAACATTATCCCTACACAACGATTGAATAATGTTTGATCGCAGGATATATAAAACAAGGTAGGTTAAAAATGAAAAACATAACAAGAATTCTGGTTGTTTTATTGGCTGTATTAACTGTGGGATGCGTTTCTATACCTGCCGCAATTGATCTTGATGCCACAGAAAACTCCAAAGATATTAAAGTAGGTGTGCTGTTGGCTGAGCCAAAACAGGCAGAAACTTATTTTACTGGGAGTATTGGTCTGTTGGATTTGGCGGTCATCTATGGGATGAACAAGACGTTAGGCGAACATTTGAAGACGTTGGAATTCAAAGGGTTTTCAGAAGTTGGCGCAGGTTTTGCGAGTGTCTTAGAGGAAAAGGGTTATAACGTTGATGTTATTGATAAGCCCATACCCAGGGCTGCAGCGAGCAAACTCAAGCTTCATGAAAAAGGTAAAAGCCCCAATGATTTTTCAAGTTACGCAGGTAAGTATGATCGTATTTTATTGATCCGTATCGGGAGCATAGGCACAACACGCGATTATTATGGGCCGATTCCAACTTCAGAGCCTGTGGCCACTGCAACACTGATAGGTGAACTAGTCGATGTGAAGACAGGCAAGGTCTATTGGTATCAAAACCCATTGGCGACAAAGATGATTCCTGAGCCGTGGGATGAACAAGGTTTTCCAAACCTGACTAATTCTGTATATGCTGCTTTAAATGAATCCTCTGAAAAACTAAAGGCGTCATTGACATTTAACACCTCAAATAAGTTTGAAAAAAATATTCAATCTGGGAAGGAAAAAATGACCAGTGGCAGTATAAAAAAAGCGGTAGACTCTTCTGCTGAGGAGGAAGTGAAACGAGATGCAGAAGAAAAACCCCAAAAGTCATAACTGCTCTAATTCGGTTGCTTCCTTATTTAGCATCACTAATATGAAATATCATTGAAATGCGACGCGCCTGACAGGAGTCGAAGCTGCGACCTCAGCCTTCGGGGGGTGATACTCACGCAGCTTCGCCGCTTCCACAGTGCATTTGCAGGGTCACATGCGTCCGAGATATAAGAGGTCAACTGGGCCTATTTCTTCACGTCCTCACCCAACTGAGCTATAGGTGCAAAAGTTACTGTTTCTTGCTTGAGTCTGCAATTCGCGGGCAACACCCACGCGGCATTTTGACCTTAAGTGTCACCGCGACCACCTGGTCTAAACCAAACAGATAGATTGTATTAACCAAAGCGCTTGCGGATGGCGTATTTGATGAATTCATTTCTCTGAATGCTGCTTGTAAGCCTCGGGTTATGACCTTGTAGCATCCCTGTGGCGGGGCTAGAGTGTATATATAAGGAGCCTAAAAATGGATTTATCTGCAAATGAATCTTCGTCCAGAGAGGCCATAGGTACCATATCTGAAGTTCATGGACCAGTGGTGGAGGTCAGATGTCGCCAGTTGCCACCACTTCGTCAGGCACTTACTGCTGAGATGAACAGTGACTGTTATCTGTTTGAAGTGCACCGGCATATCGATCAACATCACATTCGCGCCATCACCCTGCATAAGACCACTGGTCTCTACCGTGGAATGCCGGTATACGATAGTGGCGCACCTCTGCGGGTGCCGGTCACGCCCCAATGCCTTGGCCGTCTGCTCAATATCTTTGGTGAACCGCTGGATGGTGGCCCATCCCTGACTGCGGAAGGGTATCGCAATATCCACTCTCGTCCTCCTAGCCTTAACGACTCATTAGGAACCAGCGGAATCCTGGAGACTGGAATTAAGGTTATTGATCTGCTCTGTCCCTTTATCAAGGGTGGCAAGACGGGTCTGTTCGGCGGTGCTGGGGTGGGTAAGACCGTACTGGTTATGGAGTTCATGCACGCTATCGCTGCCATACATCAGGGTGTCTCCGTATTTGCCGGGGTAGGGGAGCGGATCCGTGAAGGACATGAGCTGTGGCACGAGATGCGAAAGGCCGGGGTTTTGGAGCAGACCTTGATGCTGTTCGGGCAGATGGATGAATCGCCGGGGGTGCGCTTTAGGGTTGGCCTGTCGGCCATTACCTATGCGGAATACCTGCGGGACAGCGTGCAAAAAGAGGTGTTGTTCGTGATGGATAACATCTTCCGTTTTGTCCAGGCGGGCAGCGAGATATCCAGCCTGCTCGGACGCATGCCGGCAACTGTTGGTTATCAGCCAACCCTGCATACTGAGGTCGCCGAACTACAGGACAGGATCCTATCCACCAGCAATGGTTCCATCACCTCGGTACAGGCAGTATATGTGCCAGCCGACGATATGAGCGACCCGGCGGTGAATGCCATCCTCAATCACCTTGATACCAGTGTGATCCTTTCGCGTTCACAGGCCGCCAAAGGTATCTATCCGGCGGTTGATCCATTGCAGTCCGCCAGCAAGATGATGGACCGGCAAACCCTGGGTGATCATCACTACGCCATTGCCGAAGGGGTACGTGAGGCCCTGGCCCGCTACGCTGAGCTTGAGGACATTATCACTATGCTGGGTATAGAGGAGCTCTCCAGTCGGGACCGGACCATCGTGATGCGGGCCAGAAAGCTCCAGAGGTATCTGACCCAACCCTTCTGGGCCACCGCCGCCTACACCGGGATGGCCGGGAAGACAGTGGCGCTGGCCGATACCCTTGATGACTGCCAGGCCTTCCTTAGGGGCGAGCATGACGCCATACCTGAGGAGCAGTGTTATTTTCGCGGCAGCATGCAGGAGGCGCGGAAATGAATAGCTATACCATGCATCTGTTTGATAGCGGCAAGGGGCTAGAGGTAGAGGCAGTCACCTCCTTTGTGGGTGAAGATAGCACAGGCAGTTTCGGTATCCTGCCGGGGCATGCCCGTTTTATGACAGTGCTGGTGTTCGGCCTGGCGCGTTTTTGCTGCGGCCAGGGGGCACCGTGGCAGTACTTGGCAATGCCTGGTGGAGTACTCTATTTTGCCGACAACACCCTGAATTTGGTCTGCAGGCACTATCTGATTGATGAAGAGTACGAAAGCATCTCCAGGCGGTTGATCGATGAACTGGTAGCAGAGGAGGAGCAGCTACATGAAATACAGCAGAGCCTGAAGCGCATGGAAGAGGCACTGCTGCTGAGGATGTGGGAGCTGGGGCGACAGGGGATGAGATTATCATGAATGATCGCCGTCGCCTGAGTAAGGATATTGCGCGCCAGGTACGGCGCATGGAGAAGGCGGACAAGGAGCGACCGACCCTACTGGCTCAGACCGTATTCCTGGGTACCCTGGGTCTGGTTATGGTTCTGCCGGTGGTGGCTGGTGCCTACCTTGGTCGTTGGCTCGACTCCATGCTGGAGGGGTACTCCATGCGTTGGACCCTCAGCCTGTTGTTTCTGGGAGTCATAGTCGGGGCCGTCAATGTCTATCTGATAATGCGAGAGAACAGATGAACGGCAACAGTATAGGGGTGGATAACATCTTTACCCTCGGTGGGATGAGTATAAGTATCAGCCTGGTGACCTGTATCGGTTTGACCGTGCTTATCTGCGGTGCTGGCTGGCTGCTTTCCCGTCGCCTCACCCAGTCACCAGGAACCGGAGCGGTGGTGATGGAGGGGATTGTTACTACTCTGGAGGGTGCGGTCTCCGAGGTTGCCGGGCAGCACACCCCGCTTATCATGCCTTTTATCTCAGGTTTGTGGATCTTTCTGGTCTGCGCCAACATGATAGGACTGGTTCCGGGGCTTGAGTCACCCACACGGGATCTATCAGTGACTGCGGCGCTTGCCACCCTGGTGTTTTTTTCCGTGCACTGGTTCGGTATTCGCACCCAGGGCATCCGCCGCTACCTGCAGCACTATCTAAAGCCTAGCCCCGTGCTGCTGCCGTTTCACATTATCAGCGAAATAACTCGCACCGTCGCGCTGGCGGTACGTCTGTTCGGCAACATGATGAGCCTGGAACTAGCGGCGTTGCTGGTGCTGATGGTGGCGGGATTTTTGGTACCAATACCTATACTTATGCTGCATGTGGTAGAGGCGTTGGTGCAGGCATATATATTTGGGATGCTGGCTCTAATCTATATAGCCGGCGGTATTCAATCCCAGGAAGAGCGTCAGACAGAATAGGGAGAGCAACATGACAGATATGAATCTTTTTGTAATAGCATCGACTGTGGCGGCGGTGCTTGGCATTGTTCTGGCGGTGCAACTGCCAGCGCTGGCGATGGGTAAGTCTATTGCTGCGGCCATGGAGGCGCTGGCACGTCAACCGGAGGCGGAGAAGTCGATTATGCGCAGCCTGTTTATAGGCCTGGCGATGATTGAGTCATTGGCCATATATGCATTGGTCATTGTGCTCATCGTGCTGTTCCGCAATCCACTGCTCGAATATCTTCTTGGTTCATAGGCAGAGGCCATCGTGGAACTGAACTGGACCACCTTTGTATTAGAGATCGCCAATTTCCTGGTACTGGTGTGGCTGCTGAAACGGTTCTTCTACAAGCCAGTGAAGGCGATGATTGCCAAACGCCAGCAGGGTATTGAAGACAAACTGCAGCACTCCAAGGAGATGCAACAGCAAGCTGAAGAGCTGCGTGCACAGTATGAGAACCGTCTGGATGACTGGGAGGGTGAGCGCCAGGAGGCGCGTAAACAGTTGCAGCAGGAGATAGATGCGGAGCGGTCGCGCATGCTGTCAGAGCTGCAACTGGGCCTTGAGGCTGAGCGCAAAAAGAGCGAGGTCCTGGCGGCACGCCAGGCCAAGGAGCAGCTGCGTCAGAGTGAGACTAGAGCACTGGAGTTGGGGGCACGCTTCGCCTCCAGGTTATTGAACGGAGTTGCCTCGGAGGAGATGCAGGCGAGATTGATCGAGCTGCTGATGGCCGAGTTGCAGCAGCTAGGTCCGGCGCAACGGGATGCGTTATTGCATGCGTCGGAGAATATCCTGCCGTTATCGGCACAGGTTATAAGCGCCTACCCGTTAAACCAGAACCAACAGACCGCCCTCGAACAGTATCTGGATGAGCTACTGCCAGGTCCGCTTGAATACGACTACAGCCAGGACCCTGAGCTGATTGCCGGAGTGCGTATTACCGTCGGCTCCTGGGTTATTCATGCCAATCTGCATGATGAGCTGAAGACCTTTGCCAATATGCCCCATGAACACTGATCCCCAAATCACCAGTCTGCTGGATAGACAGGAGTCATGGCTTGACTCCTATCGCTATGGCATTCGTTTTTCCGAACAGGGGCTACTGGTATCGGTGGGTGACGGCATTATCTGGATCTCCGGGTTGCCCTCCGCGCAGATGAACGGACTGGTGATTTTTGCTGATGGTAGCCGGGCTATGGTGTTTGATCTGGCTCGCGATAAGGTAGGTGCGGTCATGCTGGATGAGAGCCAGACGCTCACCTCAGGCATGGCGGCGTACCTGGTGCATGAGCAGTTATCCGTACCCTGTGGTGACGGTCTGCTGGGTCGCGTACTGGATCCGTTGGGACGTCCCCTGGACGGTCTGGGTGAGCTGCAAGAGGAGAAAAAACGGGTCATAGAACAACAGTCGCCGCCGATCATCCAGCGTGATTTCGTACACAAGCCACTCTATACCGGGATCAAGGCCATCGACACCCTGATCCCCATCGGCAAAGGCCAGCGCCAGTTGTTGATAGGCGATGAGGGGCTGGGGCGTAGCGCCCTGGCCATAGATACGGTACTCAACCAGCGTGGCACGGGGGTGAAGTGCATCTATGTGCTAGTGGGGCAGAAGCGCTCCACCGTCATTAACACCATCAACACACTGCGCCACAACTCTGCACTGGAGTACACCACAGTGGTGGTTGCTGAGGCCAGCTCTCTGCCAGGCATGCAATACCTGGCCCCCTTTGCCGGTTGTGCCATGGCCGAGGCCTGGATGCGTGAGGGGAGCGACACCCTGGTGATCTATGATGATCTCAGCACCCACGCCAAGATCTACCGGGAGCTGTCACTGTTGCTACGCCGCCCTCCAGGGCGCGAGGCCTATCCGGGAGATATCTTCTCAATTCACGCAGGCCTGCTGGAACGCAGTACTACGTTAAGTGCGGAACATGGTGGTGGTTCCATGACCACTCTCCCCATCGTAGAGACGCTGCAGGGGGAGATCTCCAGCTACATCCCGACCAACCTGATATCCATCACCGATGGCCAGATCTATCTGGATCAGGCCCTGTTCTCCGGCGGTTTTCGTCCCGCCATAGACATAGCCAGATCGGTATCTCGGATTGGGGGGCAGGCGCAGCATCCCAAGATCAAGGCCGAGGCCGGAAGGATGAAGCTGGATTATCTTCAGTTTCTTGAGCTGGAGGTGTTTACCCGTTTCGGGACCAGGCTTGAAGCATCTATGGAGCAGGCGATAAGCCGCGGCCAGATACTGCGCGAGATTCTAAAGCAGGATCAGCTAAAGCCACTGCCGGTGGAGTTTCAGATGGCGTGGCTGGTGGCGTTTAACGCCGGGCTGTTTGACGGCATTGAGCTGGATGATCTTCCAGCTCTGTTGCTGCATCTACAGCAGCAGCTGGTTCACAGCAAGCTATCCCTGGAGGATGACAGGGAACAGTGGCTTGAGGTGGTGCGACCCTGGATATTAGAACATACAGGGAAGGTAACATGAGCCGTTATCGCAGCGTGGAGCTACACCTGGAGCAGCTTGATGAGTTGAGGTCGATCATCACCTCAATGAAGACCCTCTCTCAGTTGGAGTTGCGCAAACTGGGCGGGGTTACGGCAAGCCAGACAGGGATGGTCGAAACCCTGGATAAGATCGCAGCGGATTTTCTTAGGTTCTTTCCGCGCCAGCTGCCCAGTGGGGATAATGAGCTCTGGTTGATAATAGGTTCCGAACGTGGTTTTTGCGGAGGCTTTAACGAATCCCTGGTTGCACGCCTGTTATCTGAATGGCCGGAGTGCGTGAAACATCCGCAGCGGGTAGTGGCGGTGGGGCATAAACTGTGCGGGCGGCTGGATGAGGCGTTACCAGGATATACAGGGCTGGTCGGCGCCAGCTCCAGGGAAGAGATCCCGCCGGTCTTGACCCGGGTTATGACCACAACGCAAGAGCAGATGCAGCAACAGGGTTCAACCTCTCTGCGGCTGCTGTTTCATTGCGATGATCGGAACAACATTATCTCACACCGGTTGTTGCCACCGGAGGTAGACCCTCTGCACAAAGTGAGGAGCAATCCCCCGATAGTTCAGCCAGAGCCGGACGATTTTTTTAGTGACTTCTTGCAGCACCATCTTCTCCTTGGCCTAACCAGGTTGTTTACCCTTTCACTGCTGGCGGAGAATCAATACCGAGTGCAACATCTGGAAGGTGCGGTGAATCGGTTGGATGAACGCCTGGAGCAATTATCTTCACGGGCCCGGGCGCTACGCCAGGAAGAGATTATCGAAGAGATCGAAATGATACTCCTGGGCAGTGGAGCCTTTGATACCTAAACTGTTACCTATGTGGCCGGTACGGACCATTAAAAAATGGCGCGCCTGACAGGAGTCGAACCTGTGACCTTCGCCTTCGGAGGGCGACACTCTATCCAGCTGAGCTACAGGCGCATAACTAAATTGTAACTTGACGAGTCTGTGGTTCGCGAGCAGCCCTTCAGGCTGCCGGGCGACACTCACGCGGCTCCGCCGCTTCCCCGGCCCACTCGCAAGCTCGCGGGCGTTCGGGCTAAAAAAGGTCCACTGGACCTTTTTCTTTACGCCCTCACCCAGCTGAGCTACAGGCGCATAACTAAATTGTTACTACATCACACTAACCCGTCCCTGGGGCTATGATCCTGCCCGGCATCCCTGCCGGGCGTTCGTAGCTTAAAAAGCCATGTTAAATGGCTTTTTATCGCTTCGCGACCGCTACTCACCCACCCGCAAAAAACTACTTTTGTTCCGCGGTGGGTAATAATACATTTCTGTTATATATATATCCAACTATTGTGGATGCGCTACTCATGCACGCTTTGTTAAACCCTTCCGTAGATAAAGTAAGGAATTTAAAGAGTATTGTAGTAATTAAAGGCATGATTTGGGGTCGAATTTATCTATCTTGGTCGATCTTTTCTCTGTCTGTAGCTATACTGACGCGATTTATTGAAGAGATATTTTTAAGATGGAGGTTGAGGCAGTGGGTTATAAAATAGTTTCAGGTTTAAAGAGTTTTGCAGCTGTTACTGCGGTAGCGCTGGTTATTGCCAATCCAGTATCTGCTGCTGAGGATCGCTCAGATGTATTGGAGCGTATTATGCCAATCGGCAAGGTTGCTGTTGCCGGCCAAGCTGAGGCTACCGTAGCAGAGGCTGCTCCTAAGGCCGAACAGGCTGCGCCAGAGGCTAGCGAAGCTGCCGCGGCAGAGATGGTTAACAATCTTCCTGCTACTGCTGCAGGTGATCCTGCCGCCCTGGCTACAGCCAAGGGTTGTATGGCCTGTCATCAGATCGCCACCAAGGTGGTTGGTCCTGCGTATAAAGACGTTGCCGCTAAGTATAAGGGCGATGCAGGCGCCGTAGCTGCCCTGGTCAAGAAGGTTAAGGCCGGTGGTGTAGGCACCTGGGGTCAGATCCCTATGCCTCCTCAGGCCGCTGCGACCGACGACGAGATCAAGACCTTGGTCGAGTGGGTGCTTGCCCAGTAAGGGTTACCCCCTAGATAGCGTCTAAAAGCCCTGGCCTCTGGCCGGGGCTTTTTATTTGCTTCACTCTTTCTTAATCGGTACCCAGAAGCGCCCGCATGTTGGCCAGATTAGATGTGCCCCGCTCCTGTTTATCTTCCGGCGATAGCTGATATTTCCCCCCTTCCATCTTCATATCTTCCTGGGGCAGCTCTTCGAGAAAACGGCTTGGAATACAGTCGATCACCTCTCCAAACCTCTTGCGCTTACTGGTCATGGTCATGGTAAGGCTGCGCTGGGCCCGGGTGATTCCCACATAGGCCAGACGGCGCTCCTCCTCGATGTTGTCCTCTTCGATACTGCTGCGGTGGGGGAGTAGCTCCTCCTCCATGCCCACCAGGAACACATGGGGGAACTCCAGCCCTTTGGCTGCGTGCAGGGTCATCATGAACACCCTGTCACCGCCCTCATCTTCGTCCTGTTGTTCCAGCAGGTCCTGCAGGGTCAGGTGATTAATGATTTCGGACAGGGTGTCTCCAGCGAATTCACTGCGGTGTAGGTTCTCAATCCATTTCACCAATTCGTTTACATTGCCCATGCGGAACTCGGCCACGCTGTCGCTAGAGCTCTTTTCGTATAGCCAATGCTCATAATCAATATCCTTGAGCAGTTGGCGAACGGTTTCGACTGGGTGATCATTTTCCGCCCGCCTCTGGAACTCCTCGATCCAGCTGGAGAACTCTTGCACCCGCTCTAACGGTTTTCCCTTAAGGCTCTGTTGTAGCCCCATTTCGTCACAGGCCGCAAGTAGGCCTATGTTGCGACTGGTGGCGTAGCTGCCCAGTTTCTCCAGGGTTGTGGGTCCAATCTCCCGTCTCGGGGTGTTGATGATGCGCAGAAAGGCGGCGTCATCATCTGGATTGGCCAGCAGTCGCAGGTAGGCCATTACATCCTTGATCTCGGTGCGGCTGAAAAACGAGGTGCCGCCGCTGAGAAAATAGGGGATCTTATGGTGGCGCAGGGTGGTCTCAAATATCCGTGCCTGATGGTTGCCGCGGTATAGGATGGCGAAATCCCCGTATTTGGCCTCTCCCTTGAGGGTCTTTGTCATGATCTCTGATACCACGGTTTCCGTCTCGTGTGGCTCGCTTTTACACTGGATAAATCTAATCGGGTCTCCTGGCCCCAGCTCACTCCAGAGCTTTTTCTCGAACACATGAGGGTTGTTGGAGATAAGCTGGTTGGCAGCGCGCAGGATACGTCCACTGGATCTGTAGTTCTGCTCCAGCTTAACCGCCTTCAGACGGGGGAAATCTTCCTTTAGCTTGACCAGATTCTCCGGTCTGGCCCCCCGCCAGGCGTAGATGGATTGGTCGTCATCACCCACCACGGTGAGGGCCTGACGCACCCCCACCAGCTGTTTAACCAACTGGTACTGGCTGCTGTTGGTATCCTGGTACTCATCCACCAGCATATAGCGGATAAGGTTCTGCCAGCGATCTAGCACATCCGGGTGCTCTTGAAACAGCAGTGTGGGCAGCAGTATAAGATCATCAAAATCAACGGCATTGTAGGCGCGCAGGCTACGTTGATAGGCCTCGTAGAGCAGGGCGCCGCGTCTGTCCATACTCTCTTCCGCTCGCTCCAGGGCCTGTTGCGGATTCAGCATGGCGTTTTTCCAGTCGGAGATGCGCCAACGCAGGCCGGACAACAGGCTGTCATCAATATTGTCCTGGCGTAGTAGCTCCTTCAGCAAATTGTCTGTGTCTTGGCTGTCGAAGATAGTGAAGCCAGGTTTATAGCCCAGGGTCTTGATCTCACGTCGAATGATATTCAGACCCAGGGTGTGGAAGGTGGAGATATGGAGACCCTCAACGGCCTTGCCCTTCAACATCTTTCCCACCCGGGAGCGCATCTCTCTGGCCGCCTTGTTGGTAAAGGTTACGGCGGTGATTTGGCGCGGCTCCAGCCCATGCTCTTTGATTAGATGGACAATCTTCTCGGTTATTACCCTGGTCTTGCCAGAGCCTGCCCCAGCCAGAACCAGCAGTGGGCCATCAAGATAGTGGACGGCTTCTTGTTGTCGGGGGTTAAGTGCAGGCATTCAGATACAGCTTCAGTTGTTGGCAGAAAGGCGATGTATTATGCCGATACTCACTGAACTATCAACACATATCATCCCGGGTAAATGGCAAGTAGTCAGACCTTTTGCCATAATTTGTAGTAGCCCGATCCCCCGGGCGATTGATCAGGCGAGTTTTTCGCCCAGATGACTGGGCTTCTTCAAGGGGTTTGGTGGTCGGTTTAATTGTGAGACAAAGAGTATGAATAATCAAAATAACAGAAGATCCACAGATCAGATTAGACAAAACAGCCATCTCACCCGCGAATCCTGGCGCATATTCCAAATAATGGCCGAGTTTGTAGAGGGCTTTGAGCGTTTGACCCCGATCTGGCCTGCGGTCAGCATATTTGGCTCAGCCAGGACTCACCGGGATCACCCCAACTATCACAAGGCGGAGGAGATAGCGCGGCTGCTGTCAGACAGCGGTTTTGCCGTTATCAGCGGGGGTGGGCCTGGAATCATGGAGGCGGTAAACAAGGGCGGGTTCATGGGTAAATCCCAAAGTATTGGGCTGAATATACAGCTTCCCCAGGAACAGTCTGACAATGAATATCAGGATGTGGCCATACATTTTCGTCATTTTTTCTCCCGTAAGGTGATGTTTGTAAAGTACGCCTCGGCCTATGTGGTTCTCCCTGGAGGCTTTGGCACCCTGGATGAGTTTGCCGAGATTCTGACCCTGGTGCAGACTGGAAAGACCAGACGTATCCCCATCATCCTGGTAAACGGGGAGTTTTGGAGCGGCCTGATGGATTGGTTTAGGAATACCCTGTGTGAAGAGGGTACCATTGACCAGGAGGACCTGGATCTGGTGCGTATATGTGAAGAACCGGCTGAGGTGGTGGATGCCATCTTTGCTCATTATGAGGACCGCGGATTTGAGCCATCTGCAAAGGAGAAGGAAATTCTGCTGGAACTGTAATAAGATACAGGTGTATAAACAAAAACTACTTGTTTCTGGCATAGGCTAATAGGCTTGCCGGACATAAGACCAAGATGAACAAAGGAAACATTATGAAGAAGACCTTGCTTGCCCTCTGTCTGTTAATCGCACTCCCCATGGTTACCATGGCGGCGGAGAATAGTGAGTTACAGCCACTGCCAGGGCAGCCTAAATTGCCACCACAGGTTCAGAGCGGAGAGGTGCTAGAGCCTGAGGTAACCATCAGAGAGACCGACAAAGGAACTGTGCATAGATACAGTGTAAATGGTCAGCTTTACATGGTGAAGGTAGTGCCGCAGGCTGGACCTCCATACTACTTTATCGATTCCGATGGCGATGGCAAGCTGGACGCCAGAGTTAACGACATTCACAACATCTCTGTCCCGCAGTGGGTGCTGTTTAGCTGGTAATAAAACTTTCGAGACAGTCCGCGTCAAGGGCCAAGCCCAAGAGCGGGCTGTCTCAAGATGTTTTTGTTTGCGTAACTGCTTCGCTCAGTTCTCATAATAGTTAAGAGGACAGACCGCAATTAATCAGCCACTCCTCACGCTTTTCTAACCATCAAGCCAATATGAACATTTGGGTAGATGCCGACGCCTGTCCTGCGGTGATAAAAGAGATACTTTTCAGAGCAGCAGAGCGTGAAAAAATACAAGTTACCTTTGTAGCGAATCAGTTTGTTAAAACCCCGCCCTCAAAATTCATTAACAGTGTTCAAGTAAAACCAGGGTTTGATGTTGCGGATAATGAAATAGTAAAAAGCATGAACTCTGGCGACCTGATTATTACCAGTGACATTCCACTGGCGGATGAGGTAATTACCAAAAAGGGATATGCCTTGAGTCCAAGGGGGGAGTTGTTCACTGCTGAGAATATCAAGCAGAGACTGAATATGAGGGATTTTATGGACACCCTCAGGGGAAGTGGTATCCACACCGGCGGGCCGCCTCCATTAAGTTCAAGTGACAGGCAGAGATTCGCAAACCATTTGGATAGATTGTTGCGCTCTGTACAATAAATATCCACGATCAGGCATAAAATTCCTAAATTTCACTCTCTCTGTTACATCCTACTGTTTCTATCAACCATATCTTTAAGATAAATCCATTAATTGTCATAAACCTGTAACACGCATCTGTTTTTATATCCGGTAAATACCATTACCTCTGTTGTTTCTGGGTAGTGAATCGATGTTAATTATTACGGCGTTTTAATAGATGGCAGCAAAGATACTAGTAGTTGAAGACGAGGCCCCCGTTAGGGACATGATCTGTTTTGCCCTGAATAAGGCGGATTATGACTGTATTGGAGCAAAAGATGCGGTGGAGGCTCGTCGTCAGGTTGCTGAGACACCTCCGGATCTAATCCTAATGGATTGGATGCTCCCTGAGATGAGCGGCATTGAACTGACCCGGGAGCTTAAAGGAAACGACCTGACACGTGAGATACCGGTAATCATGCTTACCGCGCGCGGTGAAGAGGATGACAAGGTACGTGGTCTGGAATCCGGGGTAGAGGATTATGTTACAAAGCCTTTCTCTCCCAGGGAGCTAATGGCCCGTATAAAGGTCATTCTGCGTCGGGTTTCTCCTGATGTTACGGAGGAGGTAATAGAGGCAGGTGAGCTAAGCCTGAATCCGGCGTCACACCGGGTTGAATATGCAGGCCAGGAGATTGCGCTTGGTCCCACAGAGTTTAAGCTGCTGCACTTTTTTATGACTCATCCGGATAAGGTCTACAGTAGAACCCGTCTGCTTGATCGCGTCTGGGGGACTAATGTATTCATCGAAGAGCGCACAGTTGACGTGCACATCAGAAGATTGCGTATGGCGCTGGAGCCACATGGAATGGATGGCATGATCCAAACAGTGCGCGGTGCGGGGTATCGTTTTTCCAGGTAGTCTGTATGGGTGATAACAAATATGAAAAAGAGCTCTCTCAGCTCAGACAAAAGCACAGGAAGCGTAAAAGAAAGATAGGCAAGATTCTCTCCGAATTCAGGGAGTCGACCTCTGCACTACCTGATGCCACAGTGGTATTGGATAGTGACCAGGCGGTGCAGTGGTGGAATGAAAAGGCGGACGAGAATCTTGGTTTTAATCGTGGTCGTTGTCGCGGCAAGCATATTCGCAAATTGCTTAAAGATCCGGTGTTTCATGCCTACCTGGATGCTGGCGACTACACCCAACCGATTCAAATACCAGCACCGAGGAACGATAACGCTACCCTGGAAGTGCGTATTGTGCCATTCGGTAATGGCAAGATGCTGTTGCAGGCCAGAGATATCACGCGCCTGGCCCACCTGGAGACCATACGCAGTGATTTTGTGGCCAATGTCTCCCATGAAATGCGTACTCCACTAACCGTAGTACACGGATATCTGGAGAGCATGATTCACAGTCAGGATAATGGGCTGGATCAGTGGCGACAAATTATTGAACAGATGTATCAACAGTCTGCGCGTATGCAGAGAATTGTTGAAGATCTGCTGCTTATCTCCCGTCTGGAGTCAGAAAAGGATAAACGCATTCTTGAGCGGTTTGATGTGCGTCCGCTGTTAAGCGCCATTAGGGATGAGGCAGTAACATTGAGTGGAAGTAAAAAGCATAAGATAACTCTTGATATTGAGGGAGACACCGCATTTGTCGGCGTTTTCTCAGAGATTGATAGCGCCTTCTCCAATCTGGTTTCAAATGCAGTTAGATACACCCCGGAAGGGGGAGAGATCCACATATGTTGGCGGCATGAGGAAGAAGGTCTTTGCTTCTCAGTGACTGATAGCGGTATTGGGATCGATAAGGAGCATATACCGCGCCTTACCGAACGGTTTTATCGGGTGGATGTGGGACGTTCCCGTGGCAGTGGTGGCACCGGTCTGGGTCTGGCTATTGTCAAGCATGTACTACTGCGCCACGGAGGCGAACTGCAGATTAAGAGCAAGTTGGGTAGGGGGAGCACCTTTATGTGTTGTTTTCCCCTGGCGCAATATGGCTGACGTTCCATTTTATTATTAACTCTTTTAATTCGTTATGGTGAAATAAAACTGTAACACTGCAATCACAATCCTGTCACAAAGCGCTCTCATACTTACTCCAGTTATCAATCATTACTGGAGAAAACAGTGAACAGAAAACAGCTAGTTTTAACCGCGATTGCTGTCAGTTTTTCGGCATCAAGCTTTGCAGCTTCAAGGGACAACATAAATATTGTCGGATCTTCCACCGTATATCCGTTTGCAACCGTAGTTGCAGAGAAGTTTGGTAAGACCTCCAAGTTCAAGACCCCCAAGATCGAGTCAACTGGTTCTGGTGGTGGTATGAAACTGTTCTGCGCAGGCGTGGGGGTTGAGCACCCTGATATCACCAACGCTTCACGTCGTATCAAGAAGTCTGAGTTTGAGAAGTGCCAGAAAAACGGAGTGGACGCCATTCTGGAAGTTAAGATCGGTTACGACGGTATTGCCGTTGCCAACTCCAAGAAGAGTGAGCAGTTCAAGCTGACCCGTAAGGACCTGTACCTGGCCCTGGCCAAAGAGGTACCAGGGAAGGACGGCAAGCTAATCCCTAACCCATGTAAGACCTGGAAGTGTGTAAACGCTTCTCTGCCTGATAGCAAGATCGAGGTTCTTGGTCCTCCTCCAACATCCGGAACCCGTGACGCCTTTGCTGAGTTGGCCATGGGTGGCGGCGCCAAGAAGATTGCTGACCTGAAGGCCCTGCGTAAGGCCAAGGGTGAGAAGGACGTTAAGGCCCTGATGGAGAAACTTGGTATACCAATGAAGGCCTACAACAAGAAGGGCAAGAAGGTATTCAAGAGGGTTGCCTACACCGTGCGTGAAGATGGCGCTTACATCGAAGCCGGTGAGAACGACAACCTGATCGTTCAGAAGCTGGAAGCCAATCCTAATGCCCTGGGTATTTTCGGTTTCAGCTTCCTGGATCAGAATGCTGACAAGGTACAGGGCGCTTTGGTTGACGGCGTGGCTCCTGAGTTTGACGCCATTGCCTCCGGCAAGTACCCGGTCTCCCGCCCTCTGTTCTTCTATGTGAAGGTTGCCCACATCGGCAAGGTACCTGGTATCCAAGAGTATGTATCTGCTTTCACCAGCGAACAGGCCTGGGGTGACGAAGGTTACCTGGCAGACAAGGGTCTTATTCCAATGCCTAAGGAAGAGCGCGCTAAATTTGCAAACGATGCAAAGACTGCAGCTAACCTGAAGATGTAAGAAGTAGTGAGAGGCGGTCGGCAAAGAGTTTTGTCGGCCGCCATTTTCTTTCTTAGATATTTAATACTGAATTTCATAAATGACACCAACTTCACTAATAGTTTGCCTGGTGCTGTTTAGCGCTATAAGTTTCTGGCTGGGGCGCAAACGCTCTATAGTTGTAGCAAATGGCAAGCTAAGTAATCTGCACTCCCTGCCTGCCTACTATGGTTACTATGCAGCCATATGGTGTGGTATTCCGGCCTTTATACTCTTATGTTTATGGCTGGCGTTGGAAACACTATTTATCCAAGACATGGTTGTTTCTGGGTTGCCTGAAGAGTTGCGCAGTGTGTCACCGGATCACTTAACTCTAATTGTTAACGATATAAAAAATCTTGTTTCAGGAAACATTGTTTCCGGAGAGGTGGATGGGGCTATACGTTCCGCTGCTGATCACTATCAACATTTACTTAATATCAGCCACGCATCATTAACTGTAGTTGTTCTCGCCTTGGCAATAGCAGGCGCACTGTTTGCGTGGAAAACAATTCAACAAAAGAAACGTGCTCGTAATTCGGTAGAGGCTGTTATTAAATTTTTTCTGGTTACCAGCTCTACTATTGCCATCTTCACTACTATCGGAATTGTGCTCTCGGTTCTGTTTGAGTCCATTCGTTTTTTTGATGCGGTTCCAGTCAGTGAATTTCTATTCGGTCTGGAGTGGAGTCCGCAGATGGCGATTCGCGCTGATCAGGTTGGATCATCAGGTGCCTTTGGCGCCATCCCCTTGTTTGCTGGCACCATGCTTATTTCTTTTATAGCCATGCTGGTGGCTGTACCCGTTGGGTTGATGTCGGCGATCTATCTGTCAGAATATGCCGGTAAAAAGCTCAGGGCCATGGCAAAACCAATCCTTGAGATCCTGGCTGGCATTCCCACGGTTGTTTACGGTTTTTTTGCTGCATTGACCGTTGCCCCATTCATTCGCAATAGCGGGAGCATGCTGGGGCTGGATGTATCTTCAGAGTCAGCTCTGGCCGCCGGTATTGTTATGGGAATAATGATTATCCCCTTTGTTTCATCCCTATCCGATGATGTGATCAACGCCGTACCTCAGGCCATGCGCGATGGATCCTACGGTTTAGGTGCTACCAAGTCCGAGACCATAAAACAGGTAATTATTCCGGCGGCACTGCCAGGGATTGTTGGTGGTGTTTTGCTGGCGGTTTCCCGTGCAATTGGTGAGACCATGATTGTGGTTATGGCTGCCGGGCTCTCAGCAAATCTCACGGCCAATCCGCTACAGGCGGTTACCACAGTCACCGTGCAGATTGTGACCCTTCTTGTAGGTGATCAGGAGTTCGATAGTCCCAAGACCCTGGCGGCATTTGCCCTTGGTCTGATGTTGTTTGTAACCACCCTGATTCTGAATGTTATCGCCCTCTATGTAGTACGCAAATATCGTGAGCAATATGAATAGTAACGGTTCCGGAACACAAGACAGTGGCCAAGCCATGAGTAGCATGGATAAGGTGCGTGCAGGTCTGGCCAAAAGATATGCCCGTGAGCGCAGGTTCAGACGTATTGGACTGGGCGCAGTTATTTCCGGTCTGGTGTTTATATCCCTGCTTCTTATCAGTATTGTCAGTAATGGCTACAGTGCTTTTTGGCAGACTGAGATTCAGCTTGAAATACATATTGATCACGAAGATGTTGATCCAACCAACCTGCGCAATCCAGAGGTGCTGTCAGCTGCCAATTATGGAGGAATAGTAAAGAGGTCTCTACGCGAGATGTTCCCGGAGGTTTCCAGTCGTAGAGACAAGCTGAAACTGTATAAGATCGTTAGTAGTGGAGCTGCATTTCAGTTGCGCGATATGGTAATGGAGAACCATGCCTTGATTGATAGCACGATTCGCATATGGGTGCCGGCGGATGATGATATCGATATGTTATACAAGGGGTATATCAATCGTGATGTTGCAGAGTCAGAGAGGCGCATCGACGATCAACAGCTTAGCTGGGTGGATAAGCTGGTCTCACAACATAGAGTAAGGTCCAGTTTCAATACCACCTTTTTTACCGCTGGCGATTCGCGTGAACCGGAGTTGGCAGGTATCTGGGGGGCGGCAGTGGGTTCAATATTTACTCTTTTGATCACACTTTCTCTCTCATTCCCCATCGGTGTTGCCGCTGCGGTATATCTGGAAGAGTTTGCACCGGTTAATCGCTGGACCGATCTGATTGAGGTGAATATCAACAACCTGGCTGCTGTACCCTCTATTGTGTTTGGTCTGTTGGGTCTTGCGGTGTTCATCAACTTTTTTGGGCTGCCGCGATCTGCGCCACTGGTGGGCGGTCTGGTGCTTACCCTGATGACTTTGCCAACCATTATTATTGCATCCCGTGCAGCATTGAAGTCAGTGCCACCATCAATTCGGGAAGCGGCCTTAGGTCTCGGTGCATCCAAGATGCAGATGGTATTTCATCATGTGTTGCCCCTGGCCATGCCCGGCATGCTTACCGGCACCATTATCGGCATGGCCCAGGCTCTGGGTGAGACAGCCCCACTGCTTATGATCGGTATGGTGGCATTTATTGTTGATATCCCGTCGGCGGTAACCGATCCATCAACTGTAATGCCGGTACAGATCTATCTCTGGGCCGATAGCCCGGAAAGGGCATTTGTAGAGCGAACCTCAGCAGCCATCATGCTGCTGCTTGCATTTCTTATCTCAATGAATGCGCTGGCTGTATATCTGAGGAAAAAATTTGAGCGGCGCTGGTAACGCGTCCTGGTTTAAATTCGAGGAAATGAGTTATGGATTCCATTGTCGAAACAGCAGACGCCTCCACCATCAATGTGCCTGTTGCTGACGAAGTAGAGGTAGAAGAGCATATGGCCATCTTGCGTGATGATAGAAATACCGTTGGTGATCTGTTTGTGGACAATCCGCGCATGACCTGTAGAGATGTGAATGTCTTCTACGGAGAGAAGCAGGCGATTAACAATGTCACCCTGGATATCGGTAAGAGAGAGGTAATATCCATGATTGGTCCTTCCGGCTGTGGTAAGTCCACCTTTCTGCGTTGTATTAACCGTATGAACGATACAATTGATGGATGTAGAATCACTGGTGAGATTAAGCTTGACGGTAATGATATATACGATCCAGAGTTGGATGTTGTATCTCTAAGGTCATGCATCGGCATGGTATTCCAAAAACCCAATCCATTTCCAAAGTCCATCTATGACAATGTTGCCTATGGGCCGCGTATTCATGGGATAGCAACCGATAAGGGTGAGCTTGATCATATCGTGGAAACATCCCTTGGTAAGGCTGGACTATGGGATGAGGTAAAAGAGAGGTTGGATCAGCCAGGAACCGGCCTTTCCGGCGGCCAGCAGCAGCGTCTCTGTATTGCGCGGGCCATTGCCGTTAATCCCGAGATCATCCTGATGGACGAGCCATGCTCGGCCCTTGATCCCATTGCAACCGCTAAGATCGAGGAACTCATTGATGAGTTGCGGGAACAGTATACCATTGCGATCGTTACCCACTCCATGCAACAGGCGGCACGGATTTCCCAGCGCACGGCGTACTTCCATCTGGGGGATCTTATAGAGGTGGGTGAAACTGATCAGATATTTACCAATCCAAAACATCCATTAACCGAAGATTACATCACTGGCCGTTTTGGCTGACAGCGAGATAATGCAGATGAACATGATGACAGACGGACACACTGTGAAACGCTATAACTGTGAGATGAATAATATACATGGTCTGGTCCTGCGGATCGGAGACATGGTGCGAGAGCAATTAATCAATGCGGCCTTATCGTTGCAAACCGAAGACGTAAATTTAGCTCAGGCAGTTATTGAAAAAGATAACGAAGTAAACGAGCTTGATGTTCAAGCCAGTGATGAAATAGTCAATCTTATTGCCAAGCGTCAGCCTGTGGCCAGGGACCTCAGGGAGATCCTTACCGTAGGTAAGATCGTTACAGATCTGGAGCGGGTTGGGGATGAGGCTAGAAAGATAGCTAAGCTGACAATTCATTTTTATGACGGACAGCAGAGTGTACCAAGCCCGCAGATCATACGTGACATCATGAAGATGGTGGACTTTGTGAACAGCATGTTGAAAAAGGCTATTCAGGCATTTGATGGGCCTGATCTGGAACTTGCCCTTGAGGTCATTCAGATGGATGTTGAACTGGATGCGGATTTCAAGTCAGCCCTCAGATATCTAACCACATTCATAATGGAAGACTCACGCAGTGTGGGGCATGTTGTGGAGACAGTGCTTGGTCTGCGCGCCATGGAGAGGATGGGCGGGCACGCCAAGAATATCGCGGGGTATGTGGTGTTTCTGGTCAAGGGCGTCGATGTACGCCATGAAAACCTAGAGAGTGTGACTGAAGAGGTTTTTGCAGAGAGCAGATAGTGGCTTCTTAAGCAGTTTTACAGCACTGAGGTCTCTCATTCATCAGAATTACTATGTCATTGATATGCGCTCACCCAGGAAGAGCTGGCCCCAAATAGTATTCCCTATATTTCCTGCTGCTATTTCCAAGCCATCAACCCCGCATGTTTAGCGATAACCGCTTCGAAGCGATGGCAAAAAGGGGTGAAACTGGAAGATAGATGGATTGGCGTAGCTTAAGGTTAAGTTAAGGTGCGGTCATTACTCTAGCAACCTTTATGGTTCTTCAGGGTTTCTTGTATGCAAAACGCGCCAACCATCCGTCTCTATCTAGTTAGTCAGTACCTGTTGCTTGTCGCCCTACTCAGCGGCTATGTGACCTATGTCAAGGATGATACTCCTGTTACCTGGCTCTACCTTATGAATGAGCTCCTGGCATACCCGTTCTTCTATCTGCTGCCTACGCTGGGGGTGTTAGCGCTGTTGAAGATGCTGCCGGTAGCTGGAACGCCGCGCAGGCAGCTCTGGAGATCGCGCTTGTTACTGGCGCTAAGCTACCTGATGACATCGGTGACCGTACTGCTGATCTATGCAGACCATGCTCTGTACGAACTGTATGAGTACCATTTCGATGCATTTGTCTGGAATCTGATCAGCACGCCGGATGGCATCGCCTCCCTGGGGGCCTCCAGGGGCACCGAGCTCAGTTATGTGCTGTCGGTCGGAGGAATCCTGTTGCTTAATGCCGCACTGCTGTATGCCAGTCACCGATTGGCCCGGCCTAAATCTCGTTTGGCGCTCTCCGGTAGAAGGTTTTCCAGGTTGTCATGGGCGGTGTTTGCATTACTGGTCACCAGCGAGGTGGCCCATGCCTACAGCCATGCCAGTGGACAGGAGGCGATTATGCAGGCTGCGTCCGTAGTGCCGTTCCATATACGCACCACATCCGACTCTACATTCTATAAACTTGGGGTCAAAAAACAGCCGAAGGCTAAGGTTCGGGTTGCGAACGGTAAGCTGCACTACCCGCTGGCCAAGATTGAACATCGGCGCCCTAAAAAACCTCTGAACATCATTTGGCTCGTCGCCGAGTCGTTGCGCTGGGACATGCTGGACCCGGAGATCATGAGCAATCTGAATGAATTCAGCAGGGATGCTACACGGTTCAAGCGTCATTACAGCGGCGGAAACCGCACCCGTATGGGTATGTTAAGCATGTTTTATGGACTTTACGCCCCTTACTGGTATGCGTTTTCAGAACAGCGCGTTGGTCCTGTGTTGATCGATGTTCTGCGGGATCAGGGGTACCAGTTTAAGGCGCACACCAGCCAGAGCTTTTCCTATCCAGAGCTACGCGATACGGTGTTTGCCAATCTGTCGCCAGAGGAGCTGCGCGAGATCAAGGATGGCGCCCCTCCCTGGAAACGCGATGAGCAGAATATCACCGAGATTATGCAGTTTCTTGATGGGCGTGACCCCAGTCGCCCGTTTTTCGGGTTCATGTTCTTCGAGGCCACTCATGCACCCTATGATTTCTCCAGTGCAGACGAGATACGCAAACCTTTCCTGCAGGATATGAACTACGCCAAGCTCAGTAGCCTGAAAAATCCGGAGTTGATCAAGAACCGCTATATCAACGCTGCCCACTCTGTGGACCGGCAGTTGGGACGCCTGTTCGACTACCTGCGCAAAAATGACCTGCTGGATAACACTGTCGTGCTAGTTACCGGCGATCATGGCGAGGAGTTCATGGAGAATGGACACTGGGGGCACGGCCATAACTCCAAGTTTCCGGAGCATCAGATCCATGTCCCCATGGTGTTGCATATTCCTGGGGTAGAGCCAGGGATAGTGGATGATGTCACCAGCCATCTCGATATCCCGGCCACCCTGATGCCGCTGCTTGGGGTTAGCTCCAAGCCTGAGATCTACACTCTGGGTGGTGACCTCTACAACCATCCGTCAACGGAATCTGTTGTTGGGAACTACCACTACGCGGGCATCATCAATCCGCAGCAAAAAATAGTATTCCCTTTTCGCCGAGTTGCTTATTTCCGCTATTCGGTATTCGACCACAAGGATCAGGAAGTGCCGAGGGCGCAACGTCAACGCATAGTCAATCAGTCGGCGGAGCAGATCGCGGCGTTCAACGCTGCATGCTCGCGCTTTTTGGTTCGTTAGGTTTATAGGGCTGGAGAGTTTCTGAAGAGTTTGCGCAGACTAGGTAAGGTTACGCTGTACAAAGTTATACCCAGATTTTTCTGGGCAACACTCTTCGTGAGGCACTACTCCATCGCGACGTTCATACCAATCGCGTGACTGGTTTACCACCTTTACAGCCAGCAACATTACCGGAACCTCAATCAGTACCCCAACCACTGTAGCCAGTGCAGCGCCAGATTCAAAACCAAACAGGGCAATAGCTGTGGCCACTGCCAGTTCAAAGAAATTACTGGCGCCGATCAGGGCAGAAGGTCCTGCCACGCAGTGAGGTGATCGTACATGTCGATTAAGCAGATAGGCCAGTCCGGAATTGAAAAAGACTTGGATTAATATCGGTACGGCCAGAAGTGCGATAATCATGGGCTGGGCGATGATCATCTCTCCCTGAAAACCGAACAGCAGTATCAAGGTAGCCAGCAGGGCGCCCAGAGAAAATGGGTTCAGATGTTTTATAACCCTCTCCAGGCGCTTCTGTCCCTTTTCGTCCTTGAGCAATCTCATGCGCCACAGGTTGGCAATCACAAGAGGCACCAGGATGTATAGCAGTACAGACAACAGCAGGGTGTCCCAGGGAACGGTAATGGCAGAAAGACCCAGTAGCACTCCTACTATAGGAGCAAAGGCAAACACCATAATCACATCATTCAATGCTACCTGGGACAGGGTGAAGTGGGGTTCTCCCCGCATCAGGTGGCTCCAGACAAACACCATTGCTGTGCATGGTGCCGCAGCCAAAATGATCAGGCCGGCGATATAGGAGTCGATCTGTTCTGCTGGTAGAAAATCGTGAAACAGGTAACCGATAAAAAACCAACCAAGCATGGCCATGGAGAACGGTTTGATGCCCCAGTTAACCAATAGGGTTACCCCCACGCCTCGCCAGAACTGTTTAACCTCTTTCAGGGCTTTTAGGTCCACCTTGAGCAGCATGGGAATAATCATCAACCATACCAGCACAGCCACAGGAAGGTTTATGTGGGCCAGCTCTATACTTCCAATTGTCTGGAATGCAATCGGGAACAGATAGCCCAATCCTATGCCGATCGCGATGCAGAGTGCTACCCATATGCTCAGATAACGTTCGAATATGCCCATTTCACTGCTGTCGGTTTTATCTCCGCTCATGGCTTAACTCTCTTGGTTGGTTTTTAAACGATTGATCAGCTCAGTGACACGCTGACTGATCTCATCCCGAGTTGATCGGAACTGGGCCATGATCTCTTCCTCCGTGCCCTCAGCCTTCGCCGGATCGCTCAGGGGCCAGTGCTCTTTACGAGTATCAGGTGGTAATAGCGGACAGTGCTCATCGGCATGGCCGCAGACGGTGATGAGTAGGTCGGCCGAGGACAGCATCTCTTCTGATAGGGTGGTTGAATCCTGGCTGGATATATCCACACCTGCCTCCTGCATCACCGCTATGGCTCTTGGGTTCTTGCCGTGGGCCTCTATGCCTGCGGATTGCACATCCAACCAGTCACCTGCCAACTTCCTAGCCCAGCCTTCAGCCATCTGAGAACGACAGGAGTTGCCGGTGCATAAGAACAGTAGATTCATAAGATTGTTCCGATAGTTTCAGGCGCAACAGGCCGCGTTGGGCCTATTGGGCATCTCTGCCAATAGGGTCAGATCATCTCTAAAAGGGGAGCGGACTGCTGCCTCGGCAGCCATGGTGTCGATTACATCGGTTGCCCAGGCCGGCAGGTCCGGATTTAGTCGGTAATATATCCACTGCCCCTGGCGACGATCCAGCACCGCGCCAGCGTCTCGCAAAGTTGCCAGGTGGCGCGATATCTTGGGCTGGATCAGGCCCAGGGCATGGACTAGCTCACAGACGCAGAGTTCGCCCTCACGCTTGATCAGGAAGAGACTGCGCAGGCGCGTCTCATCAGATAGCAGCTGAAAGAACAGGGGTAGTTGAATTTCCATGGAAAAGAAATATACGGCAATCCGTATATACGGTCAACCATATATAATTAGGGGTGTCAGCCTGGTTTTGGAAGCTGGCTCAGGATTAGGCCTGGGGTTCAGGCTGAAACAGAATGTGTTTGGCGCTAATGCCAGATGAGGCAGATTTTTTGTTGGATTTCTGCTTTTTGAGGCTGCTTTTCTCAGCCATGGCCTCAGCTGCGGTGAACAGAGCAGGCTGGATTTGCGGGAACATGACTCCAATCTTCTGTTGACTGCTCCAGATAATAAGAGCTGGCACTGTGCTGAAATAGCCATCTATATCTACAGATAGCTCAAGTAGCATACCGGTTGGTACGGTTAGCTTGTCCGTGCTCAGAAGCATCCCGTATGGGGTGATGTTCTCAGCTTTTGCTGAAAGATGGCGGCCTCGATGTGGAAAGTGGATATCCACATCCAACTCTATTTCAATCCTTTGATGAAACCTTTTCTCTATGGTCATATCCTTATTACTCCTTGGGGTTATTATTGAACATATATTGTGATTTGCAACTATTTCAGTGATATGACAATCCAATGAATAATTTGTTATGTGCACCTGTTCTCAAATTCTTCATCTTCTGTGCAGAGTTCGGGCGAAAACTTAACGGTGATGATCCTAAGGAGGGTAAGCATAGTGATTACGCCCATGCTGAGTATTACCTCGGTGGCGGTGTAATCCCGATACCACAGGCTGATCAGCTCGCCGATCAGCACCACCAGGGCGGCGTCCAGGATGAGGGTTACCTTGACCCGGCCCAATTCCAGGTATGACTGCAGGGTGCGTACCAGCTCCAGAATGGCCAGGATGATTACCACGTCGATGATGATCTTTTCCGCCTCATGGCCCCATTCTCCGGTGACGGCTAACCATAGATGTTTCATCAGGCTGAAAATTCCTGTAGCCAGCCATAGGCTCAGGCCTATCATCAATAGACCTATGAGCACTCGCACCATCAAGCCATAGAAGTTCGGACTGAGAATGAATGAAAGGATGTGAGGGTTTTGGGGTTTAGTGTTTTCCATGATTAGCTTCTCCACAAACATCAGAGAGCCAATGATAGATCTGAATTGTTACGCCAATGTGACCTGGTTATGATGCTTATGTTTTTCAGCTTGAGAGCCATTAGTCGAAAAAACGGGACCCGCAGGCCCCGTTTAACTACTCAGGTTCTAATTATGCAATCTTAGAACTTGTGTACGATACCTAGAGAGAAGGCATCCCAATCCAGATCATGGTTGCCATTATCGTCAAAGCTATAATCTGAGTAGGTGGCATAGAGCTTGGTGCGAGAGCTCAGCTTGTGGTCAATACCAACAGTCCACTGCTCTGCTCCCATATCACCCCAACCAATTGCGGTGAAGGCGTCATCGTCAGCTTCCATTTCGCCATAAGCAACCTTGAAGGTGTTGTTGCCAGCGGTGTAGCCAGCGGACAACTGCCAGGAGCTGTTATCTGCATCCAGATTGGCGAATTCCATATCACGGTCTTCATAGATGAAGCCAACGTGGAAGCCATTGGCGGTGTAGCCCAGGCCGAGACGCCATTTATCATAGTCGTCGGTTGGTGCAACAACAGCGAAGTTGGCATTATCCATTGGATCTAGGTCAACCATCCAATCTTCAGTAACACTCTCATAAGCCAGAGAGGCGAAGAAAGGACCGTTCTCATACTTAGCGGCTATGGAAGTCGCCTCTACACCATCAGAATTAACTGATGCGGAGGGCATCACAATAGCACCCACGAAAGAGAAACCGTTCCAGTTCGGGCTCATGTAGAACACGGCGTCGTTAGCGCGAATATCATCGAAACCAAGCTGATTATAATCGCCGATGTTGTCGCCAAATAGCTCCAGGCTACCGGTTGAACTCTTGTATGGGGTATCTACCTGACCGATACCAGCCACACCCCAGCTACTGGCTAAAGCAACGTAGGTGTTACGGTTGTTCGCAACATTCCCCAAGTCGTCGCCAGCAATACCGAACTCCATCTGGAACACAGCGCTCAGGCCATTACCCAGATCCTCAGAACCCTTTATGCCGAATCTTGAGCTATGGCTGTTTACTGCTAAACCATTATAGCCATTGCCGATATCTCTATCGTCACCAGTACCCTGGATTCTACGTCCAGGGATCAGGAAGTTGCCCTGGCCATAATCGGTAGCGCCAACATCGGCGCCAAAATCGAAACTATCTACACTGTAGTGCAGCTTGCCGTAAACGGTAACGTCGGCGCTAGCTGCCATAGGTACTGCAATCGCGGTAGCAACTGCAGCTGCTAAAAGCTGTTTTTTCATTTGTTGACTCCAAAATTTATTTTTTAGGAGTCGCAACTATACGGTTCATGTGTTACAGGCTTATTTAAGTAATGTTAAATGCTACATGTTGTAAATATATTGATTACACCTCCCTTGCTATTTCTCTATATAACGCTTTCTTTTCGCTTCTTTGATTCTGCTGATATCGATTAAGAGAAAACCGTCTGTACAACCGGAGAAATCAGGGTCTATACCGAAATCCAGGAATTTGACGCCACCCTCTTCACACAAGTCAGAATAGTGCTTATATAGAGTAGGAATGCTCATGTTCTGCATGGACAGACGACTCTTTAGCTCTTTTATGTCGCTGTCATAACAATTACCTTGGAAGATATCTTTGAGCTCCTCCAGGGTCTGCTCACTGAGTTGACAGGGATTATTCGCAGTGACCAGTCCTTGTGGATGCCGGAAATATGTGCCATAAAAATAGACCAGCATGTCTCTTGCGGCAGTAGGGTAGTTGGCGCTGATACTCGCCGGTCCGAACAGGTATCTGATCTCCGGGTGATGCCTTAGATATGCACCCAGACCCTGCCACAGATAATCCAGTGCCCGGCTGCCCCAATAACGCGGCTGGACAAAACTTCGCCCCAGCTCCAGGGAGTTTTCCAGATATGCATGAAATGGTTGGTTAAACCGGAACAGGGTTGCCGAATAGAATCCATCCTTACCGATCTTGTCCAGGATATGGTTGCCTTCACCCAGGCGATAGGCGCCAACGATCTCCAGGGCCTCGTTATCCCAGAGCACCAGTTGCTTGTAATATTGGTCATATATATCAAGATCACGGCGCTCGCCTGTACCCTCTCCAACCATACGGAAACTAAGCTCGCGCAGCCTGCCGATCTCGCGTATCACACTCGATTCCGGAAGCCAGTCAACCAGGATGATCTGTTTGCCATCACTGGTTTCACCCAGCAGTTCGCCTGCGCGTAGTTCCTGTTTTAGCGCCTGGCGCGATTCTGGATGTGCTATGCCCTTTTCGGTCTGAAACAGTCCTTCTTTTTTCCCTGCCAGACGATATAGATGCTTACGTAACATCTTGGCCAGTGTCTTATTTTTGAGACCATTCTGCTCAAGATATCTAATGGGTATCAGCTCTCCCACGCGAAATCCGATTATATTTGCCCGCTGACGAAATATTTCCTGCATCAGAAACAGAGCGGAAAGCGGTTTGGACAACATGGATATACTGTAGAACCAGGCGGAATTCCGTGCATCTATATGCACCGGGAGAACAGGTGCCGCGGTACGTTTGGCAAACTGAAGAAAACCATGTTTCCACTTTCCGTCCCGCACTCCGTTGGGACGCAATCTTGATACTTCGCCAGCAGGAAAGAGTATCAGCGCCTCATCCCGATTCAGGCAGTCAAGGATCTTTTTCACACTGCTTTTTTTGGTGGCACCGTTGATGTTGTCTACTGTTAACATCAACTCTTTGAGGGGCTGCAGTGCGGCCAGCATGTCATTTGCCACTACCTTCACATCCTTGCGCACACTGCCTACCATGCGTATCAGTGACAGCGCATCCAGCGCACCCAAGGGATGGTTCGCGACTATCACCACTCGGCCGGTCGGGGGGATATTTTCCAGGTCATTCCTGGATACGGTGTAGTCGAGATCAAAGTACTCCAACACCTTTTCAATAAAATCCAGGCCGGCAAGACCCTTGTGTTCCTCAAGAAACCTGTTGGTCTCTTTCTCGTGAAACAACAGGCGTAGCAGGCTTATTGTAGGCCTGGTTATCAGTTTGGGTTTGTTTGCCCCGAAGGTTGGGAAGCGTTCGGTTATTACCTGCTCGATACTTAGCATATGACTGTCTCTCATTATGTTTGCAGAGAACAGTACAGGCTTAATGTTGCAGTTGGTTTACAGTTTGTTTGTGGAATTATTATTCTTACCCCAAAGCGAAATCGGCTGGGGTGATATTGGAGAGGAATTGATCCACTGAATGATCCCAGGAAAACCCCTCGGCGAATCTGCGGCACTCATCCGGTTTTGCCCTCAGGGCATTCTTTACCGCCACCTTAAGATCGGCATCTATCCAACCGTTCCTGCCATTGACAATCAGGTCTACCGGACCAGGTACCGGATAGGCCGCTACCGGCACCCCGCAGGCCATGGCCTCGATCAAGACCAGCCCGAAGGTGTCGGTGCGGCTGGGAAATACCATTACATCGGCTGCGGCGATTCGGTCCACCAGGTCCTGCCCGGAGTGGAAACCGTGGAATACTACGTTCGGATAACGCGACTTAAACTGTTGCAGCTCGGGTCCGTCTCCTATCACATGTTTTTCGCCTTTAACATCCAAACTTAGAAAGTCTTCGATATTCTTCTCGACGGCAACCCGACCCACATAGGCCAGTATTGGCTTGTCTTTGGTCCTTAGTTTATGCGCGTCCGGCCTGAACAGCTCCAGATCAACACCGCGTGACCAATGCACCAGGTTGCTGAAACCCCTGCTCTGCAGGAGTTCACGTATGGATTCGGTCGCCACCATAGTGCGGCACGCCCTGGAGTGAAACCACCTTAGATATCTGTATGGCAGTGCCAGTGGGATAGGCAGGCGCAGGCGCAGGTATTCCGGAAACTGGGTGTGATAGGCGGTGGTAAATCTCCAGCGGTTGGATGCGCAACATAGACGTGCCCAGAAACCGAGAGGACCTTCGGTCGCTATATGGATAACATCCGGCGCTATCTCTGATATACGAGAGCTGACCTTAGACTTTGTGGTTATGGCCAGTCTTATCTCATGATAGCCGGGCATAGGGATGGACCTGAAGAGCGATGGCTCCAGTATCTCTACCTCATGCCCCCTGGATCTTAGAATCTTTACGCTGGTGCTTAGGGTGCGGACGACACCGTTAACCTGCGGATACCAGGCGTCCGTTACAATCAGAATTCGCATGCAGCTCTTCCCGGTCTAGTAGTGTCAGTGAGTCTTCAACCCAGCGGATCAATTCAAACTCCCCGGTCGCAGTCTCTGCAATGGCGCTACAGCTCTCCACCCAGTCACCGCAGTTTATGTAGACCAAGTCGGCATACTTGGTGATGGTTGCGTGATGTATATGGCCGCAGATGACCCCGTCTACCATCTTCTCCCGTGCCATCCTGATTACCGCATCCTGATAGCTGCCTATGTAGCTGACCGCATCCTTCACCCGCTGCTTCAGATATTTAGCTAGCGACCAATAACGCAAACCAAGACGTCCGCGTATTGCATTCAGAGAACGATTCATCCACAACAGGAAGTCATAGGCCTCGCTCCCCAGATGGGCCAGCCAGCGGTTGTTCATGACGACGCAATCAAACTCATCCCCATGCAGCACCAGCATCCTGCGCCCGTCTTCTGTGGTGTGAATCGCCTCCAGCCTTATCTCTATGCCGCCGAAACTGGTTTGGTGATACTCCTTGACCAACTCGTCATGGTTACCAGGGACGTAGATAACCCGGGTCCCGCTCTCGGCCTTTTCGATGATTATCTTGAGGACATGGGCCTGCATGGAGGTCCAGCGACCACCCTTGCGTAGTTTCCAGAAATCGATGATATCACCCACCAGATAGAGGTACTCAGATTCGGTATGTTGTAGAAAGTCGATTAGGTAGTCTGCCCTGGAATCACTCATACCAAGGTGGATATCGGATAAAAATATGCTTCTATAGGTCAATGGCGCCGTCATGCTTTACTCCTGCCTTGAGTTGGCGCCATTTCAACCGATTATTATTACTCTAGTGTGTCAGGCTCATTACAGTTTGAATAATGTGACCGATGAACCTCAGGTCGGTTTTCACTCTTTCGGGGTAGGATGCTGGATATCAGTTGTTATCTATGTGGTGATTAGAGCAGGTGGTTTGCGTTTAGTTTGAAAGGGCTGCGAGCAGCTTACGCAAAGCCTGGCCTCTATGGCTAAGTTGGTTTTTGGTTTCAGGAGTCAATTCTGCTGAGGAGCAGTTTTGGTCTGGTACAAAGAACAGCGGATCATATCCGAAGCCGTTCTCACCGCTGGGGGCAAGCAGGATTCTGCCTTCCCAGGTGCCCTGGCAGATGATTGGAGTAGGGTCGGCGGCGTGGCGCATATAAACCAGCAGACACTGGAAGCGGGCAGTGCGTTTATCCTCGGGTACGCCCCTTAGCTGTTCCAGCAGTTTTTCGTTGTTGTCCTGATCATTGCAGCCGGGTCCGGCAAAGCGGGCGGAGTAGATGCCAGGGGCGCCCTTTAGTGCATCCACCTCAAGTCCGGAATCATCGGCGATGGCTGCCAGGCCGCTCTCCTTAGCTGCATGGCGGGCCTTGAGGATGGCGTTCTCTACGAAGGTAAGACCGGTCTCTTCGATATCCTGAATATCAAATTCTCGTTGCGGGATGACCTGAATTTTCTGGTCAGAGAGGAGCTGATTGATCTCTCTTACCTTGCCGGCGTTGTTGCTGGCGAGGACTATTTTTTCACCCTTGTGATTGTGTGGCATTGTTGTGCATTCCTGAATGAATTTGCCGGATTCTACCCGCTTTCTCCCTTTCTGGCAGTTATTAGGACTAATTTAATCGGTTTTTGTTATATCAACCCCAAGTGTTATGGGAAACAGATCACCTCATGTGTACAATTTGGCTCCGTTTACTAAAAAGTTTGAAAGAAGCCATATAGATGCTAGAAGTCGCAGAATTGGAATGCGTACGTGGTGACCGCAGGCTGTTCACCAATCTCTCCTTCTCTCTGAAACAGGGGGAGTTGCTGTACCTGCATGGACATAATGGTAGTGGTAAAACCACCCTTATGCGCGCTATCTGTGGCCTGTTTCAGCCCAGCGAAGGCGATATTCTATGGGGTGGAGAGAGCATTCGTGAGCTGAGCGAGGATTACACCCGAGAGGTTCTGTATGTAGGCCATAAAAACGGCATCAAGGATGATCTGACCGCCCTGGAAAACCTGCGAGTGCTCTCAACCCTGGATGGGGTGCATATTACAGAGGAGCAGGCCTGGGACTCTCTGGAGCGTATCGGACTACGGGGCTATGAGGATCTACCCACCCAGGTTCTGTCCCAGGGACAGAAGCGACGGGTGGCGCTGGCCCGTCTGCTGGCCCACCAGGCCAAGCTGTGGATTCTGGATGAGCCTTTCACTGCCTTGGATAAGGATGCTGTTGCCCTGTTGCAGGAGGTGGTTCGCACCCATGTGGATGGGGGCGGCATGGCCCTGCTCACCACCCATCAGGAGGTGGAGCTGACCGATGGCCAGGTAAAACGGCTTGAGCTGGGGGCAGGGGGGCAAGTGGATGTTTGAGACCTTCCTTGCCATAGTAAAGCGGGACCTTATCCTGGCTATGCGTCGCCGCTCGGATGTGCTCACCATCCTGTTCTTCTTCATCATCGTAGTGAGCCTTTTCCCCCTGGGCATAGGTCCAGAGATGGACACCCTGCGCATGATTGCACCTGGCGTGGTCTGGGTCGCCGCCCTGTTGGCCTCAATGCTGGCCCTGGAACGGCTGTTCGCCATAGATTATGCCGACGGCGCCCTGGAGCAGATGCTGTTGACGCCTCAGCCCCTCTCCCTGTTGGTTTTGGGCAAGATTACCGCCCACTGGCTGGTAACCGGGGTGCCTCTGGTTTTGATGGCCCCGGTACTGGGTATACAATATGACCTCTCCCTGGATGGTCTCAGGGTGTTGGTGTTTAGTCTGCTGCTGGGTACCCCGGCCCTGAGCCTTATCGGAGCCATCGGTGCTGCGTTGACCCTGGGGCTGCGTGGTGGTGGTGTGCTGGTATCTCTGCTGGTTCTGCCACTGACCATACCGGTGCTGATATTCGGTGCTGGCGCTGTGGAGGCCACCGTGTCAGGCTTGGGTGGGGAGGGGCATATATCCATGTTGGCGGCAATTCTGGTATTCTCCCTGGTTTTTGCGCCTCTGGCGGCCGCTGCCGCCTTGAGGGTATCGGTAGAGTAGGCCGGCAGTGGAACCTAATGTGCTGTCGACAATCATAATCAACTGAAGCTGTATAAATAAATTAAGAATGAGTTCCCGTATAGTAAATTGGTTTAAGTTCTCATCTCCTGCCACCTTCTATCC
>JBNKJS010000011.1:0-32539 GCA_050291365.1 Sedimenticolaceae bacterium | reverse complement strand
TGCCCAAGGACCGAGGTTCAAAGCAACCTCTGAAATACAATCCCCTTTATATAGTCTGTGCCAAACTGATGGGCGGCATAGTCCAACATACATTTATCTACCATGCTGCGCACAGCAGATAAATGCTTAGCTGTTATGTTTCATCAGAAAGCTCTTCAGCAAGGACATTAAGAGGTGTTATGACATCAGCAACGGCAATTCTAAGATCAGAGCAATCTATGTTTTTTGCCTTTTCCTCTATAGGGTGTCCAAACGAAACTTAGCAAGGCTAACTAACTTATCAACATTCTCTTTATCAACTTTATTCACAGGAGCCTCCTAATGGGCGTGCATTCAAAAGCAAAAGTTGCCGACCTCTCAAAGCAGCTAGATGAAAGAATGAAAAAACTAAAACAAGTAATTACTGGCAGAAAGCTCAATGAATATGAACCCATGGAAAAACACAGCCCTGAAAACCTAACTAGTGTTAGTGCCAGTGACGTTCGTATTGCAGTAGATGATTTCAATACTATCCTCAAAGAAATAAAACGTGTTTTAAAATGAAACATAACCAGTCGCCCAACCAGGACGCACAAAAACCGTGCGCCTGTTGGCTCAAACGTTAGCAATTAAAGCTGTGAGATGAATAATGAATGAAAACAAGAAATCTGGCTATGAAACAGCTATCAAGCTCACTGACAAAACCGCTCGCACAATATGGAGCGTATATACAGCGCTGTTAGCATCAAATGCATTTCTTTTATCCTTCGCAGCATTTATAGCACCTGCACTGAGTAGCGGAGGTTCGTTGGTTCGTCTCGTTGGCTTGTTAGGCGCACTTATTTGTATCGCATGGTTTCTAATCACAATGAGAAACTTTGACTTTTATAAGTACTATTTTGCGTGGGCAAGAAAATACGAAGAGGAAGCCTTTGGTGAAGATGTAACTATGATACGCAGTGGGGAAAGTTTTGCTAGAGGAAACGAAGCAAACAATTTAGATTCTTCTATAAGACTTCGCTGGGGTAGTCGACTATTTAAAGTGGAATGGCTGGTCTATGTAGTAATATTTTCATTTCTTACGGTGTACGGATATTTAGTCGTCACTGGATAGAAAATCGCTAACAAGGAAAATTCACGCGGATATGAACAACCCCCGGTACAACGGACAATATTATTGAGGCAAGCTAACAACTATATAAAAATCGTCAATCGATATGGTGAGAATATAAAATGGAACCCGCGATCAAGTCGGAACTTCTACACTTCACCCAACTCCTTAACCACTCTTCCAAACTCTTCTTCTATTTCGGAAACCTGTTGCTCTACATCTACCAGACCATCAGAACGAACCTGCTCCTCTAACTTCTTGGCGAGAGAGGACAGTCTCATCGCACCAATATTCGCACTACTCGATTTCATGCTGTGCGCCGGCACCTGCAATGCAGCATAATCATCTTTGTCACAGGCACTCCTTAATGACTTAACAAACTCCGCTGTGTCTTCCTCATAGGCCTGCAGCAATATAGAGAATTCACTCCCCATCAGGCTGCGTAGATTTTCGAATATCGACTCATCAATGGCGTCCTGCTTCTCTACCCTTTCATCATCGAGCTCTTGTGAGGGCGCAGTATTCTCACTCTCGGAGACAAGGCCACTGCTGCCACTCAGCAGCCACCTTTGTAGCACGGTGATTAACAATCTCTGTTTAAACGGCTTTGCTACATAATCGTCCATACCTGCATCAAGGCATCTATTTCTATCTGCCTCCAATGCGTTGGCTGTAAGGGCAACTATAGGAACATGCCCCCCCTTTTCTCTCTCTATCTGACGTATATGTCCGGTAGCCTCGTAGCCATCCATCTCTGGCATATGACAGTCCATTAAAATAAGATCACACCCTGTTTTGCGCCAGGCATCAACGGCCCTTTTTCCATTCTCAACCGTTGTTACTTTTAATCCCAATTTACCTAGCAGGGTGCAGGCAACTTTCTGGTTAACCTGATTATCTTCCGCCAGGATGATGTGTTGTCCTTCAAAATGCTGGGGATATCCGGATGGACCCCATTCCGGACTGGGAACATGATAGCTGGTGAGGAATATTGGCTCGTCACGCTGCTCCTGCTTTAGAGCAAGAACACCAGACATGGTATGGCGCAATGTTTCGCTATGCACTGGCTTAGTCAGATATGCCGAAAACCCCAGCTGCTCAAAATGCTTTCCGTCTCCTCGCTGTCCACCTGAGGTCAATAACATTAGCGGTATTTCAGACAGCTCTGTATCTGCCAGAACCATCTTACCCAACTCCTCTCCATCTACCCCCGGCATATGATGATCAAGCAGTAGCAGTTGATATGGCTTGGACTTTGCCACAGCGTCCTTGAGCTTTACCATGGCCTCATCTGCATCTGCAGCCAATTCGACAGACATGGACATATGCTCAAGCTGATCTCTAAGCAAGCGACGATTAATCGCATTATCATCCACCACTAGAACTCTAACCCCTGTTAGATCTGCCTCTGGTATTTTCGCGAGCGCCTCAACCTTGGTCAGAGGCAGTGTAAACCAGAACGTGGACCCGACATCTGGGGTGCTATTCACCCCTATGGTTCCACCCATCATCTCCACCAACTGCTTGCTGATAGTAAGTCCAAGTCCGGTTCCGCCATACTTACGAGTAGTAGATGAATCTGCCTGGGAGAAAGGTTTAAATACCTCCTGCACCACATCCGGCTCCATACCAATACCTGTATCCTGCACGGATATATGCAACTCCATCTGCTTGTCATCAAATTTCTGACCGGTAATACTTACTAGCACATACCCTTCTGAGGTGAACTTAAGGGCGTTACCCACTAGGTTCATTAGTATTTGGCGTACCCGTCCGGCATCGGCGTAGAAGTGTCTGTGGCAACCAGGCTCATACTGGAACATCAACTCCAAACCCTTCATCTCAGCCTGGCTTTGCATTAACTGAGTTACATCGTGCGCCGCCCTTTCCAGGTCAAAATTACTGGGCGACAGATCCAACTTGCCTGCTTCGATCTTAGAGAAATCGAGAATATCATTAATTACCGTAAGTAACGCCCTGGCGGAATTGATAATGGTGCCTGCAAATTCATGTTGTTCATCATTCAGCGGAGTATCTATAAGAAGCTCAGACATACCGAGGACACCATTCATGGGGGTTCGAATCTCATGACTCATCGCTGCCAGAAATGCGCTCTTAGCTCTGGAACCGGCCTCTGCTTCTTCTTTTGCCTTAATCAGAGCTGAATTTGAATAACGACGGCTTACTCCCATGCTGAATACATCTGAGATTCGGCCTAGAAAAATCTCCTCATGCATGTCACGCTCATGACCTTCCGGCAGATATAACATCAGCACACCAAGGACATCATCTTCTTCCATAATCGGTACTGCATAGTGTCCATATTTATTAAGATCTTGACATGCAGCTTCATACTCATCACTCACTATAGAAGAGTGTACGATCTCCCTATTCTTCGCTGCCATTCCAGGCAGACAGCTTCCAAAGGCAATTGTGGTAGAAAAAACAGCACTATCTTCATCCACATTGTAGGAGGCCGCATACCTCAACACCTGACGTTCATCTTCTTTATCTGCAAGAAAGAAAACCCCTTTCTCCATTATTCCAAACCAGGGTATTGATGTAACCAGAGACTCAATGGATTCAGTTAAATACTCCTTCATCGGAGTTGAGGTGAGAGCTAGTTGAAATAGAACCGCCATCACCTCATCTTCTACCGCCTTCCTTTCGCGACGCTTTATCTCATACGCCAGATTGGTTTTACTTTTGCGTAATCTATCCTCAGCCTCTTTTCTCTCAGTGACATCCTGCTTAATGGCAATATAACTAACTATTCTTCCATCTTTATCCTTAACTGGAGTTATAGTTGCCTCATCATGATAGGTGGAACCATCTTTTTTTCTATTTACAAACTCACCGCGCCACACATCACCTGCTGAAATGGTATCCCATAAATTTTGATAAAAAATCTCATCATGTTGCCCAGACTTCAACATTTCGGCACTACCACCAACCACATCATCAAAGGTGTAGCCTGTACACTCTGTGAAGGCTGGATTCACCCACTGTACAACACCATTAGTATCGGTTATTACAACCATATTGGCTGCCGCCATCAGCGCCTCTTCCCTTATTAGCAACCCCTCCTCTATTTCGGCGTTCCTCGCCCTAATGAATGACAGCCATAGCCCTCCCAGTAAAAATACAACATAGAGTGGCAGTATAAAAAATAGCATTTTATCCACCATACTGGAGGCAATAGAGTCGATCTCATGTTTTGGCAAATGAGAGATCAGTTTCCATTGATAGGCATTTCCATCCTCACTACCTGCGGTCGTTATTTCACCAGCCCCATTTTTAATCCCCACTTTTCTAAATGGGTAGATAGTTTCATAGGTATAGAGCCCACGCCTATTATAAAACTGCCCGGAATCAGAATTTTTTATAACCTTCCATGCCGCTGCATCGCCAATGCCAAACCTGGCATCATTACCCAGCATGAAGCCCCATTCCTTTTCTTTGTTCGGGCTAAGCAACCAGTAACCATCAGAGTTAAGCAGCATGGTATGGTCAATAATATTAGCCAGGTTACTCTTTAGGTCTGTTAGCAATCTAGAACCAAGGTAGTTAAGGACTACTATTCCAATCTTGCGCCTCTCCTGATTAAATACCGGCGTAGCAAATCGAATCATGGGCTTATAAGGAATCTCCACAGCCCCTCGCTCAACATTCAAGTCAAAAGGTGACACATATATATCACCCTTTTCCAGGATAATTGATTCTGAGAAATAGTAGCGATTCGCTTTATTTTGCAGTTTTGACTCTGGAACTAATTCCGATTTACCATCTTTATAATTAACCCTGATGACCTCTCTACCACTCTCATCCAGATATCTTATTTGGTCGTAGATCTGTTTATATTTAGAGTAAGCGAGAAACTCCTGTCCGATATGCTTAATAGCATGATGGATTGAGATGCCATCCAATTCTGTGAAACCGCGATTTTCAGAGAGTACCATCAGGTCAGTACGCACCGACTCAAGGTCCTTGTTCACAACCTTGGTGCCAATAGCAATATTTAGGGACTCGCTTGTCTCAATCTTGCTCTTTTCGACATCTATCTCGATAAAATAGAAGAAGAGTAGGACCCCAAGCAGAAGTAGTGTCCACGGAAGCACTATCCTTATGAACTGCAGGACTATTTTCTTTATTAATAGCTGATTATTAGGCATGTTGATAAATGTTGGCTCTTCACTCAAAAACTATGATGCATCAAACATCCATTCATAGTATTAAATCCTTTTAAAACCTGCCCATAGGTCAAAACAACAACCCTTATCCTTATATTCTAACGTTATCGGCAATTACTCCCTTTACTTTAGATGGTATCTATAAATACAAGAGGAACTAAGAGTGGAAAACGATTTGCTATTACATGTAGGAGCCCGGCCCTCCGGGCGATAGATTAAACACAACTATTTCACCCAGAGGGCTTGGCTCCTATATAAAGTAGTATGAATGATGCGGTGTCGACTCACCCCAGATGGGGTTGTTTAGACAGATTGAAGTAATCAGAGAGTTATTAACAACAGGGGTCGGGGTTTTCCTGAGCCATATCTTTACCTTCAAATGGCAGATTTGTTCCACAACCCTTGAAGATGCCAAAGTGGGTGTCCCAGTTACCGTAAAACTCGAAATAATCCTTGAAACGAGACTCATGTAGCATTCGATAGCTGTTTCCGCACACCGGATAATGGCGTCCCTTTTCTATAACGTGATTGGTATCCAGAACAAATTTCTGTTCGCTGTTGGCTATGCCGCCCTTGTAGACCACGGCCTGGCCGTAATCTTCACATGCGCTCTCCAAACCTTCGATCTTGAAGAGACGATAGGTTGCAGAATAGAAATTGATATGACCTATACGTTTTGCGATATCGGGGTTATCCATGGTAATGGGCCTGTCTTCCATTAGGCGTGGATCGGCAAAACCGACTGAGGTTGCCAAGCGCAGAAAATCGTTCCAGTACAGCGCGCCACTAAGACACTCGCCGTAAAGTAGCGGATCCTGCAACAGCTCCTGTGGCACCCTGCGGTCGGAATAGAGATCGGAGAAATAGAGTTCACCTCCTGGTTTAAGCAGACGGTAGGCCTCTTTCAGCACCGCCTCCTTATCCGGCGAGAGATTTATCACGCAATTGGAGACGATGATGTCGAAACTATCATCTTCTAAACCAAGCTCATGCAAACGCTCAATATGACCCAGCTTGAACTCAACGTTTGAGTGGGCGTAACCAAATCTTTTCCGATGCCACTCTCTATGGGTGTTAGCCACTGCTAACTGCTCTTCGGTCATATCTACCCCAACCACAGAGCCACTCTCCCCCACGAGCTGCGCCAACAGATAACAGTCCCGTCCTGACCCACTGCCAAGATCCAGGATTCTTGCCCCCTCTAAAACCTGGGGAGCAATCAATCCACAACCGTAATAACGGGCTGAAACCTCAGCATGTATGTTAGACATAGCCTGTTTCAGAAAATCTGGCGTCGCTGTGTCTGTGCAACAGGCATTGGTCTGGAGGTCACCAGTACCTCCCAATATCTTGCCGTAGTACTCCTTTACAGAATCTTTCATGTTGGTCATCCTGACATCTACTCTACAGACACATCATCCACCTTTTGAAAACCGCGCGGCAACTTTTTGCCTCTACGCCCACGCTCACCTTCATAGTGATCCAGATCGGAACGTTTCAGCACAATATAGCGTTTACCGGAATAGGCAGTTAGCTTTCCCTTTTCCGGAACGGCAGTAATCGCCACCACGAACTCTTCCCTGCTGGCTACCCGCTTGGGGGGAATACCGATAATCTTATTTCCCTTACCACGATTGAGCACTGGAAGATCGGCAATAGGAAACACCAGCATGCGTCCCTCATTGGTGATTGCCACCACCCGGTCAGACTCCATATCCGTCACCAGTGAAGGTAGCAGAACCTTGGCGCCCTTGGGCAGGGTAAGGAGCGCCTTACCCGCCTTGTTCTTGGAATGCAGCTCTTTATATTGAACCAGAAATCCATAACCCGCATCGGAGGCAACTAGGCACCACTGTTCCGGCTCACCACCAATTACAGCACGGAAGCTTGCCCCATTGGGAGGGGACAGACGCCCGGTGAGTGGTTCCCCCTGACTGCGGGCAGACGGCAAGGTGTGGGCCTGGACCGAGTAACAACGCCCGCAACTATCGAGAAATACAACCGACTGATTACTGCGCAGTTTGGCCGAGCCGAGGTAGCCGTCGCCAGACTTGAAGCTCAGCCCCACAGGGTCTATATCATGCCCCTTGGCAGCCCTAGCCCAACCCTTTTCCGACAGCACCACTGTAACCGGCTCGCTGGGAGTAATCTCGGTCTCATCCAGTGCAACGGCGCTCTCCCGCTCTATGATGGGTGAACGACGATCATCTCCATACTTCTCGGCATCTTCCATTAACTCCTTGCGGATCATGGTCTTCATGCGCTGCTTAGAGCCAAGGGTGGTCTCCAGCTGTTTTCTCTCAGCCTCCAACTCCTCCTGTTCGGCCCTGATCTTTATCTCTTCCAGACGGGCCAATTGGCGCAGCTTGGTATCCAGTACATAATCCGCCTGTATCTCGCTGAGGGCGAAGCGGGCCATCAACACAGGTTTGGGATTGTCCTCTGTACGAATAATGTGAATCACTTCATCTATATTGAGAAAGGCGATCAGCAGACCATCCAACAAGTGCAGTCGATCCCGCACCTTGCCCAGTCGATACTCTAGACGGCGGCGTACGGTTTCAAATCTAAACTCCAGCCACTCCTTGAGCATTCCCCGCAGATCCTTAACCTGAGGGCGTCCATCGAGACCGATTACATTCATGTTGACCCGGTAGCTGCGCTCCAGATCAGTGGTGGCGAAAAGATGTGACATCAGGCGATCTACATCCACCCGGTTTGAGCGCGGCACAATTACCAGGCGGGTTGGGTTTTCATGATCGGATTCGTCTCGTAGATCCTCTACCATAGGCAGCTTCTTTGCCTGCATCTGGGCGGCGATTTGCTCCAGTATGCGGGCCCCTGAAACCTGGTGGGGCAAGGCGGTTATAACGATATCGCCTCTCTCTCGCTCAAAACTCGCCCGCATACGTACACTACCGCCACCTGTTTGATAGATCTTTAACAGATCTTCTTTTGGGGTGATGATCTCTGCCTCTGTCGGATAATCGGGAGCCAGCACATGCTCACAGAGTTCATCCACACTGCTTTTGGGACTCTCCAACAGACGAATACAGGCAGTGGCAACCTCTTTCAGATTATGCGGAGGTATATCCGTAGCCATACCAACCGCGATACCGGTGGTACCATTCAGCAACAGATTGGGCAGGCGTGCGGGAAGCACCGATGGTTCCTGCAGGGTACCGTCAAAATTGAGTGTCCAATCCACCGTGCCCTGCCCCAGTTCGGACAACATAACCTGGGAGTATGCAGTAAGACGCGACTCGGTATAACGCATGGCCGCAAATGACTTGGGGTCATCCGGCGAACCCCAGTTACCCTGCCCGTCAATAAGCGGGTAACGATAGGAGAAGTTCTGGGCCATCAGGACCATGGCCTCGTAACAGGCAGTATCACCATGGGGATGGAATTTACCCAACACATCACCCACGGTACGTGCAGATTTTTTAAACTTAGCCGTAGCAGATAACCCAAGCTCAGACATGGCGTATACAATGCGACGCTGCACCGGCTTCAGGCCATCCCCGATATGGGGCAAGGCGCGATCAAGAATTACATACATGGCGTAATCCAGGTATGCCTTCTCGGCAAACACCTTCAACGGCAACTGCTCTATGCCATCCAGGCTATGGTTCATCTCATCAGACATATTGACTACTTCTCAAATAAGAACTTGGCAAACTTAGCTTCAGATTTATACTTGTTATCTATTAAGCGCGTTTTTGTATGACTCATTCGGGGCCGGGTGTTTTATCCTGGTTACTATCTCATGTTTTTTGCGCGGCAACTTACGCGGATCACACAAATAGAACTCCATAAGATCCATTCTCAGCTTTTTATACCCACTATCAAACATACTCTTCCATTCCGGTTTTCTACTGGGGCGAAACTTACCCTTGCCGGTACCAAAGGCGTAGGTCTTATATTCCATAGTGTTGCAGCGCATACCCTCGTAAAAGATGTTCCTGGTTCGCCGTTTGGATTCAATTACCAGGGTATAACGTACTACATAGTCTTCTTCTGATACTTCAAGTGACTCCTCATCCATGTAGTAGGTAAACCTGTTATTGGGATCATCCAATTGCAACTCCATCAGGTCACCGTCATCAGGATAGGGTGGAATCTTTATATCACTCTCTTTCCATGGTTCGCCCTCTTCAAATTGGTATTTCTTATCAGGCAAACTCTGTTGATTTCCATCGACTATGATCTCTCTCGCATAGGCGCTGCTAATCAAAACCAGCGTCCCCAAGATCAAGAGTGTTTTCAATAGATTGTGTTTCATGATGCGTTTTTGCTCCATATTCTAAACCTCAGCCAGGTCACCCTTCTTCTGTAACCACTGTTTTCTATCCGGCGCCCGTTTCTTCGCCAACAGCATATCAACCACACTATTGGTATTATCCGCCGCACCCACCGTTAGCTGAACCAATCTTCGCGTATCTGGCAGGATAGTGGTCTCCCGCAGCTGCATGGGATTCATCTCACCCAGACCCTTGAATCTCTGCACACTCACCTTGCCCTTGATCTTCTCCGCTTCAATGCGATCCAATACCCCCTGTTTCTCTCCATCGTCCAGAGCATAGAACACCTGCTTGCCCACATCTATACGATACAGCGGCGGCATGGCCACATAGACATGCCCCTCCCGCACCAGTTTGCGAAAGTGGCGCAGAAACAGAGCGCACAACAGGGTTGCGATATGGGCTCCGTCCGAATCTGCATCCGCCAGGATACAGACTTTATTGAAGCGCAGACCGGACAGATCATCCGATCCCGGCTCTACCCCAATCGCCACCGATATATCGTGTACCTCCTGAGATGCCAGGACCTCGGATGAATCCACCTCCCAGGTATTCAGTATCTTGCCTCGCAGTGGCATCACCGCCTGGAACTCACGATCACGCGCCTGCTTGGCCGAACCGCCTGCCGAGTCCCCTTCCACCAGAAACAGCTCACTGCGCTCCGGATCGGACTGACTGCAATCCGCCAGTTTCCCTGGCAGCGCCGGCCCTTGTGTCACCTTCTTGCGCTTGACCTGACGCCCTGAACGCAAACGGGCCTGAGCCGAAGTAATCGCCAGATCGGCGATGGCCTCGCCTATCTCTGTGTGCTGATTTAGCCACAGGCCAAAAGAGTCCTTTACCACCCCGGTAACAAAAGCCGCACATTCACGGGATGAGAGCCTCTCCTTGGTCTGACCGGAAAACTGTGGATCGGCTAGTTTTACAGACAGGATATAGCTGCATCGGTTCCACACATCGTCCGGCGCCAGCTTAACCCCACGAGGCAAGAGATTGCGGAATTCACAAAACTCCCTAACCGCCTCAGTAAGGCCAGTGCGCAATCCATTCACATGGGTACCGCCCTGAGCTGTGGGGATTAGGTTGACATAGCTTTCGGTAATAGCCTCCCCACCCTCGGGCAACCAGACCACAGCCCAGTCCGCCGCCTCGTTGTTACCAGACATGGAGCCCATAAACGGCTCATCCGGTAGTATCGGCACCGATTGCAACTCATCCAATAGATAGTCCTTGAGGCCATCCTCATACACCCACTCAATCTCTTCTTCAGTCTTCTCTTCCCAAAAGCGCACCACCAGACCGGGACAGAGCACCGCCTTGGCCCTTAGCAGATGTAGCAGGTGGCGCTTGGAAAACTTGGCAGAATCAAAATATTTAGGATCGGGCCAGAATCGCAAGGTGGTTCCGGTGTTGTTTTTACCAACCTTATCCACAACCTCCAGATCCGACACCTTCTCGCCATCGGCAAAGGCCATGTTGTACTGTTGACCTCCACGCTTTACCCACACCTCCAGATGCTTGGACAGGGCATTGACCACTGATACACCTACTCCATGCAGACCACCAGAAAATCTATAATTTTTGTTGGAGAACTTGCCACCTGCGTGTAGTTTGGTCAGGATCACCTCAACCCCGGGCAGACCCTCATTGGGATGAATGTCTACTGGCATACCCCTGCCATTATCGGTCACCTCCAGAGAGCCGTCTTTATACATTGAGACATCTATGGTAGTGGCATAACCGGCTACGGCCTCGTCGATACTATTATCTATGACCTCCTGGGCCATATGATTGGGACGGCTGGTATCGGTATACATACCTGGGCGTTTGCGTACCGGGTCAAGACCGCTTAGGACTTCAATTGCTGATGCGTCGTAGGAACTATTACTCATGCTAGGAAAATACCATATGCTGTAGCTAACTTAGCAACCAAATAGGCCATCCCGTCCTATTTCATTGCTTGGCCATAATTTGGGCCAGGTTAAAAAATTCAGTAGAGTTTACACCTCCCGTAGCGATCAAGCGAGAAGCCAGGAAAGATTGACCCTGGCCCCGCATCGGGGTAGTTTTAACCCATCCAAACAAAAAGGTAACTGACGTGCCAAAAGCCTCCAGCAAGACACCTTCATTTGAACAGGCCCTAGCCGAACTGGAATCCCTGGTAGAGACCATGGAGCAAGGTGAGCTCTCTTTGGAAGAGTCGCTAAAATCCTTTGAGCGAGGGGTATTACTCACCCGCACCTGCCAACAGGCACTCAAAGAGGCGGAACAAAAGATCCAGATCCTCACTGAAAACACACCTGATGCTGAGCCAGAACCGTTTGAAGACTAACAGCGAACAAGACCTGACAGGGTTTCTAACCGAGTCCAAAACCCGAGTGGAGTGCGCCCTTGAGGAGTGGCTACCGTCCGAAGACACCCTCCCACACAGACTACACCGGGCTATGCGTTATGCGGTGCTTGGCGCTGGCAAGCGGGTGCGTCCAGTCCTGGTCTATGCATCGGGGCAAGCTCTTGGGATTGACCTGGACCGATTGAATGGTCCGGCCTGTGCCGTAGAGTTGATCCACGCCTACTCCCTGGTGCATGACGATCTCCCGGCCATGGATGATGATGACCTAAGGCGAGGCAAACCAACATGTCATAAAAGATTTGACGAGGCCACAGCAATCCTGACCGGAGATGCCCTGCAAACCTTGGCGTTCAAAGTGCTATGCCAAGATCAGAGTATGCAAGTAGATGCTGATATCCGCATGCAAATGATAGATAACCTGGCTATCGCCAGCGGCTCCAGAGGCATGGCTGGAGGTCAGGCCATTGACCTGGATTCCGTAGGTAAGGAGATCTCTCTGATCGAGCTAGAGAATATGCACATCCACAAGACCGGGGCACTTATCCTGGCATCTGTACGCATGGGATATCTGGCCGAACAGCATGCAACTAAAGAAGAGATAGCCGGCCTGGACCATTATGCCAAACGTATCGGCCTGGCCTTTCAAGTAAAGGACGACATACTGGATATTGAAGGAGATACTGCAACCCTGGGCAAGACTCAAGGCAAGGATCTGGCCAATCACAAGCCTACCTACCCATCACTCCTGGGATTGGATGGGGCGCGAGATCTGCTTAATCAGCTACATAGGGAGGCCATAGAAAGCCTAAGCCTGTTTGATGACAAGGCGGATCCGCTACGCTGGCTGACTGACTATATCGTTTACCGCAACAGCTAATATAAACCTCCTGATTTGGGGTGATATTAATATTTTTTGTCAATTCACACACTTATCTTGGGTTGCACCGCTTCTTTGCTAGACTCATAATGGACAGCTTTTCGGAATGTTGGGGGCTGACCCTAACGCCACACTAATCTTAGAGGATTCTGACCTTGACGGAATGTGTCACCAAACAAACAGATATTGCTGACGTTCAGAACAGCAAAGATACCCGCCATATTGCTATAAACAAGGTAGGAATCAAGGACATACGCCACCCTGTCAGGATTAAAGACCGTAGTGGCGGCGAGCAACACACCATTGCCAATTTCAATATGTACGTCAATCTCCCCCATAACTTCAAGGGCACTCACATGTCCCGTTTTGTGGAGATTCTCAACAGCCATGACACTGAGATCGGTGTTGAGTCCTTCAACGACATGCTGCAGGAGATGGCAGAAAGACTAGAGGCTGAAGCCGGCCATATTGAGATGAACTTCCCATATTTCATCAATAAACAGGCTCCAATTTCAGAGGTGCAGAGCCTGCTGGACTACAATGTGACCCTTATAGGTGAGATCCACAAAGGCATTCCAACCATGATCATCCGCGTGGTGGTGCCGGTAACAAGCCTCTGCCCCTGCTCGAAAAAGATTTCCGACCGAGGGGCACACAACCAGCGTTCCCATGTCACAGTACAGGCCAAGCTAAGAGGCTTTGTCTGGATCGAGGAGATCATAGACCTGGTTGAGTCCGAGGCCTCATGCGAACTGTTCGGACTGCTAAAACGCCCAGATGAGAAACATGTAACCGAGCGTGCCTATGACAACCCAAAGTTTGTAGAGGATATGGTACGTGACGTCTCCATGCGTCTAAATGAGGATGACCGCATCAGCTCCTATGTGGTGGAATCAGAAAACTTTGAATCTATCCACAACCACTCTGCATACGCATTGATTGAGCACGACAAAGAGGCGGATTAACAGCGAGAAACTGGCTATCCCGCCTCGACCAATTCTCGAGCAACCCCGGCCAGTTTTTCTGAAAGATGCTTCACCTGGACCTGATCACTACCCTCGACCATTACCCTGATCAGTGGCTCTGTGCCAGATGGTCGCAATAAGACCCGTCCCTGATCAGATAGCTCTGACTCCGCATCCTGAACCGCCTCCTGCATAACTGCAGAGCCCATAACATCCACCCCATTTTCCAGGCGCACGTTGATAAGTTCCTGAGGATACTTGACCAAATCCTGGCGCAACTCGCTCAAGCCCTTGCCGGAGCGCACCACCTCAGATAGGACCTGTAGCGCCGAGACAATACCATCGCCAGTGGTGGTACGATCCAGACAAATTATGTGCCCAGATGGCTCTCCTCCCAAGACCCAACCTTCGGCCTCGAGCTTTTCCATAATGAAACGATCACCAACCCGGACCCGCTCCAGCCCTATTCCCAGATCAGCCAGGGCATGTTCCAGCCCCAGATTGGTCATAACAGTTCCAACAACGGAACCTACAAGACCGCCGCAACTCTGTCTGGCCTGGGCAATAATGTAGAGGATGTCATCACCATCCAACACCTTGCCATCCTCGTCTACCATAATCAGTCTGTCGCCATCACCATCCAGGGCCACACCCAGGTCTGCTCCCTTGGCAACAACCTCTTGTTGTAGATTATCTATGTGAGTGGAGCCAACACCGGCGTTGATGTTCAATCCATCTGGTTTGTCGCCTATGGCTATTACCTCAGCTCCCAACTCTTCAAGTACATGGGGGGCTATGTGATAGGTAGCACCATTAGCGCAGTCCACCACGATTTTCATGCCATGGAAGGTGGTCTCCCAGGGTGTGGTTCCTTTGCAAAACTCTATATAGCGACCTGCTGCATCACCCACCCGAAACGCCTTACCAAGATGTTCTGACTCCACTGTATTCATCTCATGATCAAGTTCCTGCTCAATAGCCAACTCAACCTCATCCGGCAGTTTCTTACCATCAGCTGAGAAAAACTTGATACCGTTATCATAGTGCGGGTTATGAGAGGCACTGATAACTATTCCGGCCTGGGCTCTTAAGGTGCGAGTAAGGTAGGCGATAGCGGGTGTGGGCATAGGACCTAGTAGGTGAATATCCACTCCGGCGGCGGCAAGACCAGCCTCCAGGGCCGACTCCAGCATATATCCGGATATCCTGGTGTCCTTGCCTATCAGAACCTTACTGCCGGCCTGTTTGCCAAATACACGCCCAGTAGCCCAACCCAGCTTCAGGAGAAACTCCGGGGTGATATTGTCTTTGCCCACACGCCCGCGTATGCCGTCAGTACCAAAATATTTTTTACTCAAAACTGTCCCTTATATTTTTTAGCTAAAATTCAATCTAAAACCGATTATAAACCATTAGTCGTTAACACCGTAACGAACCGCATTCACCAGCTTTAGGGCATCCACTGTTGGCCTGACATCATGCACCCGAATTATGGATGCGCCCTTCTCCACCGCCAGCACCGCTGCAGCCAGACTGCCGTAGAGACGATCATCCACCGGGGCATCATTCAGTATGGCTCCGATCATGGACTTGCGGGAGATACCGACCAATAGCGGCAATCCAATAGGAACAAACTCCCCCAGGTACTTCAGCAGTGTCAGGTTATGTTCCAAGGTCTTGCCAAAGCCAAAACCTGGATCCAACAACAGATGCCCCCTGGGAATACCGCCTGCCACACACCTATCTATGCACCGCTCAAAAAATGAGATGATATCTGAGACCACATCGACATACTCAGGATTTTGCTGCATGGTCCGCGGCTCACCTTGCATATGCATGAGACAAACCGGAACATTTAGTTGACTGACTGTTTCTATTGCACCTGGGGCCTGCAGTGCCATTACATCGTTGATGAGCCCGGCCCCTGCGGCCACCGCCTCACGCATGACCACCGGTTTGTTGGTATCTATGGATACAATAACGGATAGTCGTTGCTTTATCGCCTCTATGACCGGGATCACCCGATCCAGCTCTTCCTGCTCAGAAACGGCATTGGCCCCGGGACGGGTCGACTCACCACCGATATCTATAATATCGGCCCCATCATTTAACATCTGTTCTACATGGGAGATAGCGCGCGCTGGAGAAACAAAATCACCCCCGTCGGAAAACGAATCGGGGGTGACATTGAGGATCCCCATCACCTTAGGGCGGGAGAGATCCAGTTGTATTCCTGCACAATCTAGAGTCATGCTTAATCGATATCCAACTCTAAGAGGTTATTTCGATCCCTAGGCCCTCGGCCCTGAAAACTCGGCCCTACTAGTGCTGTCCAGCCGGACCTCCGATCTCACCCTTAGAGCCCTTATCCTCAGGCTCAACCCCAACACCATTTCCGGATTTGGGTTCAGAGTCGCTCCACCCTTCCGGCTCCTTCGGTATCTTTCCGGCCATGATGTCATCAATCTGACTGGAGTCGATGGTCTCGTACTTAATCAGGGCCTCTGCCATCACCTTCAGCTTATCGAGATTCTCTTTTAGTATCTTTTCCGACCGTTCATAGTTTCTGTCAATAAATACTCTAATCTCGCTATCTATAGAGTGCGCTGTATCATCAGAGACATTCTTATGCTGAGTCACCGAGCGGCCTAGAAATACCTCTTCCTCTTCTTCACCATAGGCCAGAGGACCAAGCTTGTCAGAAAGCCCCCACTTGGTAACCATGTTGCGGGCGATCTCAGTTGCCCGCTTGATGTCGTTGGAGGCGCCAGTGGTAATCTTCTCTGGACCAAAGGTAATCTCTTCAGCAATACGCCCGCCGAACAGGCTGGAAATCTGACTCTCCAGACGCTCCTTGCTCATGCTGTAGCGATCCTCTTCCGGCAGAAACATGGTCACACCTAAGGCGCGGCCACGGGGAATAATGCTTACCTTGTATACCGGATCGTGGGATGGAACCAGACGCCCAACAATAGCGTGACCTGCTTCATGATAGGCGGTCAAGGTCTTCTCTTCGTCACTCATAACCATGGAACGGCGCTCGGCACCCATCATGATCTTATCTTTGGCCCGTTCCATATCTGCCATGTCAACCAGACGCTTATTATCACGGGCGGCGAACAGTGCCGCCTCATTTACCAGGTTGGCCAGATCAGCACCAGAGAACCCAGGGGTACCGCGAGCAATAAAGGCAGCATTTATATCTTCAGAGATCGGTACCTTACGCATATGCACCTTAAGAATGAGCTCACGACCACGGATATCTGGCAGCGGCACAACTACCTGACGATCAAAACGACCCGGGCGCAGCAGCGCCGGGTCAAGCACATCAGGCCGGTTGGTTGCGGCAATTACAATAACGCCCTCGTTACCCTCGAAACCATCCATCTCAACCAGCAACTGGTTCAGAGTCTGCTCCCGTTCGTCATGGCCTCCACCTAAACCAGCCCCACGATGTCTACCCACAGCGTCTATTTCATCAATAAAGATGATACATGGTGCGTGTTTTTTGGCCTGCTCAAACATATCCCGCACACGGGATGCGCCCACGCCCACGAACATCTCAACGAAGTCAGAACCGGAAATGGTGAAGAACGGCACCTTGGCCTCACCAGCTATGGCACGAGCCAGAAGAGTCTTACCGGTACCAGGGGAACCCACCATAAGCACGCCCTGGGGGATCTTGCCACCCAGTTTCTGGAACTTGCCGGGATCGCTCAGGAACTCCACGATCTCAGAGACCTCTTCCTTGGCCTCTTCCACCCCGGCCACATCCGCAAAAGTAACCTTCACCTGATCCTCGGTGAGCATACGGGCCTTGCTCTTGCCAAACGACATGGCGCCACGGCCACCGCCGCCACCTTGCATCTGGCGCATAAAGAAGATCCAGAGACCGATCAAGATAAACAGTGGAAACCAGTTTATAAGAATAGACATCAAAACCGATGGCTTCTCCGGAGGCATAGCCTTAATCTGAACATCGTGGTTCAGCAGGTCACCTACCATACCGTCATCACCCGGACTTTCCGTAACAAAGGTGTCTCCAGTGCGGAGTTTGCCTTCTATGGTGTTGCCAGTGATCTTCACCGATTCAACTGCTCCACTTTTAACCTGGGAGATAAACTCGGAGTAATTGAGGCTGGTTTCGCCCATCTTCTTTACATTAAAATTGTTGAATACTGACATCAGGACGATCGCGATGATTACCCATAAAATCAGATTTTTTACCATGTCATTCAATGTCTAATCCTCTGCAGACCCATCTCGATATCAGCTAACTATCTATATATAGCCTTAGTTTAATCAAAAATCGCCCAAATTATCCGGTCAATTTCAGCCCCGGGCAATCTACCCTTTGAAACCGGTGGCCACCAGGTAGACCTCTCTGCTCTTCGGTCGGGACGCCTTGGGCTTCCTGGTAACTACCTTGTTGAAGTATGTACGCAAATCGCGCATATATTGATCAAACCCCTCTCCCTGAAACACTTTGACCACAATCCCGCCACCAGGTTTCAGGCAATCCCGCGCAAAATCCAGGGATAATTCACACAGATACATAGACCTCGGCTGATCAACAACCGCCATACCAGTTACATTGGGGGCCATATCTGAAATAACAAGATCCACCCTGGACCCTTCCAACAACTCCTGTAGCTGCGCCAATACCGCCTCTTCCCGGAAATCCCCCTGAATAAAAGAGACATCATCGATTGGGTCCATCGGCAGGATATCCAGCGCCACCACTCTACCCTTAGAGCCTACAAGAGTCCTGGCGTACTGGGACCAACCACCTGGGGCAGACCCCAGATCCACCACCACCTGGCCCTGCTTAATCAGCCTGTCACGCTCCTGTATCTCCTGCAGTTTATAAACCGCACGGGAACGAAACCCCTCCTTCTTGGATTTTTGGACAAACTCATCCTTAAAATGGCGATCAAGCCAGCTACGGCTACTTTTGCTTCGTTTCATTCTTCAGAATCACACCCAATCTATCAGATCATATAAGAAGTTGTATTGAAGATTCTCAAACAACTCTCGGTATACAGAATAGTCCTATATTACCAAGGGTCGGTGAATCAGGCCTTAAATTCTTCCTCAAGCCGATAAATAACCTGCAAAAAGATCAGATCAACCAAAACTAGGCTATAATTTGCTCCTTTTTCCCGAGAGACAAAAATGGCTATAACCGAACAACAGCGCCGCAGTTTAAAAAAACTGGTCCATCACCTCAAACCCGTGGTCATGATCGGCCAGCATGGTCTGAGTGAAGGGGTACTCAACGAGATCGAAATCGCCCTGGATTCCCACGAGCTTATCAAGATCAAGCTAAGCGGCGGGGAGCGGGATGAAAAAAAGACCATGATTGAGGAGATATGCCAAAAGAGCGGGGCTGACTATGTCCACTCCATTGGACATACAGCAGCAATTTATCGCAGGCATCCTAAGAAGCCGAAGATCAAAATACCCCTTCAATGAGTACAATTCGAGGCTTAATACATTGGATTACAAAGTACTAATAACAGTTTTCACGGCTGTATTCATAGCGGAACTTGGCGATAAAACACAGTTAGCAACAATGCTGTTTGCTGCTGATAAAGAGGTAAGCAAGCTTACTGTCTTTGTGGGAGCCTCCCTCGCCCTGATTGTCGCTTCAGCTATCGGTGTTCTTGCTGGCGGCGTAATCTCACAACACCTCAGTGAAAAGCATCTGCATTACATCGCAGGCATAGGATTTGTCGGGATTGGCATCTGGACATTACTCAAAACATAAGTTTTGTAAACAGATGCATATCCATTCACTAGAGAACTGGCAACATAGTCACGATTATTCCGTTAAGAACAGGAAAGGAGAAAGACGTACAAAGTATGTCTTAATCCTCACAGCCATAACAATGGTGATTGAAATTTTCGCCGGTAGTGTCTACGGCTCTATGGCCCTATTGGCGGATGGCTGGCATATGGGTACGCATGTAGCCGCCTTCATGATTGCCATCTTTGCATATCGCTACTCACGAAAATATGAAAACAGCCCGGCCTATACCTTCGGCACAGGCAAGGTCAATGTTCTGGGTGGTTTTGCCAGTGCGGTTGCTCTGGCTGTTGTTGCCTTGGTTATGCTGATTGAGTCTTTACAGAGGATCATAAACCCCCAAACAATCCATTTTAACGAAGCAATCATAGTTGCAACTATTGGTTTATTAATAAACGTGCTAAGTGCGTTTCTGCTAAAAGATGATCACGGTCATCATCATGACCATACTCATCACCATCATGATCATAATCTTCGTGCCGCTTACATGCATGTATTGGCCGATGCCATGACATCACTGCTGGCCATTATAGCCCTATTGTCTGGAAAGTATCTTGGCTGGAATTGGCTTGACCCAACAATGGGTATAGTAGGAGCAATTATTATAACGCATTGGTCTTACGGACTACTGAAACAGACCAGCCCTATTCTATTAGATGCGAGCATAGAGAAAAGATATCTACAAGATATTCAAAAGGCTATTGAGGATGATGCAGACAATAGAGTCTCCGATATTCACATATGGAAAGTCAGCGCCAATCACTATGCTGCAATAATCACATTAGTTACCCACTTTCCAAATACCACAGAGCATTACAAAAGGCTCCTAGAAACATTCGATAAACTGTCGCATATCACGATTGAAGTAAATGTATGCGAGGAAGAGCCTTGCATAGGCGAATAATAACACGCACCAGGGAACATATTAGTTAACCGTAGCAGACTCCACCATACCATCTGACTTCTCACCAGCCAGTATAGCCCGGTCCTTGCCCTGGGCCTTGGCCTGATAGAGCGCCTCATCAGCCACCCGCAACAGATCTTCACCTTCGACGCCATGTTCCGGGTAGATAGCTATACCCACAGAGATGGAAAAGGTGCTGACACTTGTATCCTTCAGCTCCAGGGTGAGGCGGCGCACCTGTTTACACAGCCGCTCTCCCAGCTCCTTCCCCCCCTTCTCTCCCAGGTCGGGACAGACCAGGCAGAACTCCTCTCCACCGTAGCGACTAAGGGTATCTTCAATGCGGGTACATAGTTTCATCTCGCTGGCCATCCGTTGCAGCACCTGATCCCCCACATCATGGCCGTAGGTATCGTTGAGGCGTTTGAAATCATCAACATCAATCATAAGAACAGACACCGTGGAGTTGTCGCGTTTGGCACGTCCAATCGCCTGAAACAGGGATTCCAGCATATATCGGCGGTTGAACAGTGCGGTAAGGGGGTCACGGATCGCCTGCTGTCGCAAATCCTCCCGTAGCTGCAGGCTGGCCAGGATAACGGACATCTGCTCGGCCATGGTATGGGCCATCTTTATATCCTCAGTTCGCCAATCAGGCGCATCTGTGAGAATGACGAAGGTTCCCAGGCTTTCGCCTTGGGCAACTAATGGAATACACAGGCTTTGAGAAAAGGTCTGGTCTTCTAAGTGGCTGCAGAGCATCCTCAGGTCATCTTCGTTGGAGCGGTGACTACGCCCCTTGCGCATGCCCCAGCATTGAGAAGAGGCTAACTGCTCTTGGCCATCCCAGGTTTCACCCCAGCTGACCAGCAAATCCTCCAGGTTACGTGATGCCTTGGTGATGTAGATCCCACCACTTGTTCCAGGAAGGAGACGCCCCACGATCAGCCGAATAACCTCGCCGGCCTCCTGCATGCTGCCGCAGGCGCTCAGGGAACTACCAAGCCGCTGCAGCATAACAATATCCTGGGTTCGGTTTTCCACCTCGCCCTCTAACTGTTCGGTGGCCTCGGATAGTTTGCGTGATATGTGTCTGGACTGGGCTAGTCCGAACCCCAGGATGGTGATGATTCCAAGAATGGCAACAACGACAAAGGCTACCTGGATTGGATAGAGCTGGTTGCCCAGGGTCTCCATATCTATAGCTGCGCGCACTACGTGAAAATGACGTTCACCCTCACCTGCATCCAACCCGTCTGTAAGCTGTTTATTGCTGTGTTCTACGCCAACCTGCTTGCGCACCGCTACGTAGAGCATATCTTTGCCCAGAGTGGCGCTTGGGTGTTGGGCTACACCCAAACCGCTGTTCAGGGCCGCCTCTACCTCCGGTCGATCAAGCAGGTTCCCCATCATGCGCACCTGCGCAACCGAACGCTCTGAATCGCCAAGAACTATACCGTCGTGCATGATGATGGTAATTCTCTTGTTGCTGGATCTCCCCAACTGGTCCGCCAGCGCATCCATACTATCAATATCATGGTTAATGCCGCGGTGTTCGACGGCGGAGGCAGCTGTATTGGCAGAATGTACTAGATCTTCCAATATGTGGGCGCGAATCTGGTCGGTGACAAAATAATCAAGGCCATAGAGCAGAATCACAGACACGCCGATAACCACCAGGGTGGGGATGATCGCCAATCTGATCCGGGTATCCATACCACTTATTTCCTCTGAGCAACCAGGTATCAGCCAAGGTGCATTGCATCAACATCAGACTACGAATATGGCTTAATTTCAGCAATTTGCAACCATAGGATTATTCGTCCTGCTGTGTAAAAAAACAGAAACAACATCTCCCCTGCTATTTTCTATACTTTACCCATGATCAGGGGATGAGGCGCAGACTAAAGAGAAAGGAGGCAGCAAAATGTCCATCACTATCACCAGCTCCGTGTTTTCTGAGGGGGACACAATGCCGAGGGATTACACCTGTGACGGAAAGGATATCTCCCCTCCGCTGACCTGGAGCGGCATACCTGAAGGCACACAGAGTCTCGCGCTTATTGTTGATGATCCTGATGCGCCGGCAGGCACGTGGGTACACTGGGTGCTGTACAACATTCCAGCAAGCGACCATGAACTACCAGAGAACATGCCAACAGCCAAGTCCTTTAAGAATGGCGCAAAGCATGGCATTAATGATTTCCAGAAAATTGGCTATGGGGGGCCATGCCCTCCGGGGGGAACCCACCGCTACTATTTCAAACTCTACGCCCTGGATATAGAGCTGACGCAGGAACCGGGGCTAACCAAAGCGGAACTGCTTGGGGCTATGCAGGGCCATATTCTGGATGAGGGTCAACTCATGGTGAGGTATACGCGATGAGCTGGATCAGGCAGATCTATTCTACTCGTACCTCACTTCCAAAATATCCATATGACGCGAACCCTTTGGCGTATCCACCACCGCCACATCTCCCTCTTCCTTACCGATCAGGGCGCGGGCCATGGGTGAACTAATGGAGATCAGGCCGTTTTTATAATCTGCTTCGTCTTCACCTACAATGCGGAAGGTATGCTCGGCATCCTCTTCTTCTTCATACACAACTACGGTAGTGCCGAATACGACCTTGCCGTTAGCATTCATGGTTTTTACATCAATGATCTGGGCATGAGATAGCTTGCCTTCTATATCCTTGATGCGGCCCTCGATAAAACCCTGCTGCTCGCGGGCGGCATGATATTCGGCATTCTCTTTCAGATCGCCATGAGCGCGCGCCTCTGAGATGGCCGCAATAACCTTGGGACGATCCTCATTCTTTAGCTTGGTCAGCTCGGCTCGTAACATCTCAGCACCCCTGACAGTAATCGGCACCTTACTCATATCCTAATTTCCTCTACCTCATTAACCTGCATGCAGCTCTTGCAAACTATTTACGTCTACATGATCCAGCTGTTCCACAGCCAGACAAAATGCCTCGGCACCAGACATGGTGGTGGTGTAACTCACCTTGTGTTGCAGGGCCGAACATCTGATCTCTCTTGAGTCTGCTATCGCCTGCTTACCTTCAGTTGTATTTACAATAATGCTGAAGAAGTCATTCTTTATCATATCCACAATATGGGGACGTCCCTCAGCCACCTTGTTTACCCGCTCACACTCTATGCCGGCTTCCTGTACCGCCTTGGCGGTCCCGCCGGTGGCAAACAGCTCAAACCCCATTTCACTCATAGTGCGGGCCACGCCAACCAGACGCTGCTTATCCGCATCCCGCACCGATAGCAGGGCGCGTCCACTCTTGGGCAGGGCGGTACCACCACCCTCCACCGCCTTGGCAAAGGCCTCGCCAAAGGTCTTGCCTACGCCCATGACCTCACCGGTAGATTTCATCTCCGGCCCCAGCAGGGTATCTACGCCTGGGAACTTAATGAAGGGGAAGACCGCCTCTTTTACGAAATAGTTCTCTGGAATAACCTCTTCGGTCATACCCTGCTGTTTCAGGCTGACACCGGCCATGCAGCGGGCCGCAACCTTGGCCAGCTGAACACCTGTGGCCTTAGATACAAACGGCACCGTACGGGAGGCCCGTGGGTTTACTTCCAGGATATAGATATCGTCATCCTTGATAGCAAACTGGGTGTTCATCAGCCCTACCACTTTTAGTTCCAATGCCATCTCACGGATCTGTTTCCGCATCCGATCCTGGACCGATTTGGATAGGGTGTATGGCGGCAGGGAACAGGCAGAATCACCTGAGTGCACGCCGGCCTGTTCGATATGTTCCATGATGCTACCTATTAGTACATCCTCACCGTCACAGATCGCATCTACGTCCACTTCGATGGCGTCATCCAGGAAACGATCCAGCAGTACCGGCGAGTCATTCGAGACCTGGACCGCTTCGCGCATGTAGCGCCGCAGATCATCTTCGTCGTACACAATCTCCATGGCACGACCACCCAGGACATAGGATGGACGCACAACCAACGGATAACCGATCTCTTCCGCCAACAACACGGCCTGTTCCGGCTCTGTTGCAGTACGGTTGGGTGGTTGCTTCAGGTTAAGCTTCTGCACCATCTGCTGGAAACGCTCGCGGTCTTCCGCCAGATCGATGGAATCTGGGCTGGTACCGATGATAGGCGCACCTGCCGCCTCCAGATCACGGGCCAGCTTAAGGGGCGTCTGTCCGCCGTACTGTACGATCACACCGGCTGGCTTTTCCAGATCGATGATCTCTAACACATCTTCCAGGGTCAGCGGTTCAAAGTAGAGCCGGTCGGAGGTGTCGTAATCTGTGGATACGGTCTCCGGGTTACAGTTGACCATAATGGTCTCGTAACCGTCATCGCGCATAGCGAAGGCGGCATGCACACAGCAGTAATCAAATTCGATGCCTTGGCCGATGCGGTTAGGACCGCCTCCAAGGACCATGATCTTTTTGCGATCTGTTGGCTCTGACTCGCACTCTTCTTCGTAGGTGGAGTAGAGATAGGCGGTGCTGGTGGCGAATTCAGCCGCACATGTATCCACCCGCTTGTAGACTGGACGTACACCAAGGGCATGACGCTTCTTGCGCAGCTCTTGGTCTGAGACTCCGACTAGTATAGCGAGGCGGCTATCAGCAAAACCCTTGCGCTTCAGGTAGCGCATACGCTCAGCGTCCAGGGAGTCAATACCGCCCTGGCGGATCTCCTCTTCCAGCTTGATAAGCTGTTCAATCTGCACCAGGAACCATGGATCAATGGCCGATGCCTCGAACACCTCTTCGATAGACATGCCATAACGAAAACCATCAGCAAGAAATCTAAGGCGATCAGCACCCGGCTGGCGGAGCTCACTCAGGATATCGTCCTTGGCACTATCCGATTTCAAATCCACTATCTCATCCAGGCCGTGCATACCGGTCTCAAGCCCACGCAGGGCCTTCTGCAGCGACTCCTGGAAGGTGCGGCCGATGGCCATAACCTCACCCACCGACTTCATCTGAGTAGTGAGGCGGTCAGGGGCCTGGGGGAACTTCTCAAAGGCAAAACGCGGCACCTTGGTTACCACGTAGTCGATGGATGGCTCAAAGGAGGCCGGGGTGGCACCGCCGGTAATCTCATTGCGCAGCTCATCCAGGGTAAATCCTACTGCCAGCTTGGCGGCAACCTTGGCGATGGGGAAGCCGGTGGCCTTGGAGGCCAGGGCGGAGGAACGGGAGACACGGGGATTCATCTCGATGATGATCATGCGTCCGTTCTCTGGATTGATGGCGAACTGCACGTTGGAGCCGCCGGTATCCACGCCGATCTCGCGCAGTACCGCCAGGGAGGCGTCGCGCATGATCTGGTACTCTTTGTCGGTCAGGGTCTGGGCCGGGGCTACGGTTATGGAGTCACCGGTATGCACACCCATGGGGTCCAGGTTCTCAATGGAACAGATGATGATGCAGTTGTCTTTATGGTCCCGCACCACCTCCATCTCATACTCTTTCCAGCCAAGGGCCGACTCTTCAATCAGCAGCTCACTGGTGGGTGACAGATCCAGTCCACGGGTACATATCTCCTCAAACTCATCCCTGTTATAGGCGATACCACCACCGGAACCACCCATAGTGAAGGATGGACGGATGATGGTTGGAAAGCCGATCTGGGCCTGCACCTGATGGGCCTCTTCCATACTGTGGGCAATGGCGGAACGGGGCATATCCAGACCGATCTTGCGCATGGCCTTACGAAACAGGTCGCGGTCTTCTGCCTTATCAATGGCCTCACGGGTAGCGCCGATCATCTCTACACCATGTTTTTCCAGCACCCCTTCGCGCACCAGATCCAGGGCGCAGTTGAGGGCGGTCTGTCCACCCATGGTGGGCAGCAGTACGTCCGGGCGCTCTTTTTCAATCACCCTGGCAACGGTTTGCCAGGTGATGGGCTCGATATAGATGGCATCGGCCATCTCCGGATCGGTCATGATGGTGGCCGGGTTGGAGTTAACCAGGATTACCCGATACCCCTCTTCTCTCAGTGCCTTACAGGCCTGGGCGCCGGAGTAGTCAAATTCACAGGCCTGACCGATGACGATAGGGCCAGCGCCGATGATTAGGATACTTTTTATATCAGTTCTTTTAGGCATTTACTTAATAATCTAATCCGCAAATGAACGCGAATGAACGCGAATAAAAAAAATCTCAACTTCAGTCCGCAAATTAACGCGAATTAACGCGAATATAATTTAGATAGTAATGGCATCATCGTGTTGCCAAACTATCCGATTGATACCCAAACGTGGTGTACCAAAATTTAGTAGAAGTCCTACTCCTAAGCCTGTGGCCCTTAAGTAATTCATAACCTGAGCTTCATGCTCTCCAGTTAGTCTAGATAACGCTTTCAATTCAACAAGCAGTCTATCTTCAACAATCAAATCTGTTATGTATTTACCAACCACTTCCCCCTTATAGGAGACAGCCAGCGGCTTTTGTCTTTCAAAGGCTATTCCTTGCCGATCAAGTTCTATACAGAGTGCGTTCTCGTAAACGGACTCTAAGTATCCGGAACCCAGGTTGTTACTTACTTCAAAACTACAACCTATAACACGCTTTGATATAGAACCTTCGCTTCCAAACATATGCAACTCCATTTGCGTCTATTCGCGTTCATTTGCGGACTATATTTCTATGTGCAACTCCATTTGTGTCTATTCGCGTTCATTTGCGGACTATATTTCTATGTGCAGCTCCATTTGCGTCTATTCGCGTTCATTTGCGGACCATAATTCTATCTGCAACTCCATTTGCGTCTATTCGCGTTCATTTGCGGACCATAATTCTATGTGCAGCTCCATTTGCGTCTATTCGCGTTCATTTGCGTTCATTTGCGGACTATATTTCTATTTGAGTTTATCCGTGTTCATTTGCGTTCATTTGCGGACTATATTTCTATTTGAGTTTATCCGTGTTCATTTGCGGACTGCATCAACTCAATAAAATGATCAAACACCGGTGCCACATCATGAGGTCCTGGACTGGCCTCAGGGTGTCCCTGAAAGCCAAATGCAGGTTTGTCGGTGCGATGAATCCCCTGCAGCGAATCATCAAACAGGGAACGATGGGTTGGCTGCAGATTTGCTGGCAGACTCTCTTCATCCACCGCAAAGCCGTGATTCTGGCTGCTGATCATCACGGTCTTGTTGTCCAGATCCTGAACCGGATGGTTGGCGCCGTGGTGGCCGAACTTCATCTTTACGGTCTGGGCCCCACTGGCCAGAGAGAGCAGCTGATGCCCTAGACAGATTCCGAATACAGGTATATCCGTATCCAAAACCTCCTTAATGGCGGCTATGGCGTAATCGCATGGCTCCGGGTCACCCGGGCCATTGGAGAGAAATACCCCAGATGGATTCATCTCCAGAACTTCGCTGGCCGGGGTCTGGGCCGGTACCACGGTTACCCGGCAACCACGATCCACCAACATACGCAGTATGTTGCGCTTTATGCCGTAGTCGTACGCCACCACATGATGTGACAACTCTTCTGCACTGAACTCTTGCGGCTCTGGCAGTCCCTGCTCCAAATCCCAGGTACCCTGGGTCCACCGATACGCCTTCTCCGTGGTCACCTCTTTGGCCAGATCCATGCCCTTAAGGCCAGGAAAGGCCTTGGCCGCCTTCAGCGCCTCTGCCTCTTCCAGATCATCGCCTGCGATAATGCAGCCGTTCTGAGCACCCTTCTCCCTTAGGATGCGGGTGAGCTTACGGGTATCGATATCGGCAATGGCCACTATACCATTCTCGGATAGATACTCATCCAGTGGCTTCTGACTGCGCCAGTTGCTTACCAAAAGCGGGAGATCACGAATAATCAGCCCGGCAGCATAGATGGCGGAGGACTCTTCATCCTCGTCATTGGTGCCGGTATTACCGATATGTGGATATGTAAGGGTGACAATCTGCCTAGCGTATGAGGGGTCGGTCAGGATCTCCTGATAACCGGTCATGGCGGTATTAAATACCACCTCCCCAACGGTCTGACCATCGGCCCCAATGGAGTCCCCTCGAAAGATTGTTCCATCTTCAAGGACTAAAAAAGCGGGCTTTCTCAACAAAACTGTCCTCTTCGGGCATGCTCAACCGGACGGACCAATCAGGAACGCCCGAAAAAAAACCTATCAGGGAGCCAACTCTACCTCGCGGGTTTTGTCGACTGGCAGAATTCTACTTTATGCAGACTGCTTCGTCCATCCGTATCCGGGACAATATGCCACTTTTACGAATAATTTATGATAAACAGATCTCCTCGGTTGTAAAATACTCTGCCCCCGGCTAGAGAGAGACATCGGGCGGGTCCTGCTGAAATATCCGCTGATAGAGCTTGCGGGCACTCTTTCTGCGCCCTCTCCCTTCAATGTCCATAACCAGGTCCGCCGCCTGCTGGTAGAAGGGTAAACGCCGCCACATCAGCTCTTCAGCCGATTTGGTCTCATCCAGAGTTGGCCGGCGCTGATCGTCTTTCACCTTCGCTGCCAGCCGTTCAATATCCGCCTTGAGCCAGACAATCTGTCCGTTTACCTTCAACAGGTCGACCTTGCGCTCACTATAGATTTCGGAGCCATCATCCGCCACATCAACAATGATACCGCCACCGCAATCCACGATAACATTATCAAAGTTTGAAATCTTCTGTACTACCTGAAACTCCATCTCTCGGAACCTTCGCCAATCTCCACCATTCTCGGCCATTATCTCCTGAATGGATTTACCACCGCTCTCGTACTCAATAAGCAGGTCTGTTGAGAGTACTGGCCACTTGGTAAGCAGACTCAAACGACGGCTGATATTGGACTTGCCAACACCACGCATTCCAGTTAGAACAATATTCATAAAGTCGTAATAACCACCTGATAATGAGAAGAAGCCAAACCTATTTCCATGGCGCAAACAGATCAGTTATCAATACTACTTGAAAAAATGTAATGATTGGAGTCGTTTAGTTGTTCCCGCCCCTAGCAGAACGGTTTCGAAACAATCTATTAACGCCCGTAGTCTATACTTTCGTACACACTGTTTATGCTTAACAGCTAAGCTAAGCATTGCATATATCCGGGGCATTGGAAGGGCAAAACAGACAATAATACTCGAGAAACAAAGGAGACTGCACAGTGACCATTATTGGTATCTTTCTAATCTTACTAACCCTGTGGGTACTGGCCTACAAACAGGCCAAGGCGGACACATGGATTGCCAGCCTGCCGGTTATTCTTGTCTTCTTACCTCTGTTTTCTCTATTAAGCCTGGGATGGGCCATTCTCTTCTGGATTCTATACGCTGCTTGCCTGGCGATATACCTGGCTCCTGAACAGAGGCGCCAATGGATAAGCGCACCACTGCTGAAACAGTTTCGCAAAGTCATGCCCAGGATGTCGAAGACCGAACAGGAGGCGCTGGAGGCAGGCGATGTCTGGTGGGATGGGGAGCTATTCAGCGGCAACCCCAATTGGAGCGAGCTGCTACAACTACCTGCATCAGAACTAACTCAGGAAGAGCTGGATTTTATCAACGGCCCAGTAGAAGAGCTGTGCAAGATGCTGGACGACTGGAAGATCACGCACCATGATCAGGACCTACCTACAGAGGTGTGGGAGTTTATAAAAAAATCAGGCCTGTTCGGGATGATCATCCCCAAGAGCTATGGCGGCCTGGAGTTCTCCGCCCTGGCCCACTCCACAATCGTCATGAAGATAGCCAGCAAAAGCATCACCACCGCTGTCACCGTGATGGTGCCAAACTCCCTGGGGCCAGCAGAGCTGTTACTGCACTATGGCACCGAAGAACAGAAAAAGCAGTATCTCAATGGTCTAGCTACAGGCAAAGAGGTGCCATGTTTTGCCCTGACCGGACCCAAGGCGGGCAGCGATGCTGGCTCCATACCTGATCTTGGTATTGTCACCAAGGGAAGCTTCAATGGCAAAGAGACCCTTGGCCTGCGCCTAAACTGGGACAAGCGCTACATTACCCTGGCACCTGTCGCCACCCTGGTTGGTCTCGCATTCCAGACCCATGACCCGGACCATCTTCTGGGTGAGGAGGAGGATCTTGGTATAACCGTAGCCCTGATTCCAAGCACAACAAAGGGGGTCGAAACCGGCGAGCGCCACATGCCACTGAACATACCTTTCCTGAATGGCACAACCAGAGGCAAGGATGTGTTCATCCCCATGGATTATGTAATCGGCGGACAGGAGAGAGTGGGACAGGGTTGGCGCATGTTGATGGACAGTCTATCAGAGGGACGCGGGATCTCTCTGCCGGCCCTATCCACTGGCGCCGGCAAAATGGCCAGTCGTTATACTGGGGCCTATGCCGCTGTAAGACAGCAATTCGGCATGCCAATCGGCAGATTTGAAGGGGTGGAGGAGCCCCTGGCGCGCATTGCCGGCATGACCTACCAGATGGATGCCACCCGCAAACTGACCCTGACCGGTCTGGATAGCGGCAAAAAGCCATCTGTCATATCGGCCATAATTAAATATCACGCCACCGAACGCTATCGTCAGATAATAAACGATGCTATGGATATCCAAGGCGGCAGCGGCATCTGCCTAGGTCCATCCAATCTCATGGGGCGAGCCTATCAGGCCATCCCTATAGCCATCACCGTGGAAGGGGCAAACATCCTTACCCGCAGCATGATCATATTTGGTCAGGGCGCAATCAGGTGTCACCCTCTTGTGCTAAAAGAGATAGAGGCGGTACAGGAAGAGGATGATGAACTGGCCATTAAGAAATTTGACCAGGCACTGTTCAGCCACATCATCTTCGTAATGACCAATATCGCCCGCACCACCTGGCTGGGCCTGAGCCACGGAATCCTCTCTAGAAAACCGGTATCTGGTCCGGCTGGTAGATATTTCCAGAAACTAAACTGGATGAGCGCTGCCTTTGCCCTCTCGGCCGATGTAGCCCTTATGACCCTGGGCGGTGCGCTAAAACGCAAAGAGCGACTCTCGGCGCGACTGGGTGACGTGTTGAGCGAACTCTATATAGCGAGCGCCACCCTCAAACTGTTTGTGAGTAACGGCAAACCCGAACAGGAGCTGCCACTGATGCAGTGGGCTATGGAGGACTCCTTCTACCGCATACAGGAGGCCATGCGGGGGCTGTTCCGCAATCTACCGTTCCGCCCCCTGGGTTGGCTGATGAGATTTCTGGTATTCCCCACTGGCCTTAGATTTCACCGCCCCACCGACCGCATGGACAAGGCGGCGGCAAAGCTGTTGCTCATGCCTAGTAAAACCAGGGATAGCCTGACCGAGGGCATATATACCTCCGAGGATATCAATGAGAGGGTCGGGCTACTGGATCAAGCCCTGGAGGCCGCATTTGCCACAGCCCCCCTGGAAAGGACCCTGCGCCAAGCCAGGCACGCCGGTAAAATCAAAGGCAGAAATGATCAGGAACTGATGGAACAGGCGCTAACTCAAGGGATAATAACCCCTGATCAGGCCAGCAAGCTGCGCCATGCAGATGAGCTGAGGGACAAGGTCATAGAGGTGGATGCATTTAAAGACCTCAATCCCTGCCCTGCCACAGCTAAACCAAAGCCCAAGGCCAGACCTAAGGCAAAGGCCAAAGCAAAGGCGAAACCAAGGGCCAGAAAAACAACTGAATAGCGCCGTAAGAATATTAGCCGCAAAGTTACGCGAATCACCGCAAAAGTACGCAAATAAGTAAGGAATATTTTTAATTCCAGGAAAAAGAAGTATGAATAAAAATGACACCTACGCCAGACCGGTATATGTGGTGGACGGCAGCCGTACACCATTTCTCAAGGCTATGAGCGGCCCGGGAGCATTTCGCGCATCCGATCTTGCGGTGGCCGCAGCCAGACCGCTGCTCACCCGCCAACCTTTTTCGCCGGAACTGCTGGACGAGGTGATTCTTGGTTGCGTCTCCTCCGGTCCGGATGAGGCCAACATTGCCCGCGTCGTAGCCCTGCGCCTGGGTTGTGGGGATCTTGTCCCCGCCTGGACGGTGCAGCGCAACTGCAGATCGGAAGAGCACACGTCTG
>JBNKJS010000010.1:0-10862 GCA_050291365.1 Sedimenticolaceae bacterium | reverse complement strand
GTCTGGATGGTGTGCATCAGGTTCAGACGAGCCATGGAGCCAACAGCTGGAGCTACGGTGTAGAGCAGGGCGATAAAGACCAGGGCCCAACCAGCAGAAGAACGAGCATCTTTCACCTTAGGCACGGTGAAGAAGCGGATGATAACGTGTGGTAGACCAGCAGTACCGATCATCAGGGTCAGGGTGTAAACGAACATGTTCAGGGTGTTACCCATCTTAGCCGTTGTGTACTCTTTAAACCCTAGCTCTGTGACTACCAGATCCAGCTTGTCCATAAGGGACATGCCACTGCCATCAGTCATATCACCAATCAAGCCTAGCTGTGGGATAGGGTTGCCGGTGAGCTGCATGGAGATGAACACTGCAGGCACGGTGTAGGCGCAGATCAGTACGCAGTACTGGGCGATCTGGGTGTAGGTGATACCCTTCATTCCACCCAATACAGCATAGATGAAAACTATTCCCATACCGGTGAAAAGGCCGGTCGCATAATCAACTTCCAGGAAGCGGGAGAATGCAACACCGATACCCTTCATCTGGCCAATTACGTAGGTGATAGAGGCTACGATGAGACATATCACTGCTACGATACGGGCGGTTCTGGAGTAGAAACGCTCACCGATGAACTCTGGCACTGTGAATTTGCCAAATTTACGCAGGTAAGGTGCTAGTAGCATGGCTAGTAGCACGTAACCACCGGTCCAGCCCATTAGAAACACCGAGCCACCGTATCCGGTGAAGGCGATCAAGCCGGCCATAGAGATGAATGATGCTGCAGACATCCAGTCTGCCGCAGTTGCCATTCCGTTCGCTACAGGGTGAATACCTTTACCAGCGATATAAAACTCCCCGGTGGTCGATGCCCGGGACCAGATGGCGATACCAATGTATAAAGCAAAGGTGGCGCCAACCACAAGATAAGTTAATGTTTGTAGTTCCATGAATCAGATCCCCTTAATCTTCGTGTACGCCGAATTCCTGATCCAGTTTGTTCATGCGCTTGGCATAGACATAGATCAGTACTAAAAAGGTGTATATAGAGCCCTGTTGGGCAAACCAGAAACCGAGGCCAGTGCCGCCGATCTTGATGGCGTTCATCGGTTCCACTAGTAGGATCCCAAATAGGTATGAAACGACAAACCAGATCACCAGTAATATGCTTACCAGACGGATGTTTGCCTTCCAGTACTCTTGAGCGCTTTTATTCATTTCAAATCACTCCCGTGCAATGGATAAATTGTTTTAGAAATCTAAGGTGGTTAATCCATGTTCCACCCCAGTGGGTAGTTTTTTCGGTACTGCATGTGGTATCTACAGACAGCTATCGGTTTGCAGCCGATGTACCTATGCTAATTGTTGGGGCTGATTGGTGTAAATGTCAATAAGAAACAATAGTTTATACTGTTATGCGGCAGCATTGAAAACACCGGAAACGATCCCTTAGGTAACAGGGTAAAGGGGGGGTGTGTTACCAAACAACACACCAGTGTTCCCCGTAGTAAACAATCAATTATTTTTAAAAAAATATATGGATCTGGGAAAAATCTCAGCTTTAGGGCTTTTATTCCTCCAGATCGGCCAATGCCACACCAGAGTAGTGGTTACTATTCCGGCTCATTAAATCAGGTTTTGTGCTTTGTTGGCCTGGGTATGCCGAACCTTTGTCTTCTCTCCCATAGGGCCTTGCGGCTGATCCCCAGTTTCTTTGCCATTTCGGTTTCTGTCATCTGCCCTTGATGTTCCAGTACAAACTGACGGAAATACTCTTCCAGTGATAGCTTGTCGGATCCGTTTTCACTCTTTCCTTTGGTCGTGCCTGACGGGTGGTCTATCGACAGCAGCTCTGGGGTGATCATGTTATCTTCACAAAGGATTACTGCCCGTTCAATGGCATTGGCTAGTTCACGTACGTTTCCTGGCCAGCGGTAGCGGCGAATGGCCTCAAGGGCGGTGCGGCTGATCTGGATGCCTGGGCGGTTTATCTGTTTGCAGGATTTGTCCAGTAGGAAGAGAGAGAGTTCACGAATATCGTCCCCCCGTTCACGCAGTGGTGGTAGCGTCATCTCTACCACCCTTAGGCGGAAATAGAGGTCGCTACGAAAGCGTTGTATCTGCACTAGCTCGCGGATATCCCTATGAGTGGCGGCGATGATGCGAACATCCACCTTGTCCTGAGACTCCTGTGTCGTCTCTTCATGCTCTCCGCCCTGCAGTAACCTCAGCAGGCGAGCCTGGGCGGCAGGCGTCAATTCTCCAATCTCATCCAGAAACAGGGTGCCGCCGGCAGCCTTGTGCAGTAGTCCTGTATCTTCGCTGGCAGCCTCCTGAGATTGACCAAACAGTTCTGTTTCTACCTGGTGCTCTGGCACTGCGGCGCAGTTAAAAACCACGAATGGGGCGTTACTGCGGTGGCTCTGGTCGTGTAGTGCACGGGCGACCAACTCCTTGCCTGTACCTGATTCGCCTAGGATTAGAACTGTAGCGTCCGTTGGTGCGACCTTGCTGATTCGATTGCAGATATCGTTCATGGCAGCGCAACTACCGATCATCCCTTTTACCGGGTAGCTCTGTTCCAGGTCTGACTTGAGAATCGCATGCTGTCGCTGCCGGCGGGATTGGTCAAGGATGCGCTCTACCACCATTAGTAGCTCATCATGATCAAAGGGTTTTGCAATGTAATCCACTGCACCAAGCTTCATAGCGTCTACTGCTGATCGCACGCTAGCGTAGCTGGTGATGATCAGGACAGGAGTGTTCTTTGCGCGTTGGATTATCTCCGTGCCAGATACTCCCGGCAGGCGTACGTCAGAAATAATGAGGTCAAATCCATTTGGTTTATAGAGGGTTTCTGCCTCTTCTACCGAGCTGGCCTCTGATATGTTGTAACCATGTTTTTCCAGCAGTCTGGTTACGGCCTTGCGGATGACATCCTCGTCCTCAACGATTAGTATTTTGCTCATAGTTCAGGCCTGTTATCACAATTGATCGGCAGATCGATAATCACGCAGGTGCCAACCCCTGGCGTGGAATCGATTCTAATATCGCCCTGATGATCCTGGATGATCTTGTAGGCCATTGCCAGCCCCAGACCCGTGCCCTCACCAGGTGCCTTGGTGGTGTGGAAGGGTTCGAACAGAAACTCCTGCATGTCCTCAGGTATGCCGCTGCCTCGGTCCATGATTTCGATGCGCACCTTATCCCCGTGTTCCATAGCGATCAGTTCAACCAGGTCACCTGTGGCTGAGGCGTCGCTGGCGTTTGTCATGAGGTTGACCAATACCTGAGTGAGGCCTTGGCGGTCCCCATGTATTTGTAAGTGATCTGGGCAGTTGCACAGAAACTCAATCTTGTGACCGTACGGTGTGAGTTCAACCAGCCGAATGGCATCTTCCATTACCTCATGCAGCGGAAAAAGCTGTAGCATTTTTCTCATGTTTCCACCTCTACTGAACGTTATCAGTGAGCGAACGATAGTGGAGATGCGTTGAGTCTGATTGAGTATTTCGCCGATGCTTTCGCTTATTATCTCTGGGTCATCTTCGTCCCGCATGTTCTGCGCAAGGGAGGCGATTCCGGTCACCGGGTTGCCGATTTCATGGGCGACACCAGCGGCCAGGCGTCCCACCGAAGCCAGACGGTCGCTGTGGGCCAGTCCAGCTTCAAGGTTCGATAGGTTGGTGAAGTCTTCGAGTAGGATGACTAGGCTGGTACGGCTGTTGTGGTCAGTGCTGACTGGGCTGGTATCTAACACTTTCGCCTTGTGTAGGTTAAACCAGCGAGGCCGTCCCTCCACTTGCAGCTCCATATTGTGGATGTGTTCATCCTGTGCCAGGGCGAAACCACGCAGCAGTTCTCCCCAGGGTTTGGGTAGATCGCCGAGAACGCAACCTACCGCATCAGCGCTGGGTATGTTGCTGGCCTGTTCCATGGCCTGATTCCAGATAACGATGGTCTGTTCAGAGTCGATGGCGCAGGCGCCGAGCGGAAGGTCGAGCAGGATCTGGCGATGAAAACGTCGTAGATTATCCAGGTTAGCGGCCAGTCCCCGCAGTTGGATGCGTGACTCTTCCAGACGTTTTTCCATATAGCGTACGGAATCAGCCAGTGCAGTCTCCGCAAGGCCATCCATCTCCAGTTGCTGAGAGATGATGACATGGGCCATTTGTGGTCCCATCAGTCCAGATAGATTGCGTTCGATGCGCTCCCTTAACTGCCGCAGTTCGGTTGGCCGAGACTCATTGGTGGTGAAACCCATATCATCCAAGGCCTGTTGCACCTCTTTTTCGGCGGTGCTTCTACCCAGAATACTGGCCAGACCCTCGATGAACTGGTCAGGGGAGCGAGCTGTCAGTACACCGGCCGCAGGCGCTACGGTGTCGCTGTGACAGGCATAAGCGACGACCGTCTCCTCTTCGGACTGTCCGGCAGCAAGAGAACCAAAGATAAAGAGGAGGGCATTGATGGTTAGTGACCAGAAGGTAGCGAACTCCCAGTGGCCAAGGCCAGAACTCTCTTGCAGTGCCTGTAGGTCAATAGCGCTGTTGACGAACCCTGTGTCCACCAGTAGTGGTACCAGTAGGGTGAGGGTCCATAGAGCGATCCCTCCCAGCAGGCCTAGGATAAAACCTGTGCGGCTGGCGCGTCGCCAGAATAAGGCGCCGATGATACCGGGCAGAAACTGTGCGACTGCTACGAAAGAGATCAGTCCCAGTTGCACCAAGCCTTGGTTGTGTTCAAGAATCTGGTAAAAGATAAATCCAGCCATAATGATCACCCCGATTAGGAGGCGTCGGCTCCATAGCAGCCAGATATATATGTTTACTTTTGGGTTGGGGTAGCTGGCAGGTATAACCAGGTGATTTAGGCACATGGAGGAGAGGGCGAGCGTGGTAACAATCACCATGGCGCTGGCGGCAGATACCCCCCCGATGAAGGTGATGATTGGAAGCCAGGTTGGTCCCTTGGCGATAACTATGCCCAGAGTATAATAGTCAGGGTCGATTCCCAGGTTGAGGTGTTGTCCAGCCCATAGAATCGGCGGAATGGCCAGATTGAGCAGCAGCAGAAACAGTGGAAAACCCCAGGCTGCCACGCTCAATGCGCGGGTTGAGGTGTTTTCAGAAAAGGCCATATGAAACTGTCGTGGCAGCAGAAAGGCCGCGGCGAAGGCTAGAAACAGTAAAGTTAGCCACGGCCCCTCATGTACTGGACGATACAGAGCCTGGATGGCCTCTGGATGTTGTTGCAGCCACTCGTTAAGTCCCGAGAAGCCAGAGAAGGTGCCGTAAACGGCAAACAGGCCAACGATAAGCAGGGCGACTAGCTTAACAAGGGATTCAAAGGCTATGGCCGCAACCAGTCCAAGATGTTTTTCACGCGGCGAGATATGACGTGCTCCGAACAGTACGGAGAACATGATCAGGATAATACAGAACCAGAGTGCCAGGGGTTCAGGGGTTTTCTCATGTGTTAGTATCTGCAACGACTCAATAACTGCACGAAACTGCAATGCTATATAAGGGAGGGAGCCCAGCAGCATAAACAGGGTTACGATTACACCTGCACTCTGGCTGCGGTAGCGGAAGGCAAACAGATCAGCCAGGGAGGTCAACTGGTACTCCCTGGTTAGTCGCAGAATCGGTCGTAACAGCAAGGGGCTAAGCAGGAACGCTATGGTGACCCCCATGTAGATTGTCAGGAACAGAAAGCCCTGTCGTTCGGCAAATCCGACGCTGCCGTAGTAACTCCACGAGGTGGCATAGACTCCAAGTGAGAGAATGTACACCAAGGGGTGTTTTACCAGGCGTTCAGGGATTATGCCGCTGTCTGTTGCGTAGGCTATGAAGAACAGCAGCAGCAGATAACAGATACTGGCTCCAAACAGAACCTCTAGATCATAAGTCATGGCCGCTAAACCTGTAACTAATGATTGCTCCAATTAGTATCACCAGAAGCCAGAGTAGGTAAGGCAGGAACCAGGGGTGGCTGGGTGAGGCCCACCACAGAGTAAGCGGAGTTGCGAACAGAAACAGCATCAGCATGGCCAGTAGAACCGTGCTTTCTTTGAGCTTGTCAGGATCGTTGGTTGGAGACATGGCTGTTCAGGGTATCAGTTGTTACGTATTGTAACAATACATCGAAATTGACAGGATATCCATAATCGGTATTGGCCCAGTTTGAATTTAGCAAAACCGCAGACCTCAATAGGCAGTACATGATGTTCATGCAAAATAGGGCTATCATCGATCGATGCGTGGTTGGGTCGATTGGGATATGAAGCTAGATAGTTCAGAAAACTGATCAGGACAAACTCTATTTTTTTCAAAATAACAGTGAATTAGTTCTATTATGTTGTTTAACCGGATATTTTTATAAAACCATGTTCGCCTTCGTGCAATATATGGGCTAGAGAAATAACAACCTATCCAAGGAGTAAATAATGAACCTAGAGAAGGTCGTCTTTGGTTTTTTCATCGTATTGGCATTAACCCTGAACTTCGGATTCTTTGTGGGAGAGATTCACAATCCGGATCACCACCATGTGTATGAGCTGTTTGCGGTGGTGGTGGTTAATATGATCGCTACCATACTCAAGTTTGGTGAACGCACCCAGATGGGTGCAGTGCTGTTGGCTACCAGTCTGGTTGCTCTGTTGCAGCTATTCGCCGCAGTCCTGGTTTGGGTAGTGGCGGAACATATAAGTGACGCTGGAATGACCCCGTCCATGATGGCTAGTATCGTATCACTCTCTGGAGGCGCAATGTTGGCAAATGTTGTCTCGGTGGTGTTATTGGTAATAGAGACGGCAATGCTACGGCGTAGATAATGAATAATATACTTTTCATTGTTATGCGGCGCATGCGGACGCCGCTAATTCTTCTTATAAGTGCTTACTCTATTGCGATTCTGGGGCTGGTGTTGGTTCCAGGAAAAGATCCTGACGGTAATGTCTGGAATATGGATTTTCTGCATGCCTTCTATTTTGTCAGCTTTATGGCCAGCACTACCGGCTTTGGCGAGATTCCATATGAGTTTACCGCAGCCCAGCGTTTATGGGTCACCGTAACCATCTATTTAACTGTAGTGGTTTGGCTCTACTCTATAGGCACCATGATTGGTTTGGTGCAGGACCCGGCCTTTAGGCAGGCACTAAGAGAGAGACGTTTCGCGGCCCAGGTAAGAAGGTTAAGGGAGAAGTTTTATATTATCTGTGGCTATGGCGAAACTGGCAGGGAGTTGGTGCGTTCTCTGACCTGTCGGAATTGCCGGGCGGTGGTTGTCGAGGAGACAACCGAAAGGATACATGCCTTGCAGATGGAGAACCTGCCTAAGTTTGTTCCTGGGCTGTGTGGTGACGCAGGTAATCCCGATCACATGTTAATGGCAGGATTGAATCATCCCATGTGCGCTGGGGTAGTGGCCCTTTCTAACAGTAATGCGGTAAATCTAAAGACTGCTATTACGGCTAAACTTCTGAACAATGATGTTAAGGTGATCTGTCGTGCCGATTCCCACGATGTGGAGGCCAATATGGACTCCTTCGGCACTGATCATATAATTGATCCATTTGACCTCTTCTCTGTTTATTTAACAATCGCGTTTCAGGCTCCATGTCTTTACCTTATACAAGAGTGGCTATTGGGCCATTCTGACGCGGATATTAAAGAGCCGCTGTATCCTCCGAGGGGGGGGCATTGGATAATCTGCGGATATGGGCGCTTTGGCAAAGCGGTCTTTAAGCGACTTTATGACGAAGGAATAGAGACTGCAGTTATTGAGATGATGCCGGAAAAAACAGGTCAACCCAAAGGACGGTTTATTAAAGGTCGCGGGACTGAAGCTGTAACACTGCAGGATGCCGGTGTGGAGACCGCGGTTGGTTTGGTAGCTGGAACCGATGATGATGTTAATAACCTTTCCATCATCATGACGGCTCAGGAGTTGAATCCGAATCTGTTTGTGATTTTGCGTCAGAATTTACAAGAGAATCACTCCCTGTTTAATGTAGTCAATAAAGACATGCTGATGCATCCCAGCGCTATTATCGCCAACAGGATAAGAATGTTGCTCTCCGCCCCCATGCTTGCAGAATTTTTCAACCTTGCCATTTCAAAAGGTGGTGACTGGGCCTGTGAGCTAGTGAGTCGCATCGTGGCGTTGGTGGAAGATAGGGTGCCGACAGTATGGGAGATTGAGATTAATGAGGCGACTGCTCCGGCCTATTGCAGTGCTATTGCAGAAGGACAAGATATTAAGCTGGAAAATATGCTGCAATTGCCAAGGGATAGGGAGAGGCAACTGTTATGCATTCCCCTGATGCATATTCGAGGTGGGAGCAGTGTTATTTTGCCGGAATCTGAACTGTCGCTTAGGGTAGGCGATAAGCTGCTCTTCTGTGGGCGCGATTCCTCTGATAGGCTGATGCGATGGGGGATGCAGAATGAGGACATTCTCGGTTACTTAATAACTGGAGAAACCATGCCTGAAGGGGCAATATGGAAATGGTTTAGCAGAAGAGAGAGAGTCCAGAGCTGATTTAGCAATTAACGGAGATCTATAAACAGTTGGCGCAATGTCAGCCGGTTTCTTCACCCTACGTCCCTAGGTTGACTAAAGGGTGTCTCAGATAATATTTATCCGCAAATGAACGCGAAATAAACGCAAATATGGGTTGATCGGTTTGCTTAGTAATAGAAAATAAATGCGTCTCTTTTTTTGCGTATGCCTAATTATTTTAGCGGAACATAAAATAGAGAATAACCAGCAATCCGGCGACTTCACTAGCCAGAATGAAAAACATAGATATTTTCTGAGCCTTAGTAGTCAATAAACTCTACACTTTTTGTTTCCAAGGAATAAACATTGACACTCGTTGATAGTAATTGTCGTACTCCTTACCAAATTCACTTCTTAACCTTGGCTCTTCAATTATTTTGACAAACAATAACATGAAAATCATAAATATAACTACCGAAGCGATTGCAGATAAAGAATTCAAGTAAAGAGCCAAAGCAAAGTAATATATACAGGTGCCGAATAGCATAGGGTTTCTTGTATATTTATACGGACCAGTTACAACAAGATGCTGTGTTTTTGGACTTAATGCAATATTTGCAGCTACTAAAGGTCCTCCTTTTCCAAACCGATACTGTGCAATAATTGACCAAAACGTAAACAACAGGCCTGAGACCAAAAAAATAATAGATATCGTTACTCGTAAGCTGTGCCAGGGAATCAAATGAATTTCGAAAAGGTTATCAAATAACTGTGATACTCGATAAATTCCAAGAGGTATCAATATCAAAAATAGTGACCCACCGATAAGATAGCCCATGAAGTATCGCATTGTTTCCCTATTTATTGAGGAACTTCTATCCATCGTGTGCTGCCAACTCTTCCTCGGTTCTGTTTGTTTCGGCATTTTCCACCTCCTGAGTTATCAGAAAGCGTCCTCTTTACCGGGGGATGTTCAGATCCGTGTTTGCGCGTTTGTTAGAGGTGCTGTTCACTCTATATCCGTTTCTACCATTTCGCCGTAGATGATCTTCCAATTCGGAATCTCTGCTGAATTAGCTAACAACTGAAGCGATAAGCGGTCATCGCCTCTAAGCAATTCAAGCTGAGTGGAGTTGCTAACTGCATTGAACGAGATCATCTCGCATGTTGCTTCGCCAATGACCCCTTTCATTTCTTGAAATCGGTTTTTTGAATTCAGCAAATCACGGCTACCAATCAGGCGTTTCGCGCCAAATTCGTGTTCATATAGGCACCAGCCTCCGTAAGATTCAACCGTCAAACCATTCTCAAAGATAAAGCACCAGATCTCATTCTCTAGGGTAAGAGATTCGAGTGTCCCGGCAGAAACCTCAACTATTTGGGCTGCACTCATGCTTTCCATTTGCACCTCTAAAGTCTTTAAAAAGCGTACCGATGTTAAAATAAGAACGCCAATGACTCATGCGTCCGATTGATTTAATTGTTATGGTTTGCTCCAAAACTATTGCTCACAGATGTGAAGTACGACATTGTTAATATGACGCCATCTAGCAGCCAAATAATGCTTTCGATCCCATACTCTAATGGAGAATGAACTATGTAACCCCATAAAAAACTAGATATTATTGTAGAAGCAATTAGTACAGAATATATTGTGCGAAAATAGCTCACTCTTTTTAGTAGGCCCATGCTTACAATTACCCAAGCAGCGAGTGTAACCCAATAAAATAATACGCTAATTGGAAGTATCGAGTTCCATCCGCTTGACCGAAGAAAGCCCAGTTCTTCTTCAGTATGCCAATGGTAATCTATCATAGGGATTACCCATAATATTACAGTGAGCACAAGTGCTACCAAAACAAGATAATTAAATAATTTATTCACATTTAACCCTAACGAGACTAAATAACCAGAAACCCAAAATAACCAAAACCCAACCAATAACCAGGACACCCATCAATCATAAACCAATAACCAGGACACCCATCAATTGACAATCTAATCGGATATAACGATAAATTGTTTCATGACTGATTATTAGCCGACCCTCATAAAATAAGCGCATGGCAATCTGAACCGGACTCCATTTCTTTCGAAGGTACCTTTTCACTAGCGCGAAGTCAGAATCCCCAAAACAACGACTTTGGTGTGCACGTCGTCTTCTGCCATTTGTGCGCTTAATCGCCTTTCCCAGACGATAATAGCCATCTGGACACCTATTTCTAGATAGCTCTCGATAAATTGTGCTGCGGTGCCGCCCCAGAACTACTGCGATCTCTGTGGGCGTAAAACCTTGCGCTCGAAGCACGGTAATAGTATATCTCTCAGCTGAGGTGAGTTGATGGTATGACATGTCATTTTCCTTT
>JBNKJS010000009.1:0-8476 GCA_050291365.1 Sedimenticolaceae bacterium | reverse complement strand
AACAAATGCAGGGGTGCCACTAATGCCTACAGATCCAGCTACCTCAATATCACGCTCAAGCAGCTTGCGATACTTATCCCCTGTTAAGCAGGTGTTGAACTTTTGTATATCCTTAACGCCTATATCTTTGGCAATATCCTTTAGATCCTTAATAGACTGTTGCCCCTGCTGCTTATACAGGCGGCTATGCATCTCCATAAACTTGCCCTGCTCACGAGCGCACTCTGCGGCGATAGCTGACTCATCCGCCTCCTGATGAAAGCCCAGCGGAAAATGCCGATAACCAAAGGCCACCTTATCACGATACTTTGCCACCAGTTTTTGCAGAGCTGGCTGTACCTTCTTACAGTATGGGCATTGAAAATCAGAGAACTCCAATAACATCACACTACCCTCCTTGGCACCTTGGATATATGCTGTCTCCACCGGAACAGTAACAACGAACGCACCCGGATCAACCAACCTGCTAGAGGCCTGACCCTTATCTCCAGCCATTTGATAAAGCTTATACTCTTCCCTTGCTTGCAACATTTGAGATAGATACTGCCTGATCTGTGGCGCAAACTGTTCATAGCTTCCCCGCGCATTCAGACCATTATCAATATAAAACTTACGAATATCCTCTTCCTTCAATTTTGGGACAGAGATTTTACTAAACTCCTTGTTCGTTTTACTGAGGCGTTTTATCGCTTCAGTGATAAAGGCATTCTCAAGTTCCTTATACAGATCACTGCGCAGCTCATGGATCTTTCTGGTCTGTATATCCCCCAGAGTGATCTCACTGCCATTGACCTTTCCAATCACGCTGGACTCATCAGGAAGTAACGAACCATCAGACGCTGCAATGGCCTGTCCAGACAACATAACAAGCCCTAAAACTATAAACTTTTTCATTTATCAATCCCGAAAATTAGTAAACTGAAGCGGCAGGCCGTAATCTGCCTCACGGAGTAGCGCCATAACCTGTTGCAGATCATCCCTTTTCTTGCCGGTAACCCTTACCTGCTCACCCTGAATCTGGGCCTGAACCTTGATCTTGCTACCCTTGATATTCTTGACCATCTTCTTGGCAGAATCGGAATCTATGCCCTGTTTGATGATCACATGTTGCCGGGCAGCATTGATGGTTGTTTCTGGATCCTTGATATCCATGCTGGCTGTGTCTACTTTACGTTTGACAAGTTTCTGCCGCAAAATATCCATCATCTGATTCAGCTGGAACTCAACTTCTGCAGATAGGGTTATATCAGCATCTGTCAGCTCGAATTTTGCATCAACGCCTTTGAAATCAAAACGCGTCCCCACCTCCCGGCTGGCCTGATCCACGGCATTGCGCACCTCTTGCAGATCCACTTCTGAGACAACATCAAATGAAGGCATGTATAGACTCCTGACTATCTGTTTCAAATAATAATCGGGCAAGGCTATCACATCGGGAGACAAACAAGGAAGGTAAAGCATCACTGATCACTGCTGTTATGCCTATCCCCTAGGGTGGTGCATAGCATGCAATGACTTCAACCTCTCCTGGGCCACATGGGTATAGATCTGGGTGGTAGAGAGATCACTGTGCCCCAGCAGCATCTGCACCACCCGCAGATCAGCTCCATGATTCAGCAGGTGGGTAGCGAAGGCGTGGCGCAAGGTATGGGGAGATAGATGCTTGGTGATGCCGGCGGTCTGAGCATGTTTTTTTATCCGGTACCAGAATGCCTGCCTGGTCATACCCGAACCTCTACGGGTAGGAAATATCTCGCTGCAAAACTGCTCCTTCAACAACTCTGGACGAGTACCCTTGAGAAACCTGTCCAGCCAATCTACTGCATCTTCACCCAGCGGGACCAACCGCTCTTTATCACCCTTGCCCACAACACGAACTACACCTTGAGCAATGCCCACCTGCTCCATCCTCAAACCAACCAATTCTGAAACCCGCAAACCGGTGGCATACAGCATCTCCAGCATGGTGCGATCACGAAACCCCTCTGCTGTTTTCAGGTCAGGTGCTTCCAGCAGCGCCTCCACCTCCTCCTCCGTAAGAGACTTGGGTAGGGAGCGCCCCAGTTTTGGTGCATCTATACGGCTGCTAGGATCAACCTCAACCCACTCTTCACGTAGAGCATGTTGGTAAAACTGACGCAGGCAGGAGAGCAATCGCGCAGTGGATCTCGGCTTTTTCGACCTTATCGACTGCTCTGCCAGATACTCCAATAGATCCTGACGTTTAGCCTTCTCAAGGGAACAAGCCGTATTCGACTCCAGCCAGATGGCGAACTTGGTTAGATCTGAACGATAGGCTGACAGGGTATTCTGGCTAAGACCGCGCTCCATCCACAGGGCATCCAGAAAACGCTCGATTAAGCTGTCATCAACCTTTGGACTCACAAACAGACACCCTCGTGGTTCAACAGCCAGCGTTTGATCTCCAGATGCCGACCACCTGTAGTGCCTGCAAACCCGCCAATGCCACTGGCGGATACCACCCTGTGACAGGGGATGATGACTGGAACAGGATTAGATCTGCATGCATTTCCCACTGCTCTGGGGCTGGTATTCAGCTCCTGTGCAATTTCACCATAGCTGCGAACACTTCCCGGCTTAATCATAACCAAGCTATTCCACACTCTGTTCTGAAAATCTGTACCCTGCAGATGCAATGGAAGGGAAAATTCTGTTAAACCGCCATTAAAGTAACCCTGTAACTGTCTTGCCACCTCTGCGGCAAAGGGATCATCTGAAGGAAATGATTTCGAACCACGGCCAAGAAACTCAACTCCATTGACCCTCTCTTTGGATGTGTTAATCCCAATAAAACCGATGGGACTATCCATGACAAATTGGAATTTACCGATATTGGACATAAGTGTTGGTAATTTACACGCTCGCTACCACTTTTGACAGTCAGTTACACTTTTATATAACCATAGTTGCAGTGGCCAAAAACAGTACTAAACAGATGTAATAGAGCCTTAAATCTTTTCCACAGAACCTGTGGATAAAGTTGTGGAAAATAGATTCAGATCAGGTCAAAGACCGCACTACTCTTAAACCAAAAACAGATTGTACATTTTTTATACATATGTATATCTGCTTAAATAATCAATGAGTTACGGCGTTTTCCTGAAAAATTAATGTAACAAATATTCCTAGCACACATGATATACATAACAATAGGCCTAGCTGTGTATACAACGATTTAAAACTTTGCCTGCATAAACCAATAGGATCTATTGACTGTAACAATAGAACGGCCGCAGATATGGATATTTATTGCCCAAATATGGTTAAAATATGCTCAATGACAAATCAACCCACCCAGAAGATATCCCCACAGTTTTGGAGTGAAAAGCCACTCAACGAGCTAAACCCTGATGAGTGGGAGGCCTTGTGCGACAGCTGCGCCAAGTGCTGCCTACAGCGCCTGGAGGACGAAGATAGCGGCGAGGTCTACACCACAAACATTGTATGTCGATATCTGAATGAAGATGAGTGTCGCTGCGGCGACTACGCCAACAGGTCAATCAATGTGCCGGACTGTGTTTCAGTCACCCTTGAGCTGCTGCAAGATCCATATTGGCTCCCCTCCACCTGCGCCTACCGCCTACTGGCCGAGGGCAAAGAGCTACCGGACTGGCACCCTCTAATATCCGGCACCCCAGAAAGCGTCATCAGTTCCGGCAACTCCATAAGAGGCCGCGTAGTGTGTGAAACCGAGGCGGACGATCCTGAATTCCACCTGATCCAGTGGGCCGAATAGCGTTTATTGATAAGAATATCTATCTATTTGATATTTAGAATATTTTTATTAACTCCAACAGCAACACCCATTTGTACAATCCTTATACAATTCCAATAAATATTTTTGATCAAAGGCAATGTTTCCAGGATTTTACGGGGCAGGAGTATAGCGTTGTGCTATTAATTAGTAATAAGATGAAAATCTAGAAATACAACACTAATAATCAGGGTATTGCACCTGATAATCGCAATTAGGAGGACCTATGGAAAAAGCTATTGAGATTTTTAAGAACGCCTTGGAACTAGAGGTGCAGGCCGAACTATTCTATGAGAAGGCCTCAGAACTAACCAAAGACGACGAATCCCGCATGGTCTTTCTGGAACTAGCCGATATGGAAGATGGACACGCCCATCGAATTGTAGAGCGTTTCAAAGATACCGACTTTGGCAAAATGTTTGATGCGGATAGCTGGCTGGAAGAGGTAGAGCGTGAAGATAATAAGATCCTGGACGTGGAGGCAATAGACGTTATCGCTCAGGGGGATATGAAGGCGATACTCAAATACGCCATAAGGATGGAAGAGGATGCCAGAGACAACTATAAACGGTTAGCCGAAAGATTCACCGACCCAGACGATATTGCATACTGCTCCGACCTGGCTGAAGAGGAACAGAAACATGTCAACTCACTGCATGATCTACTGCGTTCCATAGACATGGATCCAGAAGAGAGACCGGTGCTTTAATATTACCCCCCTGTACCAGGATAGAATCCTGGTACAGGAATCATAAACAGTTTCATCAAGTTAACGTCCTGCGCCAGGATGTTTTGGTGCGCTTTACCTCGTACATGGTCCAAAGCGCCAGATCCGAGCGGGTCATCTCACCTGCTTCACGTTTGCGTTTACCCGCCACCACTCTGTAACCAATGGTATCGAGCATGGGGTCATCCGCCTCTTTAACCGACTCCACTTCACGCACAGACCAATCCTCGCCATAGCCACCATTACTAAGGCATATGCCAACTTTAATCTGCTCCGGCTTAAAATGGGAACGATGCCGATGGGCCTGAGCCAACTCGTATATCTGCATCAGATCGTCTTCAGAGATATCCACCAGGGTACCCATATCCTGCAACGCCATGGAGAGATCTTTTTGGCTAATATCCCCCTCCCGGCGTTTCGGTTTTTCCACATATTCATAGAAAAAAGTGTCGGACAAGGCCCGTGGATAACGCCGCCAATGAAAAGGGGCATTAAAGGCGATAGCGATCAGCAGAATCGCCAGGGTATTGAGCAAAGCCGGGGCCAAGACAAAACCCCACCCCAAGGCGTGAACGCTTTCTCCCCCCAACACAGCAAACATGGCTGTAGCCCCACCGGGTGGATGCAGGCAGCGGGCATAATGCATAAGAACTATAGCCAGAGCCACGGCAACGCCGGCAGCCAGGGTAGGAACGGGTATCAGATTAGCTGCCGCAACCCCGACCAATGCAGAGATTGTATGGCCCCCAACCAGCGGCCATGGCTGAGACAGGGGGCCATGGGGAACCGCAAACAGCAGCACGGCCGATGACCCCATGGAGCCAACAATCAACACAGCGGCATAACCATCCAGCCACCAACTGGTTATAAACACCACACCCACAATACCGAACAGTCCGCCCAAGCCGGAAACGAAACGCTCACTGTGACTTACCGAGGCATCGGTCAATCCGAGATATTTTTTAAAAAAATCAAAGAAATTCACTGCCCACCCTTACATAAAATAATCTGTCATCCCGCTATCAAGTTGCAGAATGACGAAGTTATTCAGGTCCCGCGAACAAAGCGAGAGTCGACCAGCATCTCTGAATCCTCGTCTCTTTGCCCTAAAACCTAGGCTCTTGCGTAAGCAACAACCGCCTGCCCCAGAGAGATTCCACCATCATTGGCAGGCAGGTCCTGGGGTGACAGCACAGTCAAATCTTGTTCCCGTAACAACTGGCTGGCACATTCCAACAGCAGACGATTCTGAAATACCCCACCACTGAGCACAACTGTCTGACTATTATGCTGACTGCATAGATCAGCCGCGGTCTGAGCTACAGCTATGGCCAGACCATGATGAAAACGGGCTGAGATAACAGCTGGTTCTACCTTGCCTCTTAGATCATCCAGCAAGGCCTTCCACATAGTTGTCCAATCAAGACAATCATCCTCTAACCCATAACCATAGGCAAAATCAGACTGCTGCGCAAACTGCTCCGAAGCCAGGGCCTCTAGTTCAATCGCCGCCTGCCCTTCGTAACCGGCGGCATCACGACATACACCAACCGCCGCTGCAACAGCATCGAACAGGCGACCGGCAGATGAGGCCTTGGGACTATTTATGCCCTTCTCTGCCATGGTCAGCAAATTAGAGATCGGCTTGCCCTTGAGATAGGCAACAATCTCCAGATCAGAATAGTTCTCACAAACATAATCCCAACCCAGGCTGGTCGAAAGATGGGCGAAGGTATTGCGCCATGGTTCCCGCATGGCCTGGGCACCTCCCAACATAGGCACAGGTTTGAAATTGGCCACCCGTTCAAAACCAGCATAATCCGCCAAGAGAAATTCACCGCCCCAGATATTGCCGTCCTCGCCAAACCCAAGACCATCCAGGGCAACCCCAATAACCTTGTCCGTATCTAACGGCAATCCATGTTCGGCCATGCAGGCGGCGATATGGGCATGGTGATGCTGCACCTCAATCAACCGCACACCCTCTTCCGCCGCCATAGAGTGTCCCAGTTTGGTAGAGAGATAATCGGGATGTCTGTCTACTACTATCAGCTGCGGATCAAAATCGAACAGCTTACGATATAGTTGCAGATTGTGTTGGTAATCCCGGTAGGTAGAGGCATCTTCCAGATCACCCATATGCTGCGACACAATGGCGCGGCCATCTTTCAGCAGACAAAAGCTGTTCTTGAGCTCACCACCCAGCGCCAGGATATTTGCGCCAGCGGCAAGACCCTGCGGCAACAAAATAGATTGGGGCGCATAGCCGCGCGCGCGGCGTAAAAACCGAGGCTCGCCATCAGCCAAGCGCAACACAGAATCATCCAGACGATTCACTATGGCGCGGTCATGTAACAGATAGTAGTCGGCGATCTCATCCAGACGCTGGCATGCATCCTGGTTATCGATACACTGCGGCTCTTCACTGCGATTACCGGAGGTAAGGACGATCGGCCCATCCAACTCCAGCATCAACAGATGGTGCAGAGGTGTATAAGGCAACATAAAACCAAAGCTGTTTTGCCCCGGGGCAATTCCACTGGCCAGGTGTTCCCCTGCCGCCGACAACACCACTATAGGAGCAGCATGGTGTTGCAACATAGATGCCCCTGCTTTATTCACCTTGGCATAGCGTGACACCATCTCAACATTTGTCGCCATCAAGGCCAACGCCTTGTGATAACGCTGCTTACGCCGGCGCAGGGCATTAACCGCTGACTCATTGGCCGCATCACAGGCCAGGTGAATACCACCAATACCCTTGATCGCGATGATTTTGCCATCCCGAATCAACCTGGCTGCAGTTTGGATTACATCCTTCTCTTCATCTTCAGCTAGACGATTGCCTCTATTGTCCTGCAACCAAAGCTGCGGACCACAATCGGCACAGGCGTTGGGTTGGGCGTGAAAGCGTCGGTCGGATGGATCTTCATACTCACCCCTGCACCGCTCACACATGGTAAATGGGGCCATGCTGGTATTGGCGCGATCATAGGGGATGGCCGTAATGATGGAGAGCCTAGGGCCACAGTGGGTACAGTTGGTAAAGGGATAGCGATAGCGGCGATTGTCCGGGTCCAGCACATCACTCAGACAATCAGCACAGGTAGCCGCATCTGCGGTAACAGTGGTACGCACCTCCCCTTCCCGGCTTAACAGAATCTGGAAATCGTCCGGAGCCTTCACATCCTCTTCAAGGGCCGCCCTTGATATCTGTTCAATATGGGCCAGGGCAGGCTGCGCAAATTCGATACGCAGAACAAAATCATCCAACACCTCTCTGCTGCCCCATGCCTGAATAGTCACCCCGCCCGCATCGTTCCACACCCGACCCACAATGCCGCACTCACTAGCCAAACGCCACACCGTAGGGCGGAACCCCACGCCCTGCACGGTACCGGTTACATGGATGCTCTCTCCGATCACAGTGAATCACTCATAACGCACATACAGAGATTGTAGAGGTTTAAACATGATCTGACACTTAATAGGCTTTATTCTGATTGCATCAGATAAATGAAACAGAAATAATCGGTAGACTATTCTCACAAAACTGACATTAATCGCATTGAATCAATAGAGTAAAAACTGCACTTAGCAGACCTTTGGTCAAGGCCTTGTCAGACTAGACTAGTCTGATAACCTTGATGTATAGAATGTATAGAAATAAAGCAGAACGCAGCTTCATGTAACAAAATGTCACCTTTTTCCCAGCTACCCCATAAAGTCAAACTCTGACTATTGAGGAATAGAGTGCAAATTGCCTGAATTGATCTGTCGTTCAATAGCTGGTAAAACTAAATGATAAAATCACAACAACCTGTAAGGTTGTGATAATTGACAAAAATAATAACAAGCCAGGGAGGTACAGCCTAATGAACCACACCCTTCCCTTCTTGGAGATATAAGGCGATCTGCACGTTTTTATTCAGGCGAATTGCCTTCTATCCAACGTAAATCGACATACTAACAGG
>JBNKJS010000008.1:0-72341 GCA_050291365.1 Sedimenticolaceae bacterium | reverse complement strand
GAGACCAGAATTGGTCTAAACAAAGTTTGGTCGATGATCACTAAAAGGTTGGTCTTGAGAGGCTACCGCGAAGCGGTTTAGTTCAACAGGTGATTATACAGCTGGCACGTATATTGACTTATACCGCCGGCACCAATATTGAGTTATACAGCACGCGTAACAATTCTCATTTAGATTAAGAAAGGATGAATTCCTTCTTGGGGAGTGCATCCTATCGCTTTTTATATTCCTTACTTGTTATGGAGATTACCAGACTATTGGAGTTTGAAAAAGCATTGCCTAATCTCCGTTACGCGCCGTTAGCAACCCTTAGACCCATTTCTTAGCAGCCACTATCTCTGCTTATCCTTCATGACCGATTTAACCATCTTACCGAAACTCCTATCCTTCTTTCTTTTTTCTAGATAGGACATTTGATTGAATTCAGACTCTTTTTTCATCTTTAGATAGTTTTGATAGCGTTGCTCGGACAGATCACCGGCCTCTATGGCCGCCAAGATCGCACACCCTTTTTCATTGGCATGGGAGCAGTTAGAAAACCTGCAGCTTTGGGTTAGCTCCACTATTTCTGAGAACGTTTCGTCTAGACCATCATCTACTGACATGCTGCCAAGCTCTCTCATTCCCGGAGTATCAATAATCATCGCCCCGTTATCTAAGCGGACTAATTGACGGCTTGTTGTCGTATGGCGGCCCTTGCTTTGTATTTTACGTACCGGCTTGGTTTCAAATTTATTGTTGCCGATTATGCTGTTAAGCAAGGTGGTTTTACCAACTCCTGATGAGCCTAACAGACAGTAGGTAGATTCGCTCTTTAGTGATTTAATGATTGATTCAATATTCTCTCGATTTAGATTGCTAAACGCCATCACTCTAGTTTGATGCGCAATACCTGCAACCCTTTTCTTAATCTCATCAATCTCTTCACTGGACATAAGATCGCATTTGCTCAGAAGGATAATAGGTTCAATCCCACTCTCATTGACCATAACCAGATAGCGCTCTAGCCTGCGGAGATTAAAATCATCGTTCAAGGATTGGACAATAAAGGCAACGTCAATATTTGCAGCTATCAACTGGAAGTCGACCAGTTTCCCCGCCGCCTTTCTCTTCAGAAGCGTCTTTCTTGGGAAGACGCCATATATAACTGCATGGGTATCATCATCGTAAAAGTCGGCATATACCCAGTCACCAGTAGTGGGCAGGTCACTTGCGGATTCTGTAGTGTAAAGGAGGTTTCCTGACAGCTCTGCAAATATCTCCCCCCCACCCTTTGTTACTGTGTAGCTATCTTTATGTACAGAAACTATCCGGGCAACGCCATGGGCGGCAATCTCTTTCTCATCCGCACAGCTCTTAAACCAGTCGCTGTATCCTATGCTTTTTAGATTAGTCATAATTGAATTTATATCTAACTCACCAACATGCACCTGTACTGCAAAGCTTCTGCAGTACCTAGGCCAATAGGGTCAGACTCACTACTGTCCCATTAACTAAACTCCGTCATACCTGGCTTGACCCGGTATCCAGTAAACCCTTAACAACCCTGGATGATTCACTCTGTTCACCCTTCGGGTCGCCCTTAAGGGCGTTCAACGCGCTACGCGCTTTTGTCCAGATCAGCAAAAAACGCTGTCTGTAATGACGTAGTCTTTTTTTATTTTCATGTCTCCCAAACTCCTATATATCCTTATGGCTTTTATTAATAAGGCTTTAAGCTATATCTACTGAAAGTTAGTGGGACAGACTCGATTAATCTCATTTTATCTTCCTGATAAGTGATTAGATATACCTTTCAATCGAGTCTGACCCACTGATTCAACACGACAAGTACGAAATATTGCGGCTATTCCATCATAAAATTAGAGACTACATTTCTAAAAAACGTGGATTTTCCAACGGTTTGCCGCTTTAATAACACCGAGTAGCCATTAAAAGGCTTCTAACAAGGAATAAACCGTGGCAAGCAAAAAAAACAAACAGACTGAACAGTTCGTGGATTGGTTTCGCAACTCATCGCCCTATATTCACGCCCACCGGGGACGCACCTTTGTCATCGTCATCGGCGGCGAGGCGGTGGCCGATGCCAACTTCTCCAATCTGATCCACGATATTTCACTGCTGCACGGCCTGGGTATCCAGCTGGTGCTGGTACATGGCGCTCGTCCCCAGGTAGAGGAACGGTTGGGACTGCGCAAGGCTGAGATGCAGTACATTGACGGCCTAAGGGTCACGGACGATAACGCCCTGGCCTGCGTAAAAGAGGCCGCTGGAATGGTACGGGTTGAGATTGAGGCCCTGCTCTCCATGGGACTGGCCAACTCCCCCATGGCTGGAGCCCGCATCCGGGTAAGCTCCGGCAACTATGTGATAGCAAAACCACTAGGGGTGCATAACGGAGTAGATTTTGGTCACACCGGCCGGGTACGGCGGGTTGATGCCAGCGCCATCCATGGTGTGCTGGAAACTGGCTCAATTGCCCTGATACCGCCCCTGGGCTACTCCCCTACGGGCGAGGTGTTCAACCTCAGCGCCTCAGATGTTGGCAGCTCGGTAGCGGTGGCCCTGGGTGCAGACAAGCTTATCTATATGCTGGAAGGCAAGGGCCTGACCGACTCACGGGGCAAACTACTAACCCACCTGCTGCCAAGAGATCTAGAACAGATCATGCAGCGGCGCAGCAAGATGCCAGACGAGCTGACCCAGGTCCTACGCAACACCATCAACGCCTGCCGCGTAGGGGTAGACAGGGTCCATTTACTGAACCGTTCTATGGATGGCGCCCTGCTGCAGGAGCTGTTTACCAGAGATGGAGCCGGCACCCTGGTGTCGGCCGAACCTTACGAGCAGGTCCGGACCGCACGCATAGACGACGTGGGTGGAATACTGGAACTGCTTGGCCCCATGGAGGAGTCTGGGGTACTGGTGCGGCGCTCCCGGGAACTGCTGGAGACCGAGATCGACCGCTTCACCGTAATGGAACGGGATGGCATGATCATCGGCTGTGCTGCCCTCTACTGCTATGAGAAAGAGCGCATGGCGGAGTTGGCCTGCGTGGCCGTGCATGATGACTACCGCAACGGGGGACGTGGTGACACTCTGCTGCAGCTGATGGAAGCACAAGCCAAAAAGAGCGGCATGGAGAGTATTTTTGTCCTGACTACCCAGACCGCCCACTGGTTCCGGGAACGGGGCTTTCAATCTCTGCCGGTAAAATCTCTGCCGATAAAACGGCGTGAGCTATATAACTATCAGCGCAATTCAAAAGTCTTCTATAAAAAGTTGAGTTAATCATGGCCCATGGCTCCAAAAAAGCGGTGGTCACGGACATCCTTGCAAATAGTATTGTAACCGTTATCAAATTTATGGCCGACATGCGTGACAACAAGGCGGAAGCGGCCCTGATGCAGTTGGCGAAGGAGCATCACGAGGTAGAGGGGATCTCAGCCATGAATTCGGAGGAACCCCTAGCGGAGATTACTTAACATGAGTGACAAGGCTGCGTCCGTTATCAAGTTTATTCCTATCTTGCTGTTGCTGTTTGCCCTTGTCCTGTATTTTCTGCCCGCAATCGAGTACAGCATCATCGGCCTGACGGCGGAACCACGCGCAGTTACTGCCCGTGGCGAGCTGGCAGCAGATGAGAAAAACACCATCCAGATCTTCGAACAGGCCAGTCCGGCGGTGGTCTACATCTCCACCTCCAAACGGGTGATAAACCCATGGACCAGGAATGTCTTCAATGTCCCACAGGGAACAGGTTCCGGTTTTTTCTGGGACGAGCTGGGACATGTGATCACCAACAACCACGTCATCGCCCAGGCCAACGAGGCCCAGATCAGACTTAATGATGGTCGCACCTACATGGCTACCCTGGTGGGCAGCAGCCCAGACCACGACCTGGCGGTTCTGCGTATACGGGTACCAATCAACAGCCCCCCCGCCGTCCCCATCGGCACCAGCAATGATCTGAAGGTGGGGCAAAAGGTATTCGCCATTGGCAACCCGTTCGGACTGGACTACACCCTCACCACAGGGGTGATCTCTGCCCTGGACCGCAGCCTACCAGGCCGTGGCGCAAACACCATCGATCATCTTATCCAGACCGACGCCGCCATCAATCCTGGCAACTCCGGCGGCCCATTACTGGATAGCGCCGGACGCCTGATAGGCATCAATACTGCACTCTTCAGCCCATCTGGCACCTATGCCGGGATCGGCTTTGCGGTGCCGGTAGATACGGTAAACAAAGTGGTACCAGAACTGATCGCCAAGGGTCACTATGAACGCCCCCAACTTGGAATAGACAGTAACGAAGATATAAACATGGCCCTGATGAAACAACTCGGGGTGGAGGGGGTACTCATCCTCACAGTGGCCCCGGGATCGGCCGCCGAGGCCATAGGGCTTAGGGGTACCGAGATGCAAACCGGTGGTGGAGTCATCCCGGGGGATGTAATCACAAAACTTGGCGGCACCAAGATAACCAGCGTACGCGAACTGCTATCACGTCTGGACGATTTCAGCATAGGCGACAAAACCACCATCACCATCTGGCGTAATGGTGAAACCAAGACTATAGATATACAGCTTTAAGTTAAGCCGCTCCAGCAATTACAGTTGGATTCATAACGGAATACCGGATCAATCAAAAATGAATATCGAATATCAATTAACCAGAAATGAGTATCGCGAGTTTCTAAAACTCACTTACCAACGTATAGCGCGTATTGGAAAAGGAAATATAAAGTTTATCGCCCTGAATCTTGTGGCCTGGATCTTTATCGGTCTAGCCTTCGCTGCAACAGATAGATTCTATGAAGTATATGGTTGGATTGACCTTCATCATTTGAATTTAGCACTGACTTTCTTAGGTATTGGCGTCGTATGTCTGATTGCTATTTCTATATATCAACGTAGATTTTATATGCACTACTCCATTGACGAAGAGGGCTATTTATTACAGAAGCACAATGCGAGTATCAATAAAGATACCATTGACGTTACCACAAGCGACACCCAGGCATCATACTCATGGGGTGCCTTTCAAGGAAGGGAGTGCTCGAACAACCTGGTGTGTCTATATATCGATAATGGTCAGGCGGTGATCTTTCCAAAGCGGGCATTTCAGAACGAAGAGCAGTTCGAAGAGTTTATTTCGCTTTTCGATAGCAAGATAAAATAGAACGCATCTCTCTTTATAAGAAAGAAAAGATGAGCCAGACTGTATCCATCAAGCTACCTTCACATTTCCATGAGGCCTGCGCCGAGTTTCGAAATGAAGCCGATATTGCTGATACGAATGGCAATGACTATTCGGACTGCGGTGATTTTATGGTTTTCTATAATTCAGAAGACAATGAAATTATGTGCGAAGGTCGTTACCCAGACTCTGTTGTTTCGGCGCTGGAGAAAATCAAGGAACGATTTGAAGGAACGCTCTTCCTCGAAGGTGAAGAGTGGAATCCTGACAGTGAAGAACAAGTCGAAGAGGCCAGTGTATTAGGAAAAATATGGATCTTCCTGATGATACCCTTCTTCCCTATCACACTGATTGTTTTATTCTTCCGAACGATCGTCTGGTTGCCTTACAAGATATGGAAAGCAACAAAATAGAAACACCCTCTACCTACACCGCCACACCAGGCAACAGTAACCATTAAACGGTCAATGCATTAAACCACCAACCAACCAGAATAAAGGCTACGGCCAACACCAGCACAAAAAGTCCCAGCGTCTGCCATTTACTGTTCAAGGCTCTGCAAATGATCTATCTATGTTGTTTGCGCTTGAATCCGGTCACCATTGAACGCACCAGATTCTCTCTATGCTGAAGACTAGCCAGCAACACACCTACTAGATGCAGTAACACCAGCAGCAAAGTGAAATTGGCAAAGAACTCATGCACCTCTTCTGCCGCCTCTTCTACAGCATGGGGCATTGAGGCCATAACACCAGCAAAAGGACCGGATGCCTGCTCACCTCCATAGGCAACAAGCCCGGCAAGCACAGTTAGCGCAAGAAAGACAAGCAGGACAAACACCATTGCCCCACCAGCCGGGTTATGACCTGTATAGTGCTCCGCCTTAAAACTAATTACACGTTTTAGATAGGTGAGCACCGTATTTGGGGCATAGGCAAAATCTCTGAACCTGGCATGCTCTGTCCCGATGAAGCCCCAAATCAGACGAAACAAAATCAACCCGCCGATGAGATATCCGGCCAGGGAGTGTAATGTCATAAAATGGTCTTCAGAGATGTAGGCAACAAAAAATGATGTGGCAAGGGACCAGTGAAATATTCGTACCGGCAGGTCCCACACCTTGATCTGACTATCTGTGCTCATAACTTCCCCCATTAATTTGCGAGAAGTCTAGCTACACAATATTAAACCAAGCTTAAGATTTAATTATTAGCTATCAAACCACCAACGCATTAAAACCCCAACCAACCAGCATAAAGGCCACGGCCAACACCAGCACAAAAAGTCCTAGGGCCTGCCATTTGATCACCTTGCGCAGAATCAGCATCTCCGGCAGGGAGAGCGCTGCCACGCTCATCATCAGGGCCAGGGTAGTTCCTATGGCAACACCCTTGCCCAGCATGGCCTCTGCCACTGGAATGATCCCGGTGGCATTGGAGTAGAGCGGAATACCAAGCACTACAGCTGTGGGTACATCAAACCAGTTGCCGCTGGCCAGATGTTCCGACACCCACGCCTCCGGCACGAAACCATGAAACAGTGCCCCCACTCCGACACCTATCAGCACCCATTTCCAGATCCTGCCGACGATCTCTTTGACCTCTGCAAGGGCATAACTGTGGCGACCCTGCAGCGAGCTATCCGGCGCCGGGATATCTGCCTTGCCCATATGGATATTCCACACATACTCCTCCACCCATCTTTCCGGCTTGAACCACTGCATGACAATGCCGCCAAACCAGGCCACCACCAATCCAGCAGCGACATAGAGCGCCGCCAGTTTCCAACCGAGTATTCCAACCAAAATTACCGCTGCAACTTCGTTGATCATGGGCGAGGCGATAAGAAAGGAGAAGGTGACACCAAGGGGGATACCCGCCTCGACAAAGCCGATAAACAGCGGCACAGAAGAGCAAGAACAGAATGGCGTAACCGCACCCAGGGTAACGGCCATGCCGCGGGCCTGCCAGTCTGGACGGTTGCGCACATATTCCCGCACCCGCTCGGGCGAGAGAAATGCCCTGAGCAGACCCATGACATAGATAATCACAACCAGCATGAAGAAGATCTTGCTCACATCCATGACAAAGAAATGCAGGGCGGCCCCAACCTGGCTTGAGGCATCCAGGCCAGCCAGGCGATAGATCAAAAAATCGGCCAGTAGCTCAAACATATCAGGGCCTAGCTACTCACCCATTTCCGCACCAGATCAGGACCGGGCAGACCACCGGCATGCACCACCTTGCCATCCACCACCACTCCTGGGGTAGAGATCACCCCATAACCCATGATCTCCGCCATGTCTGTAACCTTTTCCAACTCGATCTCAACGCCGGCCTGTTGTGCGGCAATTGCGATCAGATTGGCCGTGGTCTCACAGTTCTTGCAACCGGAACCGAGCACCTTAATGTTTTTCATCTGACTCCTCTCTACTGATTTCTATGGCTGATCAAAAGACCTCACCTGGACGTGATGGCATCTCTGCAAGGACAAGGGCATCCTCTTTAAACAACTCTGTATCTTTTAACCCCTCTTTGGTCGCTCGAATCACCTTAAGCACCCAACCAGGAATATCTCTATTGATACGGTAATAGATCCAAAGGCCATGTTTGCGGTCACTGACCAGACCTATCTTTCTCAACGCTGCAAGATGGTGCGACACCTTTGGTTGCGGGATCCTCAGTGAATTGGTCAATTCACACACGCACAGTTCTTTATGCGATATAAGCAGCATGAGACAACGCATGCGGGTGATATCAGAAAGCGCCTTAAATAGCTGAGTTGGGTCCATAAGTGCGCACCTCTATATCTACGAAAGTAGATATACTACTATATCTATCTTGGCAGATATAGAACAGAGGTGCAGGGAAATGATGGTCTTCTACATCAGTAGAAGACCTTAGAAATCACCTATAACACAGCTCACTTATTGAACTGCGAGACCAGATCCTGAAGCTTCTTAGCCATCGCGGCCAGTTCTGAACCTGCGGTCGCCACCTCACGGGAGGCCTTAGTGGAGTGCTCAGATAGGTCATTAATGGAGACCACATTACGATTCATCTCCTCGGCTACTGCGTTCTGCTGCTCGGCAGCGGTGGCGATCTGGATATTCATCTGGTGGATGGTGGTAACTGCCTCGGTGATAGAGTCGAGGGCCAGTTCTGTTTCGTCTGCCTGAGTCACGGCGGAGCCAGCCTGATCTCGTCCCCGCGCCATTACATCGACCGCATCACCAATACCCGATTGCAGATGCTCAATCATGTCGCGAATCTCGGTGGTCGACTCCTGAGTACGCTGGGCCAGGGTGCGCACCTCATCTGCCACTACTGCAAACCCACGCCCCTGCTCGCCGGCCCTGGCGGCCTCAATGGCAGCATTTAGGGCCAACAGATTGGTCTGGTCGGCGATACCGCTAATCACATCCATGATGTTACTGATCTTCTCGCTGTCACCCTTCAATTGATCAATCACCTGGGCCGAACGCTCCACCTCTCCGGCCAGATTATGAATAGTGCTACGGGTTTCAACCACCAACGCCTTGCCGGCCTGGGTCTTCTCGTCGGACATCTGTGCGGCGTTGGCTGCCTCGCCGGTATTTTTCGCCACCTCCTGAACGGTGGCCACCATCTCATTCATGGCCGTGGCCACCTGGGATGTCTCACCCTGTTGGCGTTCCATATCCTGTAGCGCATCTCTGCCATTGGCCGAAAGCTGTACGGCCGATGCCGCCAGCGACATGGATGCCTCCGTAAAGTGGCCAAACACTGTGTTCAGGCGCGCCTGTAAAAGCTTGACCGCCTGTAGCACCTGACCAATATCGTCATTGTGAGGCGTCTCAATACGCTGGTGCAGCTTGCCACCAGCAATACCGTGCAGCAAACTCCTGATCCGGTTGAGTGGAGTTACCAAGGTCTGCACTATCAAAAACCCAGTGGCCAGCATGGCCAGAAGGCTGATGGCGCAGATCGTCAGAATGATATTACTGTTGGGGCCCGACAAGCTAAGAGCTCCAACCAGAACCGTCATCAGTGCCAAAAACAGCAACGCCGAAAACAGCCGCACCTTGGTACTAATGTCATAGATACTTCGCCCTTTGGGCAATTTGCTGATCTGATTATTGCGAAACTTTCGGTAGAGCTCTTCGGCACTACTAACCTCGGATCTATCCGGGCGAGTGCGCACCGACTGATAGCCGACCAGCCTATCCCCCTCATATACGGGGGTTACATAGGCCTCAACCCAGTAATGGTCACCATTCTTACAACGATTTTTTACGATGCCGCGCCAAGGCTTTCCGCCCTGGATAGTATCCCACAAATCCCTGAAGGCCTCAGGCGGCATGTCGGGATGGCGCACGATATTGTGGTTTTTTCCGATTAACTCATCGCGAGAGAAGCCACTGATCTCAATAAAATCCTCATTGGCGTAAGTGATTATACCTTTGAGATCGGTCGTTGAGATAATGACCCTATCTTCCCCGTAGGTTCTCTCCTGGCCGGTGACCGGCTCATTTTTCCTCATATCACTTCTCCAACGGCTATATCCGGCTTCGGTTATTAATGGGATGGCACCAATACCTGTTGTTAGCGGATAATTACAAAATTTCTTTAATCCCGATTAAACTGTGGCCTGGGGATAGCGGCAAAAAAACGGCGACCATTGGTCGCCGTCAGCCAATAACAATGGCAATGGTTTTATTTCAGAACCGCACGCGCATTCAGCGGTTGAATCGGACGGTTATTGGGATGGTGCATCACATGCTCAAACTCTTTGATCTGCTTGGCAGAGGCGGTCATCGGCTGTTTCATAACCAGCCAACGCACCCCCTCTGTGCAAGGTGGAGTGGTCAATGAACCACTAAAACGATAGTAGGCACGATCTTCTGGCACCAGATTGTATGCACGAGCAGCATGGGCCAGTGATGCCTTGGCTCCCACCTCTTTTGGCATAACATGCCAAATCTTGGAGAGCTCAGCATTTTCCTCACCCTCATCAAACATCACCGTTATTACTGCCAGCTCACCCTGATCACTCGCATGCACCAGATGAGCCTCCATCGCGAAAGATTTACCATTAATATGGTTCTCGCTGGGGGCATGAAAATGGAACTGTAACAACCTGAATGTTTTGCCATCGACCATAATGCTTCCACCGCCACCGGCGAAACTTACCTTGATGGTATGACCATTATTGATGACCTGCTGACCAGGCTGAACACTGAACTTAATCGGCGGCAGTTTGGCCTCAACAAAATCCTTTAAATCAATAGGACTCTGATTCTTACCCGCGCAATCGGCAAATTCAGGAGTGAGTTTAGCCCAGTTTTCTGGGCCGGTTTCACCACTGTAGGACCAACTAACCTTATCATCGGCGGCTTGAGCAGAGACAAAAGCGAATAACAGAACGGGGATCAGAAAGTACTTTTCCATGGTGCCCTCCTATGAGAATTCACAACCAAGCTAGAAGTAACACTAAGCATAGGCACAAATTTCTAACCTAGATAGGGCAATCGATATAAGAAAATTTAAGATTCTTCTCTGACAGCCTTATTTCGAAAAAACTAAGGCGGCTCTTTATTTGAAAGAATACAGTTATAGTTCTCGTCGAGGCCCATCATAATATCAATGTCTGGATTATCGAATTTTGCGCTAATAGAGAAGATAACTCGCTCCACTCCCTCTTTTTCTAGCCCCCCCACACCATCAGACATGAAAGCGTAAATTCCAGTTATTCCCATAGGGTGAAGCTCTACCGGAACGGAGAAAACTTCTGATTCAGCACTCATAATCAAGGATTCAGTATTGATACTGTATTTCGATGTTATTTTGCTCCCCAGGCGGGAACCATGCTTTGCCTTACATGCCTCATCCTTGGATGGCTCACCTGTTCCACTGTTCTGCACCGCGAAGAGATGGGTCAACTCGACCGTTTCGGAGCCACTTCTCTCCTCTGCAGATGAAACGCCAGGAAAGTTAAGAACAAACCCGACGGTAATAACAGCGGCAGTAATAAATCGATAATGCTTTAGCATGACACTATTCCTTTAATGTTAACGATTGAGAAAATATCTACTCCTGGATGCTACTCAAACCGATGCAAAGCCTATGGGGCAGTCATCCTATCTGTAGACAGATCCATTCCCTTATAGCTACCAAATAAGTGTAGGATAATCTGTAGAAAATCAAAGCAGATATCAATCTGCAGCAACCGTTCTAGGATCTGGGCCACAGAGCCCTCAAACCGTGCGTTTTATAGTTCAAATAAATCTGGCCCCTTCTCTTCCCAAGCGGGTCAATGACTTCGAGCTACCGCAGGAACCGGGCAAAACAACCACATTTATATTTCCTATACTCAATATCTAGATTTGACAATTTTGCCTACCCTGACGCTCTCACCAAGCGGGTTACGGTGCGCCATCAAGCACTAGGGATTGTGCTATACCAGCAGGCCGCTAACTTTCACAACCCAGCACAACTGAGGGCATAGGGCGGCTTGTCTACTAGGCTGAGACGTTTCGCTTTTTATTGCCATAACCTGTTTAACCAGATTGAGGACAGAGTGAAAGCCGGAACCCTGATAACAAAAAGTATCCTGCTGGCGATTGTCGTCATGTTTAGCCTGGGCGGTGTTTTGGCCCGCACCAATGCTCAGATACCGCAAGGACAGGAAAAAGAGATTAGATTCCGCCATCTAACCATTGATGACGGCCTGTCGGACAACTCTGTATCCCAGGTACTTCAGGACCGCCAGGGCTTTATCTGGGCCACCACCATTAATGGCATCAACAGGTACGACGGGATGTCGTTCACCACTTTTAGGCCTCAGGCGCCGGGCAGCGGCAAAAGCACTCCGCAATTCTACCAGTCCATGCTCGAAGACCGCGATGGCATCCTATGGTTTTGCAACTATGGCGCTGGGTTGGTTCGCCACGACCCCGAGCTGAACAGCTGGAAGTTCTATCAGCATGATGAAAAAAATTCCAACAGCCTAGCCCATAACACTACCTGGTATGTATTTCAGGACCGCGACGGCATCCTGTGGATCTCAACTTTTGGCGGCCTGAGCCGTTTCGACCCAACCACTGAGCAGTTCACCAACTATCGTCACGGCCCGAATGACATCAACATCCCGGGTCATAACATCCTGACCCAGATAAAGCAGGACGCCGCCGGCATGCTCTGGATCGGCACCTACGGCAGCGGCCTGGAAAAGTTTGATCCGACCACTGGCACCTTTCATCACTACCGCAACAACCTAGCCGACCCCCATAGCCTGAGCAGCGACATCATCGAGACTATCTGGATTGATCCCGACAGTAGCATATGGGTTGGCACCGACAAAGGTCTCAACCACTTCGACCCCACCAGTGGGCGCTCTGTCCGCTATTTCCACGATAAAAACGACGAAACCAGCCTGAGCCATAACACAGTCCTGCACGTTATGCGCGACAGTCGTGGTCAACTCTGGATCTCAACCTCCGGTGGCGGTATCAACCGTTTCGATGAGCAGCGGCAGCAGTTTATGCGCTACCAGCACGACCCCTACAAATCCGACAGCCTGAGCACCGACAATACCCCAAGTTTTACCGAAGATCGCAGCGGTACACTCTGGTTCGCAACCTATGGTGGAATTGACATCTATGATCCAGGCAGCCAGCGTTTTTCTCGCTATAAGCATCTCCCGGAGAACCCCAATTCGCTACCTGCAGGCCGAGTGCGTGCCATCACCCAGGATAAGGAGGGCATCTTCTGGATTGGCACATGGAACCAGGGCCTGGTGCGTTTCGACCGTGAGAAGAACAGCTACACCCGTTACCGGGCCAAACCAGACAGCCCTAACAGTTTGAGCAGCGACAACGTCTTCGACCTGCACTACGATCCGCGCGGCTGGCTCTGGGTCGCCACCATAGCCGGGCTAAACAAGTTCGACCTGACTACCGAAACCTGGACACAGTACCATGGCGACCCGGACAATCCCAACGCCCTGGCCGATGACTGGGTCTCAAGCGTGGATATAGACACTCAGGGCCAGCTCTGGCTGGCAGTATATGGCGCTGGGCTGCACCGATTCGACCCTGCCAGCGAAACCTTCACGCGCTACCCAAACGACCCGAACAATCCCCACAGCATAGCCAACAACAATCTCAACTATGTGCTGGTCGCGACCGACGATATGCTCTGGATAGGCGGCGACTCATTGATCAGCCGCTTCGATCCGGCGACTGAAAAAGCCGTTAACTATACGCCCGAGGAGCACGGACTTAGCGGCCACACCAGCGATCAAATATACCAGGACCGCAAGGGTGTGATCTGGGTGGCAACCTATAGCGGGGTGAACAAGTTTGACCGGGAGGGCAACCGTTTTACCCCTTACCCGAATCTCCGTGCGGTTCTGGCGGATGACGCCCAGGGCAATCTGTGGGCGATAGCAGGTAAAAGCCTGGCGCGATTCAACCCAGACACCGGCAACCTGCGTCTCTATGACGAGGATGACGGCCTGTTGAGCAATACCCTAGAACCGACAGCCGGGCACACTGCCCCCAGCGGCGAGATTTTCGTCGGTGGAGCCACAGGCTTCAACAGCTTCTTCCCCGACCAACTGCCCGACAACCAGACCCCACCGCCGGTAGTGCTAACAGAGTTCAAACTGCGCAACAAACCGGTCGCAATCGGCCCTGACTCTCTGCTGCAAAAGCAGATCAGCTTCACCAAGAGCATCAGTCTGCCATATAACTACACCTCTCTTAGTCTCAAATTTACCGCCCTAAATTACCGTTCTCCGCATAAGAACCAATACGCCTATATGCTGGAAGGATTTGATCAAGAGTGGAGGTACACCGACAGTGCAAATCGATCCGCCACCTACAACAAACTCCCCCCCGGCGACTATAGGTTTCGGGTCAAGGCCTCCAATAATGACGGCGTGTGGAACGAGAAAGGAGCAGCGCTAACCATCATCATCACCCCGCTCTGGTGGAAAACATGGTGGTTCCGAATCCTGGTCGCAGTGGCGCTGATTAGCAGTGTTACTGCCGGGTTCAGCTATCGCATCATGGCTCAGCGCCGGAGAACCAAGGAACTTGAACTGCAAGTGGCAGAACGAACTCAGGAACTGGTCGAGTCGAACCAACGACTCCAGGCCGCCAAGGAGAAGGCCGAGCTAGCCAACCAGGCCAAAAGCGTTTTCCTGGCGAACATGAGCCACGAACTGCGTACCCCCCTGAATGCAGTGCTGGGCTTTTCGCAGGTCATGAAAAGTTCTGCGGATACCACAATAAGCCAGATGGAGAATCTGAACATCATTACCCGCAGTGGTGAGCATCTGCTGAACCTGATCAACAACGTGCTGGATATATCCAAGATCGAATCGGGCCGAGTGGAACTTGAAGAGTCACAGGTTAATCTGACTCGGTTTCTAGAGGAAATAAGATCGCTGATGTACGTGCGAGCACATGAGAAAGAGCTGAACTTCATTCTAGAGCTGCCCCCCAGTCTCCCCAGGTATATCAATGCCGACGCCAGCAAGCTGCGGCAGGTGCTGATTAACCTGATAGGAAATGCCATAAAGTACACCGCCAGCGGCACAGTCACTCTTCGGGCCCTGATCACGGATAAGCAAGGCCCTGATCAGATACGGATGCGATTCGAGGTTGAGGATACCGGCCCAGGCATCCGTGAGGAAGACAGGGAGCGGATATTTCATCCCTTTGAGCAATTGGACGACCGAATGCCCGCCGAGGCAGGGTCCGGCCTGGGACTTGCCATCGGCAAACAGTATGTCGAGCTTATGGGAGGCAAAATCAGTGTCGGCGGCGAACGGGGGAAAGGCTCGCTTTTTCACTTTGAGATCCCAGTGAAGGTCGTACAGAGCGAGGCCCCTCCCGTAGAACCCCAGCAGGGTAGAATCATTGGTTTGGCAGAAGGACAACCGACCAAGCGTCTGCTTATAGTTGAGGATCAACCGGAGAACCGTCTACTGCTTCACAAGCTACTCGCACCTTACAGGTTCGATTTGCGCGAGGCCGTCAACGGGCGAGAGGCGGTGGAACTATTCACCCAGTGGCACCCCCACCTGATCTTTATGGACATTCGCATGCCGATCATGAACGGGCTGGAAGCAACCAGCAGGATAAAGGCGACCGCTTCCGGCGCAGAGACCAGGATCATTGCCCTCACCGCCCACGCCCTGGAAGAGGAACGGCACGAAATCCTGGAGGCAGGATGTGATGACCTCATCCGTAAGCCCTATAAAGATACCGATATATTCAACGCCTTAACAAAACATCTCGATGTCCGCTTTATCTACGATGGCGAGACGCATCCAGACACATACGGAACACTAGCTCTAGCGGCGGCAGACCTGGCGGAGCTACCTGTTGAGCTGCGGAGCGAGCTGGAACAGGCACTTGACCTGATAGATACCGATGCCATTAACCATGCGATTGAAGCCATACGAACCCAAAATCCTGGCTTAGCGGATGCATTGGCGGCTCTGGCCGATGACCTGCAATTCGGCCGTATTCTACGGCTGATGAAGGCCACTCATGGTCATGCAAACCGGAAAAGCCAAACACCGGAGAAGAGATGAGCAGCGCACACTTCGACAAAAAAATATTGGAAGGAGAAGCTCTATGAAAACTTGTCACAGGCAAGTCGACTCGGCAGCAGTGTGGCGGCTCGAAATTCTATTGCCCACAAGCCATATATGCCTGGCCTTGATTTTATTAATCAGCCAAGCAGCTCAAGCCGCATCTGAGATTAAGGTTGGAGCTATTTTCGATCAAACGGGCGGCATCAATATCTATGGGATCCAACAGAGCAAAGCTATTCATCTAGCAGTGGACAATATCAATAAGAAGGGAGGATTGCTGGGACAGAAATTAAAATTAGTCGAGTACGATGCGCAATCGGATCTTGGTAAATATGCGCTATATACCAAAACCATAATTTTGCGTGACCGTGTTTCAGTCTTGTTTGCCGGTCTAACCAGCTCATCCCGCGAAGTCATCAGACCGATCATAAGAAAACATAAAATGCTCTATTTCTATGGCTGCCACTATGAGGGTGGCGCATGTGACAAATATACCTTTGTAACCGGCGTAAGCGCCTCGCAGCAGATGCGGGTACTCATCCCATGGGCCATCAGAAAATTTGGCCCTAACATTTATATTGTGGGACCGAATTACAATTTCGGCACTATATCTGGTATCTGGGTAAATTATTATGCCAAACGATATGGCGGCAGAATACTGGGAGAGGAGTATTTACCCCTGGATATGACGGACTACACTCCAACAATCCAAAAGATAAAGGCCGCCAAACCCGATTTTGTATTCGCACTCCCTGTCGGACCTAAACAAAATGGTTTTCTTGAGCAATTTGCAGCTGCGGGGCTCAAGGACAAAATCGGCATGGTTTCCACCAACTATGGTTCAGGAAACCAACAAATAGCGGTATCCCCGGGTGCAGGAGAAAATATTGTCTCATCACTTGAATATTTCAACTGGGCCGAAGAACCTGGCAACGTTGAACTCAAAAAGCTGTGGAAAGAACGTTACGGCCTGGATGAGCCCATCATTGCTCCGGCGGTTAACGTTTGGAATGCAATCCATCTTTGGGTCGAGGCCGTACAAAAGGCGGGCACCATAAATACAGACAAGGTTATAGCAACGCTTGAGAGCGGGCTCTCCTTTTATGGCCCGAACGGTCAGGTAAGCTTGCGGCCTAGCTCGCACCATCTCAGACAAAATATGTACATCGCACGCGGTAATCGCAAACATGGTTTTGACATTATCGAAGTACACAAAGGAGTAGACCCATTCTTTGAGGATGAAGTGTGTAATCTGATCAAGCAACCAGATACAGCCGAACACTTCACCCCAAGTGGTTATCAGTAATCAACGGTCGGCATAATTCGGGAGCTGACCAGCCCATGATCAAGGTGAAATTACCCCGAAGGAAATGATATGAGTGAAGAAACAACCAGAGCACTGCCGGGCGACATCCTGATTGTGGATGACAGCTCAGCCAACCTCAAATTGTTGATGAAAATCCTGACGGGACGTGGCTATGTCGTACATCCAGCCTCAGATGGGGAGCTCGCTTTTCGCTTTCTACGCTCCACCCTGCCCGACCTTATTCTGCTGGACATCAAGATGCCAGGCATGGATGGTTTTGAGGTGTGCCGTCTAATAAAATCCGTTGAAAGAACACGCGACATTCCCGTCATCTTCATAAGTGTTCTTGGAGGGGAACACGACAAGGTTAAAGCGTTTCAGGCAGGAGGAGTGGACTACATTGCCAAACCATTTTATCCAGAAGAGGTGCTTGCGCGAGTGGAACACCAGTTGCGACTGCGCGAGCTAACGGAACGGCTGGAGCAAAAAATCAGCGAACGCACCGTAGAACTGACAAAGACAAATCAACAACTTAATAATGAGATAGCTGAGCGCAGACAGGCGGAGGAGGCGTTGCGCGAAAGTCAGCAACGTTTGGACAACATCGTCGCCAACACCCCGGGGGCCATCTACCGCTGCGACAATGACGAACACTGGACCGTGAGGTTTATCAGCGCCGGCATTACGCAGATATCCGGGTATGCTGCCGAGGAATTCATCAATAACCGGGTCCGCTCCTACGCCAGTATCATTCATCCTGATGACCGTCAGAATCTCGCCGATGCGGTGGCGAGCAGTCTGGCGCGCAAAGAGCACTACGAATTGGATTACCGCCTAATCGCAAAGGACGGCGCCCTGCGTTGGGTGCATGAACAGGGCCGGGGCGTCTTCGATCCCAAGGGGCAGTTGCTCTGCCTGGATGGTGTCATCCTCGATAACACTGACCAGCGGGAGGCAGAGGAGGCACTGCGCATTTCAACCGCACGACTGCAACTAGCTACCCGCACTGCGCAAATCGGCATATGGGACTGGGATGTAGTCAAGAACGAGTTGATGTGGGATGACTCGATGTTCCAGCTATACGGCATTCAGGCGGAGGAGTTCGGCGGCGCTTACGACGCATGGGCGCGTACCATCCACCCTGAGGACAAGGCGTACGCGGAAGGAGAGATTCAAGCAGCCTTGCGTGGCGAACACGAATACGCACCGGAGTTCCGCATCGTTTGGCCTGATGGATCCATCCGCCACATCAAGGCGGACTCGCACACAATCCACGACCCTGAAGGCAAGCCGTTGCGGATGATTGGCACCAACATCGACATCACCGAACGCAAACAAACGGAAGAAGAGTTGCGGAACTACAAGGACAACCTTGAGGAAGTGATCCAGCAGCGTACCGCCGAACTTGTCATGGCAAAACAACATGCCGAAAATGCTAATCGGGCCAAGAGTGTATTTCTTGCCAACATGAGTCACGAACTGCGCACTCCACTAAACGCCATTCTTGGATTCTCCAGCCTCATGCGCAACGAGCCAGAAGCAAACGAAAGCCAAAGACAGAGCCTCGACATCATCAACCGCAGCGGCGAACACCTGCTGCACCTGCTCAACGACATACTGGACATGGCCAAGATCGAATCCGGACAGGTGCAACTGGAAAGCCAGCCGTTCGACCTGGGCGCCATGGTACGCGACATCACCGACATGATGCGCGTACGTGCCGAAGCGCAACACCTGGTATTGCAGATCGACCAGGCATCGCAATTTCCACGCTATATCGTCGGCGATGAATCCCGCCTGCGCCAGATCCTGATCAACCTGATGGGCAACTCCATCAAATACACCGAACAGGGTGGAGTGACCCTGCGCCTGAGCACAAAAAACAACAAAGCCGCCCATCTACTGATAGAGGTTGAAGATACCGGTACCGGTATCACAGCTGAAGAACAGCAGCGCATCTTCGAACCTTTTGTGCAACTGGTGGAACAGGGTGTTAGCAATGGCGCTGGCCTTGGACTCACCATCACACGTCAATTTGTACAGCTGATGGGCGGAAACATCACTCTGGAAAGCGAACCTGGCAAAGGCTCCCTGTTCCGGGTAGATCTGCCGCTTATTGAGGCAAAGGAGAGCGACATCATCAAAATTGAACCAGCAGAGAGGAACAACGTGATCGGGTTGGCCCAGGGGCAACCAGAATACCGAATACTGGTAGTGGAAGACCAATTTGAAAACCAGCTTCTACTTACCAGACTTATGGAGTCGGTGGGCTTTCAAACCAAGAAGGCCGAAAACGGAGAACAGGGGGTACAACTGTTTCAGAGCTGGCATCCGCATTTAATCTGGATGGATAGGCGCATGCCGGTAATGGATGGCATGGAAGCAACGCGGCGCATCCGGGAGTTACCCGACGGCAAAAAGGTAAAGATTATCGCGGTGACCGCATCTGCTTTTTCCGACCAACGCAAAGAGATGCTCACCGCCGGCATGGACGATTATGTAAGCAAGCCCTACCGCACATCCGAAATCTACGATTGCCTATCTAAACACCTGGGCGTGAAATATATTTATAATAACACGCCCGAACCGCAGGAGGTGGACGATATATTAACACCAGAGATGCTTAATGGTTTACCCAAAAGACTGATTAAAGAGCTTAAGGAGGCGCTGGAAAGTCTAGATCCGGAGCAGATTAAAACAGCCATCCAGCAGATTGAGAAAGAGGATAAATCCTTACACAAAAAATTGAGCCAACTCGCCGCGAGTTTTAACTACCCTGTAATATTGCGAGCACTGCTACAGATGAAAAAATGAGATTGGATAAAAATATGGTCTGATCATAGTTGTTCAAACATTGGCCGTGCCGGACTTCGCCACCCCTCGGCTTTGGTTTTGGCTTCTCGGACTTCGCCAGATCCCCCCCTCACCCTCGGCTTTGGCCTCCTGCGTCGCTCTCGATAATTGCTCCTGCATTATTCTACCTTCGCCCATCCATGGGCTCGTACCTCCTGCATCCATGCAGTCGTAGCCCACTCCCCCCAGGGAGAGGGGACAATGAAACATCGGCATCCCCTTTATCAATCCCTTCCATTTATCCCTTTATCCCTTTATCCCCTCTCCCCTGGGGGAGAGGGTTAGGGTGAGGGGGAAATGGTTAAAGTGAGAGGGAATAAGTTAGAGTGAAGGGGAAATAGTTAAAGTGAGAGGGAAATGGCTAAATTAAGAGGAAATAAGTTAGGGCAAGAGAAAAAACCCAATCATGGCCTACCCCTAACTGTTCTTTCGTATAAAGAAGAAGTGGTGGGCGGTACTGGGTTCGAACCAGTGACCCCTGCCGTGTGAAGGCAGTGCTCTCCCGCTGAGCTAACCGCCCGAGATCGCATGTACATTTAATTCTAAGAATGAAGTCGCTTAAGATCAAACCCAATTAGATCACCGCTGACTTAAGTCCCATCTTAACCGTGAGCACCACCAACACCGCCACCATCACCCACTGCAGCAGATTATCGGACATACGCCCGCGCAGGCGGTCGCCCAGCTCTGCGCCAAGGATGGCAGAGACGATCACCGCAACCGCCACCCAAACGTGCAGATGGTCAAGACCATTCCACAGAGAGACAGCGATACCAGTACCAGTGGAAAAAAGCACAATCAGTGGCGTCACCAGGATGATACTCTTTGGCTTGATACCTAGAAGCAGCATCACCAGGGGCATCATGAACACCCCACCGCCAATACCAAATAGCCCCGAGGCAAGACCGACGATGATGCCGATAGAGCTGATGATGCTCCAACTACGCCAGTCGTGGGTGAAATCTGCCACTGCACGGCTGTGGTCGAAGATCTTTTTCACCATCAATAAAATGATGGCAATCAGCACCACCACGAAGACCCGCAACAGAACCCCCTCATCAACTACCTTGGGCGCGTTGGAGCCTATAAATGCCCCCAACACCGCAAACAGCACCAGGGGCCGAGCCATGTGCAGGTCAATCTTCGACCAGTTCTTATACACAATGGGCGCCAGACTAATGAAGTTCATGGTATAGCCAATGAAACGAATTTCCGGCGGCAGCAAGCTGAAATAGGACGCCGCCACGGTAAGCCCGGGGACAATAATAAGAGCGCCGCCCACCCCCACGGTGCCTGTCAGGGTACTGGCCAGCACCGTGCCGACAATCAACAACAGATACTCCATATCAAGCTACTCTGACGGCACTCGCCTGGGCCAGGCGCTCGTCCATCAACTCCTCGAGACGCTTCTGGGTCCAGCCCTGTATGGTCAGGGTAAGATCGGCCTCAAGCGACTCATCAATAAAAGTGTTATAGGCATCCACCATGACACCCAGAAAGAGATCACCCAGATCCTGCTCGTCACCTGCAGTGCGCTCCTCGTAACACCTCTTGCAAGCCATGAAAGTCACGCCGGAGGTGATCGCCTCATCCATGCCCTTAACCAGCTCCTCTGCCAGGGCCGGATCCTTACAGTTTTTACGGATTCCCTCAGGAAAGGCGTTGTCCACTCCATCCTCAATCATGAACACCACCACGTCGTTACCCATGCGCCCCAGGATACCCAATTCACGCATGAACTCTTTTACCAGATAGGGGTCATTGGCCCAGAGCTGTATTGAGATCAGTTTCTCATCGTTCATTATTATCCCTCTTCGTTGTTGTTATTACTTCCACTTAAGCTCGATGTTTCTGAGCATTGGGGGCGATATGACTAACATGCGGGTAAATTCTGCAGCGCTCGCAAGCAGGCTGGACATGAGCCCTCTTTTTGGGCCTGTTTACACCCAAATCCCTCAACTATCTGTTTCAAATGCAGAATGATTATGATCTTCCATATTGTTATTGTATTTACGCTCCACCATTTATTATTTTAATTCCTAAACACTTCTCGTGACAACATCTAGTTTCACTGCTCAGACCGCTCTTTTCTCTTAATCCTCTCCGTCAAATCCAACTGAACAAAAAGCCAATCCCTAAAGCAATGCAATGAGGGCAAGCTATCCGCCGATTCAGGATAGGTGAGAAAGTACCCGTCACCACTTTGCAGAACATGCTCACATGCAATCGACAATCTTCCTGATTCAATGTCTTGCTGAATAAAGTGCCAGTCTACTAGAGCTATTGATTCTGCTGACTGCAAAGCCTCAATCGCCAGCGCCGTGCTCTGAACCTGAAGCCTGCTGCCATCTGCAGTTGGCATATCGAGGCCAGCAGATTGAAACCACTCTTCCCATGTACCAGGCATGACAGTATTCAGAATCAGGGGGTACTCGGCTACCTGATCAGGCGTTAACAACCCTCCGCTCTGTTTAATAAGTGCTGGATGGCAGACCGCCATAAGCTCTTTGTTAATGAGCCGGATTGAGGTCGTATTCTCCCACTCTCCTGCTCCCATCCTGATTGATGCATCAAATGGATCTGAACTGAAATCAGCAAACTCCGCGCTGGCTACCACCGATAAACGAATATCCGGGTAAGAGGCATAAAAATCCTTCAGACGTGGAAGCAACCAGCCCGTGGCAAAAACCGGGGCAACCGACAAAGCCAGGGTATTGTCTTCCAGACCGCGCAGCGCCTTGCGGCTGGCTTCATGCAGTTGCCTCATGGGGATTTCAATATCGACAAACAACCTCTTCCCCTGAGGGGTAAGGCGAACCCCTTTATCCAGGCGATCAAACAGTCTGTATCCCAATATGTTTTCCAGGTTTCGTATCTGGTGACTAACTGCAGACGGCGTGACATGCAACGCCTCAGCCGCTTCCTGGAAACTAAGATGTTCCGCAGCTGCAGCAAAGGCATTGAGGTTGTTGAGTGGCAAGCGCTGCTGCATACAGATGAGAATATCTCATGTCCCGAGCAAGATAAAGTCCTTTGTACAAGATTATTTTACTATCTATCCTTTAGCTTAATTCATGCATTGAGGGACTCATCATGGCAAAAACAGAGCAAAACATCCCCATCAGGCGCACAGACAGCGGCTCCATCGATTATGCCTGCTATGATCGTCGCGCAAGGCAGTCTAGAGCACAAACCGCACTCAACATGGCAAAAAAATTAATTAGAGGAAAGATTGCCTCACGCGAAAAAGACCCTATGATAATTGAGGTCTGCCAACGTTGACCTGTTTTCTCCTGTATCCAAATAGCGCTATCAGGCCGGAAGCAAAAAGCCACACTGCTCCTGGCAAGGGTACCGGCGTAAAACTGAGATCATCAAAAAACAGGCCATGATCACCCCGCACTGATACCTCAAAAGTGATATACGATATGTTGGCACCATATACAGATGCTACAAAACCAGGTGCGGAAAACTCATTTGTGATACTCATTGTGTCTACTAAGGTATCTGAACTATCGTAGGCATTGAGGGTTAATGTGTCGATATCACTACCTCCATCAAGGCCACGAATGCTAGCTGCAATAACTGATTTTGCAAAATCAACGCGAATAGGTTCAATGAATGTCGGCACTCCCAGGGTATCCGGGCTCCCAGCTGATATAGAATATCGCCCCGGTGGCCAGGCATAATTACCTCCCCACCATAAAACCCCCTCAGGATCGGTGGTAGAAAATGTTACCCCGTAAGATGAGAGTTGATTGGTTAATACTGTATATCCCGTAGCGGGTGCGCCAAAACCGGGGCCAAAATCAATAATTACGGCGTGCGCATAACCACTTAATCCAAATAGAATCGCAAAGGCGACAGCAAAACGCATATGTTTTTTCATTGTACCCTCCTTGATTACACTGAATAATTAATTCAACCTATCTGAATGTAAGCATGCCTCTTCTCTGTTCTTAATCACTCAAAATTAATACGTTCCTGGCTTGACCTGAAAACATATACAACATGGGTATGAACATACGACATCGCCATAGATGCAGTACGCAATATTTAAGGGTGAAAACCGCTCAAGGTTATGACCGGCGAAACAGGGTAGACGCAAACGTTTATCATCTTCCATGACCAAACCTACTCCGTATTTTTTGAGCACTTACACTACCAGAATTTAACATACCTGCCAGAAAAGTGACAAGATCTAAGAACTGCCGCTCTCTGGCTTAGAGGCATCTGCATCCGCGCTAGAAGCCAGTCTAAGAACAACTGGATTCACCCCCAGAATATTCCATCAAGAGATTTCACGGCTAGATTAAGCCTGATATTTATCATTCATTAATGTTTACTAATTTGCTAATATAGTTCTTTTGCCAGAACACCCCCTTCGAGGTATCGATGTTTTTCAATTTTGAGTGCACTGACCGCGGCTGTCCTAAGAACGACATCCTCTCAGGACTAACCGTAGCCCTGGCGTTGGTGCCAGAAGCAGTGGCCTTTGCCTTTGTAGCAGGGGTAGAGCCCCTGGTAGGGCTTTACGCAGCCTTTCTGGTGGGTTTAATAACCGCAGTTGTGGGCGGTCGCCCAGGAATGATCTCAGGGGCCACCGGCGCCCTGGCCGTGGTCATGGTGGCCCTGGTGGCCCAGCACGGCGTGGAATACCTATTTGCCACCGTGGTCCTGATGGGGCTGATCCAGATCCTGGTGGGGGTGCTACGGCTAGGCAAGTTCATCCGCATGGTACCCCATCCGGTGATGCTGGGCTTCGTTAACGGCCTGGCCATTGTTATCTTCCTAGCCCAGTTAAACAGCTTTCAGATTAAGGATGCCGCCGGGCAGATGCAGTGGCTTCAGGGGAACGCCCTCTGGACCATGTTGGGATTGGTAGCCCTGACGATGGCTATCATCCACCTCCTGCCGAAACTGACCAAGGCGATCCCCTCATCCCTGGCGGCCATTGTCACCGTAACCCTGGTGGTCATCGGCATGGGCATGGAGAGCCGCACCGTAGGTGATCTTGCCTCTATTGCTGGCGGCTTCCCTGAGTTTCACATCCCGATGGTGCCACTCACCTGGGATACACTGAACATCATCTTCCCCTACGCCGTAATCCTGGCCGCCATTGGCCTGATTGAATCCCTACTGACCCTGAGTCTGATCGACGAGATCACCGACACCCGGGGCCATGGCAACCGGGAGTGCGTAGGTCAGGGCGTAGCCAATACGGTAACCGGCTTTTTTGGCGGCATGGGCGGTTGCGCCATGATCGGGCAGAGCATGATCAATGTGAACTCTGGAGGACGAGGCCGCCTCTCCGGCATCTCCGCCGCCCTGTTCCTGCTGATCTTCATTCTGTTCGCATCCGGCCTGATTGAGATGATCCCGCTAGCCGCCTTAACCGGCGTCATGTTCATGGTGGTAATCGGCACCTTCGAGTGGTCAAGCCTGCGCATCATGGGCAAGATCCCCCGCGCTGATGCCTTTGTGCTGATCCTGGTATCCGGCGTCACCGTCGCAACCGACCTGGCCATCGCAGTGGTAGTGGGCATCATCGTCTCCGCCCTGGTGTTTGCCTGGGAGCACGCCAAACATATCAATGTGCGCACCTACGATGGAAAGATGGACTCCAAGGTGTACGAACTGCACGGCCCCCTGTTCTTCGCCTCAGTCAACAACTTCCATGAACTGTTTGACCCTAAAAATGACCCGGATGATGTGGTGGTGGAGTTCCAGCATTCGCGGGTAATGGATCACTCAGCCATCGAGGCTATCGACACCCTGGCCGAACGCTATCTACACGCCGGCAAACGCCTACACCTGCGCCATGTGAGTGAAGAGTGCCGCAAGCTGCTAAGAAAAGCTGGAGATCTGGTAGAGGTCAATGTAATCGAAGACCCGCGCTACCATGTTGCAGTGGATGAGCTGGGCTAGTTGGAATAACAGAGACTGACAGCAACTTCAGAAGTTAGGCATCTGTCAGTTTCTGGTATGGTCTGGTTAAACCGTTATCCTGCGTCTTGACCACAGGATCCACGGGGAAGGTCAACACTCCCCCCCTCACCCCAACCCCTCTCCCCCAAGGGAGAGGGGCTCAATACTCCCTTCTCCCCCGGGGGGACGACTCCAGGGATGGAGGAGGTATAACGAAGTTCGGAACCAGAGTCGAGAAGGGCCGGGGATGAGGGAAAAAAGCTACATTACACCCGCCTCCCCCCGGTGGTCCTTGGTACCCCCTTGAGGAAGAGAAGGGCCAGGGGTGAGGGGGGAAAAGCTACACTACACCCCCCGGGGACCTCGGTACCCCTTAAGTGGTGGAAAATCCGAGGATGAGAAAAAAAGTTAGTTTGAGCCCCTCTCCCCTGGGGGGAGAGGGGTTGGGGTGAGGGGGAAAAAGCTACATTACACCTACCTCCCCCTGGTGGACCTCGGTACCCCCTTGAGGGGTGGAAAAGCCGAGGATGAAAAAAAGATTAGAGTGAAGAAAATATAGTTAGGGTAAGATATAAAAACCAAACTTAAACTGCACTCCAGCCAAACCACACTCCCTCAACATAAGCAGCGCCATGAGCTTTATCTTAACAACCATCTTAATCATCATTGGGCTGATCCTGCTATTTCCAATCCTACTCCACCTGACCTACCGCGCACCCAGAATAAAAGAGCAAGCCACACCAAATGAGTTTGGCCTGCCTTACAGCCAACACCACATTCCTAGCGTAAAAAACAAACAACTCTTCGCCTGGATGATGCCGGCTGAAAACAGCTGCTGCACACTGGTGATCGTTCACGGCTGGGGCGCTAATGCGGAGATGATGCTACCCCTGGCCCAACCCTTCCATCAAGCCGGCATGGATGTACTAGTTTACGATGCACGCAATCACGGCCAGAGCGACAGCGATAGCTTCTCTTCCCTGCCCCGCTTTGCAGAAGATCTGACCATGGTGTTGGAGTGGTTACAACAACGCAGTCCCGATCACCAGATTGTGGTACTTGGACACTCGGTGGGAGCAGCGGCCTCCATCCTCACGGCATCACGCGGTGCGGATATTGATCTTGTCATCAGCGTCTCCGGTTTTGCCCACCCCAGACTTATGATGAATCGCCATCTGGATCGCCCCTGGCTACCCAGCTTCCTGCGCCCCATAATCATGAACTACATCCAGTGGGTTATAGGCTTCCGCTTTGATGACATCGCCCCCATGAACCGCATAGCCAAGGTGCACTGCCCGGTGCTACTGGCCCACGGCACCGCTGATACCACAGTACCCATCGAAGATATGCATCTTATTGAAGCCAGCGCCACAGCCGAAAGACCAGTGCAGATCATAGCCGTGGAAGGCGCCAAACATGACTCTGTCGAACTGTTCCAACAGCATGCCGACCAACTAATCCAGTTTATCCGCGACAACTTGTATAAAGAGGTTTAATCCTTAATCCCCTCTCCCCCCCTTAATCCCCTCTCCCCCCCTTAATCCCCTCTCCCCCCCTTAATCCCCTCTCCCCTACTTAATCCCCTCTCCCCTACTTAATCCCCTCTCCCCTACTTAATCCCCTCTCCCCTACTTAATCCCCTCTCCCCTCGGGGAGAGGGTTACGACTGCATGGATGCAGGAGGTAGAGCGACGCAGGAGGCCAAAGCCGAGGGTGAGGGGGAAAACTTAAAACAACAGCCCTAACTAATACCCCCCACCTCATGGATGCAGAAGGTACAAGCCCATGGCAGAGATTGCCTGGAACAATCCTTGCCCTGTGAGTCAGATGGGCGAAGGTAGAATAATGCAGGAGCAATTATCGAGAGCAACGCATGGAGCAGTTGCCGAGGTGGAAATCCTTGAACCTCTCGCCACCCGTCATACCCGCGTAGGCGGGTATCCATTTGTCTACAGGGTGGGGAATGAAATATTACCCGCCTTCCATACGCATGGGTGGATCTCTGGATTGGCTTCGCCGTTGCCTTAGGCGATCCGGCCTGCGCCGGGATGACGGTAGTTCTTAGCTTAACAAAGTGCCATTCGAGTCTGTCCCCCATTATTGTGTAGCCCGCTCCTGCGGGCGATGAATCTGCCACAACCTCTCGCCAAGAGGACTGGGCTCCTACAGGGCGATGAATTAGCCGTATCCCTTCGCCCAGAGGACTGGACTCCTACAGGACGATTGGTCAAGTGATTGAGGGAAGCTCAGATAGCATTTCCTTTTGTTGTCCTGACCATTACACCTTCTCACACATTCTGATCCTATGACCTAAACTTTAAGGTCCCAACAGATATTTTTTACCACTAATGCGATGAACAGGCATAAGAAACCAGCCATTGTTGCCAGCGTCATCTTAGCCACAATTTTTGTGGTTGCATTGTTGTTGTGGCCTGAAAAGCTAATGGATACAGCACATGACACCAATAAAAGCATCTCGCTTGGATTGGCGATGCAGCCTGCAAGTGCTTTAGCAATTATCGCCATGGACCAGGGGTTCTTTGAAGAGGAGGGACTGTTGATCAAGGCCAAGATGTTTCCCAGTGGTAAACGGGCGCTGCTTGAGGGTTTGGTGCCTGGCAAGGTGGACATCGCCATTTCCGCTGACATTCCCGTCACGCTTTTGGCCTTTAAAGATAAACAGCTGAGAATTCTCACTGCCCTGGGGGCGACCAGCGATGTGAACTCCATAATAGCCAGACGCGATGGGGGGATCTCCGTTCCAGGCGATCTAAGGGGTAAGCGTATTGCTACCCAGAAGGCATCCGCAGTGCACTACTTTCTGCACCTGTTCTTGCGAAAACATGGGATCTCAGAGCAAGAGGTGCACATCTCATTCATGAAGGCTGAGCAACTGCCGAAGGCCTTGGCGGATGGCACTATCGACGCTTTTTCCATGCGTGCTCCCTACATCGACGAGGCGCTCAGAATACTGGGAGAAAATGCGGTCACCTTTTCGGCGCCAGGGATCTATCCACAAACCGATATGGTGGTGGCTCGCTGGCAGTTCATTCGAGACAATCCAGGCACAGTAAAGGGTCTCATGCGAGCGTTATTAGCGGCTGAAAGGTTCGCAGGCAACAACCCAGAACAGGCGGCAGAAATTCTAGCAAAAAGACTGGGGGCCGATCGCAAACTGATCGCCAAGCTCTGGCCGAAACTCGATCTCAAAGTCACCCTGCACCAGTCCCTGGTGCTGCTTCTGGAGAGCCAGGCACGCTGGGCCCGTCGGGAGGGATTAATAAACGGTGGCGAGATTCCCGACTACACATCTCAAATTCATTCGGAAACACTGTACGATCTGAAGCCGGAGGTCGTTTCAGTGATCCACTAAACACGGACCGATGTGATGAAGCATGTTAAAGAGGTTGCGATGGAACGGATTACGAGCTTACTCACCCTGATATTGGCAATTTTTCTCATAACGGCCTGCGGGCAGCCAGATCAGGTATCCATGCGCGTCGGCACCAATGTCTGGCCAGGTTATGAACCACTATATCTTGCCAGAGAGATGGGCGAGTATGACCACAAGGTGGTGCGCCTGGTGGAGATGCCGAACACCAGCGCGGTGATACAGGCCTATCGCAACGGTATTCTGGATGCCGCCGCCTGCACCCTGGACGAGGCGCTAATGCTGGCGCAAGACCGACCGGACTTTTCAATCCTCCTGATTATGGACTACTCACACGGGGGCGACGTTATACTGGCCCGCCCTCCCATAAACTCCCTGAAAAAGATCCGTGGAAAGCGGGTCGGGTTCGAGAATACAGCCTTGGGAAGCTATGTCATCAGCCGTGCCCTGGAGATTGCCGGCCTCGACAGTAGTGAAATCACGGTGGTGCCAGTCGTCGCGGATGAGCATGAGCGGGCTTACGATGAGCAGCGCGTGGATGTAGTGGTAACTTTTGAGCCAGTGCGCACCAGATTATTGGTCAAGGGCGCCAAACAGATCTTCGACAGCCGCAGCATTCCCAAGGAGATCGTCGATATCCTTATTGTTCGGAACAGCTTCCTGGAAGCACATCCCGAACCGGTGCGACAGCTGCTCAATGGCTGGTTCGCAGCCCTGGACGTCATCTCCAGAACGCCTGACAAGGCCTACGGGATTATCGCCCGGCGACTGGCTATCACCAAGCAGGAGACAAAAGAGTCCTACGCTGGTCTGCTGTTGCCAGATTTAGCAGAGAACAAGGCGATGCTTTTCGGTAATCCGCCACCATTGCAGGCCATAGCAAAACGATTGGCAGAGAAGATGACCGAAGCCAATATCCTAAAAAAAGAGGGTGACCTGGAGAGACTGTTCGCCCCTTATTCAGCAATGGTTCTCTATCCGTGAAACGGTTCATACAGCGGATAAAAGTACGCTATCTCCTGCCGTTGCTGCTTTTCGGTATTCTGCCGGCGTATCTGGCGCAGGTTACTCTCTATGAACTGCCTGAAACAGCCGATGCCCTGGGACAGGAGGCGGCCAGTGAACTGCTTGAGACCATGCACTGGTCGCAAGGGACCTTTAATAGGCTTTTTCGCACCAAGAACATAGAGGGGGTGCGGCAGGAGGTCTCCTTTATGGCAGCCAGAAGGGGGATGGAACTGGTGCTGTTGCTCGATGAGTACGCCACCCCCATCGCCGCCAGTCGTTACGAACTGGTGCAGGAGTTCCCCCGAGACGCCCTGCGACCGGAGGAGTGGCGGCTTGGCACCCAGGCTCTGGAGGGGATGCGCAGTGTCCATCTGCTGGATAAGGAGCAACACCGGGTTACCGGCATTGTCCCCCTGCAGATTGGTGAAGAGGTGAGGCAGATCCGCGCCTCCCGTTTGGGGCTTTTGATCATCCGTTACGATTACGACTGGCAATACGCCCGGTTTGAGCGGGTCGCCTACCGCAGGCTGCTGATTGGGGCGTTGGTTCTAACAGCTGCCTCCCTTATCTTCTACCTTATCTCCAACTGCCTGTTGTCGAGACCGATCTCTCGTTTGGCACAAGCCTCGGCTAAGTTGGCCGAGGGGGATTATCATGTCGATATACAGCCAAAGGGCGCTGGCGAACTTAGCCAATTGGCTGAATCTATGGCTACTATGGCTGGCGCTATCCAGGAGCGGGAGCAGGCCCTACGCGATGCTCACCGTGGATTGGAGCAGAAGGTCAAGGAGCGTACCAAGGAGCTGGAGAAGGCCAAGAAGGGTGCTGAGTCCGCGAATCTGGCCAAAAGCGTTTTTTTGTCCAGTATGAGCCACGAACTGCGCACGCCCATGAACTCTATCCTTGGCTTTGCTCAACTAATGCAACGGGACCCATCCCTGAATGCGGAGCAGCGCGGCAACCTGGAGACCATAAACCGCAGTGGTGAGCACCTGCTAGCCCTGATCAACGATGTACTGGAGATCTCGCGTATCGAGGCAGGACGCACCGAGCGGGTTGATTCCGCCTTTGATTTCCACGATTTTCTGCTGGGGATCGAGGAGATGCTGCGGGTTCGCGCCGAGGCCAAGGGCATCAACCTTTATGTAGAACGCGGAGATCTTCCCCGCTACGTGGAAAGTGACGAGAACAAGTTGCGCCAGATCCTTATAAACCTGTTGGGCAATGCCGTGAAGTTTACCGATTCAGGCAGCGTCACTCTCTCAGTGCATGAGGGAAGGAAAACAGATCAAACAATTCCAGTGACATTCATGGTTAAGGATACCGGTATCGGCATTATCTCCGAGGAGATGGATACGATATTTGAGCCCTTCTGGCAGACGAAGGCGGGAAAGCAACGCAGTGAAGGCTCCGGACTTGGCCTGACCATCTGCCGCAAGTTTGTGCAACTGCTCGGCGGTGAAGTAAGTGTGTCCAGCGAACTGGGCAAAGGCAGCGAGTTCAGCTTTACCCTACCAATGAAGCCGATAGAAGAGGACAGCCTTCCCCAGGTGGAGGCGCCAGCCCAAGTGATCGGATTGGAAGAGGGCCAACCAGAATACCGCATACTGGTGGTGGAGGATAAGGCGGACAACCGACAGTTTCTGCGGGATCTATTGCAGCAGGTGGGCTTTCAGGTGCTAGAGGCTGAGGATGGGGAAGCGGCGATCGCCATCTTTAAGGAGGAACATCCGGATCTGATTTGTATGGATATGCGCATGCCGGTGATGGACGGCTATGAAGCAACCCGGCGTATCAAGGATATGCCAGATGGTATGCAGACGCCCATCATCGCTCTCACGGCCAGCGTCTTCGAGGAAGATCGCGATCCAATCATGGCCACCGGGTGCGACGGATTCGTCAGAAAACCACTTAAGGAGCACGAACTGTTCGATCTCATCAAACAGCTTTTGGGGGTCAGCTTTCGCTACCAGGATAGCGCTACTGAAGGTCAAGAGGGCGTGCCGCTTGATCACCAGGCACTGGCCCAACTTCCGAACGATTTAAAAGAACGACTACTGGATGCAGCCCAACAACTGGATTCCGATGAGATGGAAAAGATCCTGGCTGAGATTGAAATTCAATCATCTTCCCTGGCCGGTTCCATCAGAGATCTCACGACGCAATTTCGCTTCGATGTGGTTATAAAGGCTATTCAGGGGACAATGAATTGACCATGGAGATACCAATTTTATCAGCCTTATCCATTGAGAGAAGCGAGGCCTAATTTCCCAACGCCGGATCTGAGCCAGCACGAAGAGTGTTTCAACAACCGAATCACTCCATTAAAACCAACCAATCCCGTTACTTTATTCCCAAAAGATTATTCCGAATAAAAAATTAGCTTATCCAAGACAACATGTAAAAGAGGTTTAATCCCTAATCCCCTCTCTCCTACTTAATCCCCTCTCTCCTACTTAATCCCCTCTCTCCTACTTAATCCCCTCTCCCCTCTTGCATCCCCGCTCCCCTCTTGCATCCCCTCTCCCCTCTTGCATCCCCGCTCCCCTCTTGCATCCCCGCTCCCCTCTTGCATTCCCTCTCCCCTCTTGCATTCCCTCTCCCCTACTTAATCCCCTCTCCCCTCTTGCATCCCCTCTCCCCTCTTGCATCCCCTCTCCCCTCGGGGAGAGGGCTAGGGTGAGGGGGAAAACTTAAAACAACAGCCCTAACTAATACCCCCACCTTAACCGAAACCACCACACCGCCATCCCCTCTCCCTTGGGGGACGACTCCAGGGATGGAGGAGGTACAAGCCCATGGCAGAGATTGTATGGAACAATCCTTGCCCTGTGAGTCAGATGGGCGAAGGTAGAATAATGCACGAGCAATTATCGAGAGCAACGCATGGAGCAGTTGCCGAGGGGGAAACTTAAAACAACAGCCCTAACTAATACCCCCAATTTAACCGAAACCACCACACCGCCATCCCCTCTCCCCCTGGGGGACGACTCCAGGGATGGAGGAGGTAGAACGAAGTTCGGAACCAGAGTCGAGAGGGTTAGGAAGGGGGAAAAGTTCCGGGGACAGTGTACCCATTTATATTTAGAGCCAACGTTTCACTTTTGAATCAATAGGCATACTGCCGCCGGATTAAACATCGATTATTCGCTTATCTCTTTCGTTTTCTAATGCGATAGACGAAATTAACCTGACCTATCCTTTCGTCACCGATCCGTTCGCGGAACGCCACCGTAACATCTTGAGGACCGGCTTCATTAGGGAATTTCATAGTGAACCGCATCGTCACCTTTTCCTTATCAGTCAGATGCATTCCGTGCAATTGAATTACCTTTCCAGAACGGATACCAAAGGGGCGTAATCTTTCGGTTTTACGCACCTTAAATGCCGCCGGATTAGGTGCATCAGCACCGATCTCTGCAGTTAGTTCACCTAGCGCCATAGGTCGCTTATTCATCACATGATTCAGAGGCAATTCAATAGCCGCACCTATTTTTATTGGCCTCAGGCCTGCAAATTCTGTCTCCAGCCATTTAGCCTTCAATCCGCGCATCTTGTCCACCGGCAGCCAAACCGCAAACTCTGTGCCGTCAGGTAAATCTCGCGTGTCGATTTCAAAAACACGTCCTAAATCGCGATTACCGAACCCATTGATGTTCAATTCACCAATCACCGCTGCCAATTCACCAGTTGTGTCAGGAGTTACCGTGGTTATGTTGGTGTTGCGCCAGGCATAGTTGTTACTCTTGCTAATGAAATCATGAAATTCGCTGATGCTGCTTATATAATTGTGATCTGGCTGCGGATCATCGTTGCTTTCGATAATGCCTATCAGGCAAAAATGTCCCGTTCCCAGAGTTGTAATCAAAGCCGATGTCAACGTTATACACTCTGCGGCAGCGGTCGGCACCCAGAGTCCACCAGCTACAACGCTGGGGAAATCATAATGCCCTACCTCGTGCCATGTAGCCGGCGTTGGAAACGTAGAAACCGGAGATATGAACAACCGGAACGTGCCGGATGCGCTCGAAGCTCCACGGTTGTGTATTCTGAAATAGACATAATGATCACCACCGGTCAGTGATATTTCCTCTCCGAGGGAGCCATTGGTGATATCCCCTATCTGCGTCAACGTTGCGGCATTTGCCATAGACTTCCGGATGATGATATCCGGACTTGAGCAACTCAAAGTTCCCGGCTCATCACCCTGATCTGTCAGTAAATCCCTGATATAAAGATCTGGTCCAATACCTACAGCATAAAAGGCGTTTTTAACCGTTGCCAGATAATCCAGGTTCTCTGGGTAAAGGGAAAGGCACGCCTCAATAAAGGAAACCCTGAACTCTGCGAAATCGGTGGAGTTACCCAGCACACCGGTAGACAGAACCTGCCAGAGCATCTGTTCGACCGGTGCTGCACCAATTCCGGTGACAGCCACACCAGACAGCCGGTGCGTACCGCCCATGACCATCAAATAGACAGCATGGGTAACGATAGGACAGTTGATATGAACCCCATGATAATCGCTAGTACCAGTATAACGAATGCTGTAATGATCTGGGTAGAATCCGTTTAACGCACTGTTGTACTTGGTAGTATTGTTGGTGGCATCATACTGCACGGTACCAACAGCATCACGGCTAGGATCAATCATGTTTCGCCCTACTGTTCCATCAAGCCGATACTGTCGCCCATGATGCCAGGGCCAGGGATCCTCTCCCGGATGATCCAGCGCCACCATGGCGCCGATAAGATCGCTGGTAGCCTCGTCTAGGGCACCCGTTTCCCCATCATATGTCTGGAGAATATTAAAGTAGTATTTGACGCCGTGTGTGTACTCGTGCGCGACTGTGTCCAGAGGACACATGAAGTCACGGGTTGTACCGTTACCGTCGGCAAAATACACCTGCTCATACAGCCCCCACCAATAGGCATTATTCGCGAGCAACTCGTTGTGCGCATGGCCCTTAACATCGGAGCCTGCTCCGTTCCATCCGTTGTAACCAAGGCTCAGATAATAATAATCGAGCACATACTGTAGATACCTATGCAGGTCAACCTCTGGCCTTTGGTCATCGCTACGGCTGGCCGGTATGGCGCCACCGTTGTTCCAGACATCATCAGAATCCTCAGAATAATTAGTAAGGGTACAACTGGATGAACCGGCATCATCATAGGTGTGTATCACCGGCTTGGTAGCCTCCGCCCATCCACCGGTGGTGACATCATCCCTCAGACGGAATGCGCCACCAGATGCCTCTGAATTAAGAGCGGCCCCGCTGGAATAAAAGCCGGTTCCTGTACCGGTACGAACATCCGAATGACGAAACAGCACCTTGCCGGACTTGGCATCAATAAAATAAATCCATCCAGGAGTTTTGTGCCCCTCAGGCATCACAACCGGCAACCGCCAGCACAAATAGTACGGCTCTCGATCATCGCTCAGACGCAATGACCTACTATCAACAAACAGCAATTGCGGTTTGTGTCCCTTTGGAGTATCTGCACCACGGCCAGCATGTTTTTTAGAAACTTCTTGTGACTTCTCGGATGTAACCTTTGCTTCAATTGCTTTGAGTTTCGAGGCTAAATTTGACTTGAGCAGATAAACCACACCCTCTGCATTATAATGCACCGACAATCGTGCACCATAAACGGGGATGCGCCCAACCTTCTGGCCTAACGTGACATGAACATTACCGCGCGCATCGACGATAGTAGCTTCGTCCTGTAGCTGCTTCTTTTCATCCACCTCACCCAAAAGAACTTTATTTCGCGCTATAAACCTCCGGGCATAAGCAAACGGCGTCTTTCTCAGATTTTCTACATTGATCGGTTTTGAAAGTTTGCCCCGCAGTAAGGTAACAGCGGTATTTCCAGAATCGAATGTAACTGCAACTTTGGGGTCGACGACCCGCAGTTTATTGATATGTTCAAAAAGCTTCTTGCTCATAACTACCTCCTTGCGATTTATATTTATACATCTACTCCATTACGGTTCTCCAATTATTATTTACGGACCGTATAAATACGGACAAATAGATATTTCTTAGAATGACTATCTAAAATATCCGTTTAGCGTCATGGGTAATGGTATATTCCAATGCTACAGGTGGTACTGCCTCCAGAACTCTGTAGCACGCAGAATCGCTAGAACGGCTGGAGCTGTCCTATCTCCAGCTATATTTTCCAACCAGATCTATACCATTGCCACTAAGTCCATAACAAGACGCACCAAAACCATCATAAAAGCTGACCCCACCTATTACTGGATCTATAACCCTAACGACATCGTTACCTGCCTCAGGGATAAAAGGAGACAAAGTCTCCTGAATCTCCTCCGGAGTAGGACCAGAATGCCGCACAAGATAGGCGCCAGTGTTCCAGGGATCAGAGGCTGGCGGGATTGTTACATCAGCCCTTCCCACAAGAAAAATTGCGTCACTACCTGCTACAGAAACATTATATGTGGCAGCCGTAGTCGAATTCACCATCAGAGAGAATATGGCTGCGACAAAGTAACGAATATAGCAAGTATGGATACTCAGCATTAAGCCTCTCCTTTTGCTTAGCTCTAAGACACTGCTCCATAACGATTACTAACCACGTTTACACGAACAACTACTATGCAGCGGGGTAATGAATTACCCAGTTAGATTTAACTAGTTGATCTCGCTTTGTCGTGGTATCAACCTTGGCAGGTTGTGACTTATGTGGGGTACTCAGGCATCCTGCCATCGGCATCGATATTACCCATAGAAAATGGAATTTTCAATAAGCATATATGGCTCGCTTAAGGTGGATTTGTTCATCACAAAACCATAGTGAATCTCCAGGGATGCAGGAGCAATTATCGAGAGCGACGCATGAGGCCAAAGCCGAGGGTGACGGGGGAAAGCCTGACTCACCAATACTATCATCCGGCAACCCAACCTCGTCTGTAGGAGCCCGCTCCTGCGGGCGATGAATCAGCCACAACCCTTCGCCCAGAGGACTGGGCACCTACAGGGCGATTGGCCATGTAATTGAGGTATGCTCCTTATTCCCCTTATCACTATGTTCAAAGTCTCTAAACATCAATCGCAATATTCACGCAGTAAATCATTAGTCAGAGCCAAGTCAAAGTGTTCCGGTTCAAAAAAACCACCACTCCATTCAAGCATCTCCTCATGTTGCGGGTGAGAAGGGTCTAAAATAGCCTCCAGAAACATCTCATGCCCTGGCGGCCCACCGACATCCTCCATCGGACAGGCTTGTTCCCCCTGAAGGCAAAGCGGCAATACAGCATCGGTATCGAAAGGTAATATCTTCTCCAGCACCACCTCATGTTCCCAGCCATCACCAAAATCATAAATATAATTCAGCTTATCCTTTTCCTTCTTCAATACCTGATCCAGTCGAAAATCAATTTCGTCCTGAACAGAGGAAGGATACTCTTCATCCGGCACACCATAACGATCACGTCCATTTGAAAACTCATGCATATGTGAATTAGTCCAGCCCATTACAATCTGTAAGGCAATATGTAACTCCTCCAGGCTATCGCTACTCAAAATCTGTAATCGCCGCCAAATTCGAGGCTGCACATGTTTCAGTGTAATTTTGAGTTGAAAAATTGAACGTAACGCTCGTGTAGTCATGATATATGTTGCGCCTTATAGAAAATGATTCCTAACATGCCAGTAATTTCGAAAACAGTATACCTATTGATTCAAAAGTGTAACATTGGCTCTAAATACATTGCTGACTTATTCCCCTCTCCCTCAGGGACGACTCCAGGGATGGAGTCGTCCCCCGAGGGGAGAGGGGACAGGATAATTATGGTCATAAAACAATTGTTTCTAACGTTAGAGGATATTGCTCTCTGATCCAAACTTTTTTGATTTATGGTTTCATACCATACACCCACGTCTTGAACGCATGTTTTCACCAAGTGTATGATTAGCGTTTCTAATCTCCAACGGATGGTAGTATCTATGCTAAAACTTCGCACCCTTGCTTTGTCCGCCTGCATTACTCTCGCTGCTTGTAGTGATGAGCAAACACCAACTCCTACTGCACCGACACAAATGGCAGCACCCCAGGTATCAGAGCCCGCTCCGGCGGCGATTACGCCCTTGGCAGAAAGGGCATTGGATAGTCGTATCTCTGCACCAGCCTGGCTGCGTGAACACATCCCTGCCGATGCTTTAGCCTATATGCGCGTTCCTTCACCTTGGGGGCTGGTGTCAGGACCCAAAGGCAGTGTGCTTAACGGGGGACTGAACAGCAAGGCGAACGTGGATGCTGTGGTCGCCGCGCGCGCTGCATTGGGCAGCAATATCAGCAGTGAAGATCCTGTCGTCCGTTTACTACTCCAGCATTTGGTCTCTCCAATAGAGGCAGTGATGTTCAAGCCAGCTACTAACCAGATACAAGCGGCAAATGTCTTGATAACCGCACGCCTCGATTTAACGACCATTGAGGAGGTGAATGCGCTGTTTAAGAACGAGGCAGAACAAAAGGGAACGCTGAGCTTGGGACGCCCTATCACTAAGGAGCAGCCTGGCACGCTCCTAGCTGGCGAGTTTACGCTGTTGATGCGCTTTGATGCCGAAAATCAGCGCCTATTCATCTTGGGAGGCATAATGCCGGATGCAGCTTTGCTTGATAGTGCAACTACGCTGCCGAAACAACTGCCTTTGATGCAGGAAGAAGAGCAGAAAATCGACGCCAATGGCCAGGGCTTGTTTGCTTGGGTCAATACCGAACAACTCATACCTATGATGCCTTCTGGCCCAAGGGCACAGATACAAACGTCTGGCCTCGACAAAATCAGGCGTTTGGCTGTCGGTATGGGCATGGCCGATGGCAAGGGGCGTCTCTCCTTGTTACTGAATGCACCAGGTCTGTCACTGGCCAGCATGGGCATGGGCAACAACACAGTTGCAACGCCAAGGCCAGCTAACGATCTGAGTCTCAAAGCCTCGGGAAGCCCCAGTACGGTAGCAGTGTTGCAGCTGCCGGATCGCGCCAGTGTCGACATGGCAATAAATCTGATGAAAATCACCATGAGTGGCGAGAAGCTAGCGGATTTTGACAAGAGCTACGCAGAGTTCAGCAAGAAACTTGGATTCGATCCAACGGAAATTTTTGAAGTATTTGGTCAGGAGTTAGTGGTATTCAGTGATGACCTGAGTGAATACTTAGCGCTTGCAGTGCGTGATGAAGCCAAGCTGGATGCCTTGCTGAAAAAGATCGTGGCCAATGGAGCAAAGGTGGAAGAGCGTAACAAGTACGGCGTGACTATTACCCATGCCGCACTGCCTTCGACATGGAACAAAGCACTGCTTGAGACCGGGAAAAATCTTGGGGAAGCCAGTCCACAACTACTCGAGATGTTGAGCCGTATTCATGAACACTACTACTGGGTGCGCGAAGGCCCTTACCTGGTATTTTCTGCGGTGCCACAGGACCTGATGGATCGCGCCCGCCATCCTGAACATATGGCCATTGGAGAGTGGCTGAAAGATACACAGAAGCAGCCAGGTGAGTATGCAGTGCTACAGGTCTCCACCCGCTTTGAGGATATTCCGCGCAAGTTCTATTACACCTATTTACAGTTTTTGACCCTTGTGGCCGAGGCGTCTGGCAGCAACTTTGATCTTTTTAGCATGCCGACAGCACAGGAGCTTCAGTTGCCTGATGACGGCGCATATGGCCTACGCATAACCGCCGGTGACTCTCTGTATCAGATGGAAATAACCTATGAGAACAACCCGGTGGAATTTTTTGCTAACCAAAGCATGACCACCGTAGCGATGGCTGGCATATTGGCGGCCATCGCCATTCCTGCCTATCATGACTATACAGGGCGCGCACTGGTATCTGAAAGCATGTCAGCGGCGGCTCAAGCACGCAGCTGGGTCACGGAGCAGTACACCAAGAATCAGCGCTATCCGAATGCGGATGAAATCAGCCAGGTAATATCCAGCTTACAGTCGCAGTCACAACATGTGACCGAGATAAAAGTGGAAGCGGATAGTGGCGTAATCGCGCTTAAGTTAAGCGGCCAGTCAGAACTAGATGGCGGTCATCTCTCCCTGATACCTGAAGTTGACTCATCCGGCAATCTCAAATGGTCTTGCACAAGTGATATCTCTGAAAAATATCTACCCGCAAGCTGCCGTAAATAGTTGCTCCCTTCTCCCCTCGGGGGACCTCGGTACCCCCTTGAGGGGTGGAAGGGCTGGGGATGAGGGGGAGCTCTATCTACACACTCCCAACGAAAAAATGGCGGAGAACCCAAGGGCCACTCCAACCACCACCCCGCTATCCCACATCTTGACCTCACCTGTAGGAGCCCGCTCCCGCGGGCGATGAACCAGCCACAACCCTTCGCCATTCGTCATACCCGCGTAGGCGGGTATCCATTTATCTACAGGGTGGGGAATGAAAATAGTTACCCGTCTTCCCCAAGCATGGGTGGTTCTCTGGATGCCGGCCTGCGCCGGCATGACGGTAGTTTTTAGCCTAAGCCGGGTTGTCGGTAGAACCGTAGGGCGCAATAACCAACGGGCATTGCGCCGAATACTTAAAATATAGGGCGCAAGGGTTATACCTACTTACAATCGATCTTTGATACAAAATCAGATAACACTTTAGTATTTGTGATCAGCTCTTCCAATAAATTCTCGTCGATTTCTGATTGACCTTCATATTCTGCTTTGTTCCTCCGATCATGGCATATAGAAAACAGCCGTACCTTATCTTTATCGAGTTTGGCCGTATGCACCAAACATTGGAATACCAGATATCTCTTATCTGTACGAAAGCCAGCTGCTCTAAGCGCCGCAAGGGACAACCCATGAGCTGCGCTATAGGCTAGATCAAATCGACTTGAGTGCGATAGATCTCTATTCTCCGCGTCATGCAATCGCTCCACTGCAGCTCTAACCAATCCATCAAACTCACACTTATCTGGTGGTTCAATATGGAGTTTATTTATTCGTACCAGATTTTCTAAAGTCATCGATTACTCCCTTAATCATTAAAGTCGGTTGTTCCATAACGCGTATCAGAAAACTGTTTTCCTCTTTTATCTTCGCCCTAAACTCTGACGGAGTATAGATAGTTGGATTGATCGGTCGCTGCAAAGACTCCTCAACTGACACCAATAAACCCACAACATCACTATATGCCAACATATCCCCCACCAACATTAAATCAACATCGCTAACCATGGTATCGGTCGTCTTAGCCATTGACCCGTAGACAAACGCCAATTCAATCTGCACATCAAGTGGCTGAAGCGCAGCGCGGATGATATCCGCCACACCAAAGGTCTTTCTGACAATATTCAGCAATTCAGAATAGATGGGGTTATCGGCATTGGCCTGAAAGTGAAGTTGATTACCCTCGCGCCTTGCCACCAGCAGACCAGCAGAACTCAATCGATCCAGCTCACGTCGAACCGTACCCCTTCCCATATCGGCCCGGCGCACGATCTCGTTGGTATAAAAGCTCTTATCAGGCTTGCCATAAAGCAGACTCAACACACGCTGCTGAGTTTTGGTAAACAAGGCTTCACCGATTGCAGTAGGTAACATAGCTATCACTCATTCAGACCCATTTTGGGTACTATAGACCCCATTTTGGGTCTTTTCAAGAGAAAGCAAAACATCTCACCCTTTTCCCGCACCTCGACCCTACCTGTAGGAGCCCGCTCCCGCGGGCGATGAATCAGCCGCAACCCTTCGCCCAGAGGACTGGGCTCCTACAGGGTGATGAAACAGCCGCAACCTCGCGCCATCCGTCATCCCCGCGCAGGCGGGGATCCATTTGGCTACAGGGTAGGGAATTAATTAGTTACCAATCTTCCCTGAGCATGGGTGGTTCTCTGGATCCCGGCATACGCCGGGATGACGGTGGTTATTAGATTAAGGATGTCCTCACTGTAAGAGAACCGTAGGGCGCAATAACCAACGGGCATTGCGCCGAATACCTCGCACACACCACCCGTAGGAGCCCGCTCCCGCGGGCGATGAAACAACCACAACCCTTCGCCCAGGGGACTGGGCTCCTACAGGGCGATGAACCAGCCACAACCCTTCGCCATTCGTCATACCCGCGTAGGCGGGTATCCATTTATCTACAGGGTGGGGAATAAATTAGTTACCACTCTTCCCCAAGCATGGGTGGTTCTCTGGATGCCGGCCTGCGCCGGCATGACGGTAGTTTTTAGCCTAAGCCGGGTTGTCGGTAGAACCGTAGGGCGCAATAACCAACGGGCATTGCGCCGAATACCTAAGAGACTCTTTTTTCTTTCTGCCACAGCAAATACTGTTCATAGGCATTTTGCCAATGGCTGTCAGGGGTGGGCATCTTCAGTCTGTGCTTGAGTAACGTATCAACCATATCAAAGCTGCCCATTTGAAGGGCATAAATCAGCGCGTCTTGATGAGACGGCCAATGAAAATCAGCACCCGCATCCAGCAGTTTTTCCAACAACCTGGGTTCATTGATCAGAACAAGATCAGACACCAGCTCAAAATCCACCTCACCCTTTACCACACCGTATTCAAATCCATGCTGGAGCAGTAAATCCATGAGCGCCAAGCGTTGGTCTATGATCGCCGAACGCTGTGGCTTTGGATTGATCTCTGCTGGATATTCAGCTGTTATTGGCGGAGTTAAGACATCCTCCTCCCCCAGGTCATCACCCTCTGCCATCCAGGCCTCGATATCCGCCACCATCTGTTCAAGGTCGTTGCTGCCAACATTGATATCGGCACCCATACCGCGTTGCAAGGGGGCTGTCAGAGATTGCGCCTGGGCATCCTGTAACAAAAAAGAGAGATGAGAGGTCGCCGCCTCTGCCAAAGGGGTGTACCCCATGTACATAGAAGTGGTCGCATTGTGGTTGGCCTTGAGCATGGCTTGGACCTGTGCCACATCCAGACGCGAGCAGGCAAGATTGAAACAAAAGCGTTTTGCCTTAATGGACAACTTACCCTCTGATAGCAAACGCTGAAAGAGGGCCGATTGAGAAAAGCAGCGTTGCAGCAACCCATCTGATATGGAAACAACACGATCTGCAATCAAGCAGGCATCCAGAAAAACGCCTACCAACTTCTCGCCGCCAACATCCAAGCAGAGCGACACAGGCTCCAGGCCCAGTGCATCCTTCTCATTCAAGGCCGCACCACAATTAATGAGCGCAGACATGGCCCTGCGATTACCATAGCGGCAGGCCTCCAGCAACGGCGGGCGCAGCCAATGGATAGCCCCGACCTCTTTGCCCAATGTCTGAGCCACATACTCTTCCATCTCAACGACTGACTGCTGCAATTCACCGGCAATTCGCCGCACCAGATTCAGCTCGTCCTTTGGCATCTCAGGCACATAAGAGATGTCGGCCTCCTGATCGATCAAAAGGTCAAACACGGCGTCATTACCATAGCGGATTGCCGCATTCAGCGGGGTTAAACAGCGCTCATCATGGATGTTGACGTCCGGCATTTGAGACAGCGCCTCCAGGGCCGATGGTGACCGCTCACGAATCCATTGATTGAGTTGGGTGATGTCTGTTTGTGGCACTGGTTAGTAGTCCTTTTTCAATCTGGGATAACTAGAAAGAAAAAGGGGCTGCCCCCTATTGCTTTAGTCTGGCCCTATTGATCGCTTACAAACGAATAAATTTCTGTATATGTACAGAGGATAATGAATTATAATTCTACATATGAAACCGAAGTCACTATCCAAAACCAATCACTGGGTACAAAAAGACCAAAAGTCCGGTCGTTTTCTCAATACCAACGTGGCTTCTTCTACTGCAGTGGAAACAAAACAGCCTGTCGCCAGCGTGATAAAACGCATAGATAAACTTAAATCATCGAAGCCTGCAATACTTCAGAAAAGACGCGCTTCATAGGTCCATAATCTCCAGCATGCCCCTGGTGAATTGCGGTTATATACTCGGCCTCATGTTCACTGATCCAGGTAAAATCCAGCAATGGCATTCCGGCCTGCAAAGCCATAATAGTAGCAAGAACTCTTGCAATACGTCCGTTTCCTTCCCGAAACGGATGAATGATAATTAGCTCAACATGGCAAATAGCGAGTGATTCTATCAACCCGCTCTCATCGAACCCTTCACAAGGCGTATGCTTAACAAGAAAATTGCGTTCGAAATCTAACATCAATCTAGGTATCAAGTTTGCTGCCGCGAACATGAACTCACCTTTCTGCATATTCACAGAACGATACTGACCTGCCCATGTATAAACCTGTCCAAGCCAGATTTTATGCCATTCGCACAAGTCAGAGAAAAAGGGAGAGAAAAAGGGGACGCATTTATTTTTTTCTTCTCAGTCATCCATTATCCCGTTAAAAATAAATGCGTCCCCTTTAACTTGCGTCACCTTTAACTTGTAAACCCCTTCAACAAACTAAAACCAACCTTATAACGATAAAAGTCGATATTGTTGGTTACCTTTAGTGCACGCTGCAATCGAACATCATCCTCCAGCGCAAGAATAACGCCACGCACGGTTTGGTCTGGTTCAGCTAACTCTTCGAGCACATAACCCATGTAACGTTGAATCTGACCTACTACCACGTCGCTTGCCCGCCCCTTCTTCAACTCCACTACCAACAGCTCCTTACCGTCCTTGCTAAGTGCGAGTATATCTATTGGACCAGTATCTGAAGGGTACTGTTGCCCTACAAGCTCACCATCCTCTGAAACTATATCGTAGTTCTTACCCAATTCAGTAGCCGCCCAATTGTGCACCAGAAACTCTTCAAGATGCTTTTCCAGAGCAAACACAGTTGGGTCTTCCACGCTCTCGTCACTGGCAATTAGCGAAGGCGGTCTGTTACCTTCAAGTAGCTGCTCAATCTCCTCTGCGTATTTACTAACATCACTCACCGTCCCAATAGAACCAGCAGAGTTTTGCAGGGATTGACTCATCTCTTCTCGATCAATCTGATGAGAATACCAATTAACACTGCGCCGGTGAGGCAATACACCATTTGCCACATAGTGATAATCAGATGTCACTTCACCAACATTGTATGCGCCGATTGCATTACGACAGAGAACGACATCACCTATCTTGATGCCCTTGCAGATAGTGTGCAGCATGCCGCAAGCTAAACCAGCTGCGACTCTGGATTTACCAGGGTTTTTCTCAAGAAAGACTGGAATAAACTTTTTATTAAAAGCACGCCAATTATCCGGTAGTTCATAGGTCAAATCCATATCAATACCCCAATCGCCACCGATAAACCCGCCTTCACGACACTCCTCGGCATGTATGCTCTTCTTACCCAGCATTAAACGAAAGAAGCCGCGTTTTGAGGTCATGGTTAAGTCTCCTGTGATTAAGGGTTAAGCCCTATTATTCTTCTACTGCGTCCACGCATTCGACAACACCTCCTTGTAATTGGGGGCTGTCCACTATTATTCTGGTGCTTTGCTTTGATCAGCTCACACTCGCCCACTTACGCCCATTGCTTGCAAAATCCACCACCAGCTCAAACACATTGTCGCACTTTTCTTTAAACAACCGTCTGTCGTAGCTCTCTTCTGGCAAATCATTGTCCAGTACTTCTTCGATAGCATCCTTGACCTTGCGCTGCGTCTGCCCGTCTTTCCACCAGTCCTGCACCAGGACTCTGGGGTGTTCTTCGAGTAATCGTGTAATCAGGTGCTTCGCCGCAAGTTTCACCTTTTGCTCCTCGGCCTGGGTCATGTTCTCCTTACTGAGGGTATCGAACAGTTCCAGTTCGTCTTCGGTCAATCCAAGTCGGATATGACGCTCATCCTCTTCTTTCATGGCCGCAGCGAACTTAAGCATTTCTTCGTAGTAATCTTCGGTTGATGATCCACCTGAATTGTAGCGGTCGATAATCTCCTGCAACTTTTGCGCGAAGTCTACCCGCGTATAGTTCTGCTCGATCATCTGTTGCAGCTTGGTTTCGATGAACTTGCGCATATCTGCAATTTGAATATGCTGGTATTGCGCCTGCTTGAAGTCTTCCTTCAGCTTGTCGAAGTCGATCTTGCTTAAATCCCAGACCCTGCCCTTCTGGATTATCTGGTACTGCGCCTGATGCTCTTTGATCGCGAACTGCTCCGCGTTGTCCACCACCACGCTCTCGTCCAGCAGCTCCGATACCTTTTGCTCGACGGCATCGATATCGACTTCTTCAACCAGGCTCGCAATTACGCCGCGCAGAAACTGGATGATCGCAATCTCCCGTCGCGGCGCCTGCTTGAAAATCTCCGGCTTGCAGGCCTCATAGAGCGAAGAGACCGTGTTATCGAACACATAAAACGATTTGCGCCACTCGTCCTTGCTGAGCAGGATATCGGCGTATTCGTTAAATTTGCTGATGTTTTTGAACGTCCCCTGCTCCAGTGCAATGGCCCGCAAATCGATATCCCGCTCAGCGCAGAATGCAAGGGTCTGGGCGATGGCTTCATCCAGTAGTACAAACAGCTCATCCTTCTCCTTGACCGGTTGTTCGTCCACCTCGTCATCGCCCAGCGCATAGTCCTTCAGCGCCTTTTTCATGTTGCGGAAGACGTTGTAGTAATCAACGATCTCACCGTTTCTTTTTTCGATCAGCTCACCGTTGTGGCCACGAATGCGGTAAGCCGCCACCCTGTTGGCGCGGGCGATGGTCTGCATTAGCGAGTGATCGCGCATCGGTTTGTCGAGATACAGGGTGGATACCGTCGGCGCGTCGAAGCCGGTCAGCCACATGGCGCAGACGAAGACCAGTTGCAATGGGTGCTCTGGGTCTTTGAAGTTGGTCTCGATATCGTGGCCATGTTCGTCGAGTTGCTCCAGGCGTTTGATATGCGGCTCGATATTCAATCCCGCCTTTTCAAATTTCTCTTTATCGGCGGTCGGATCGCTGATCACTACCGCCATCTCGACATGGCGCATGAATTCGATGATCTTCTTGAAACGCGCACGTTCAATATCGTTGCTCGTGCTTTTCACCAACCCACGCAGGCGTTTCAGTTCATCCTTCCACGCCGCCTGCACCTTGTCGTACATCTTCACCGCGGTGAATTTATCCACCGCAATCATCATCCCCTTACCCAGGTAACCCCGGCGCGGAAAGTGGTAGACGATGTCGTTGGCGATCTTGTCGAGGCGGTCATCGCGCTTGATCACCTGTAGTTCGGTGGTGAATTTCTTCTCCAGCTTCTCGGCCTGCGCCTCGCTGAGGTTTTCATCCTCCAGCAGTTCGTAGAACTCCTCGCTCAGGTCGTCGTTCTGGTTCAACACCTCGGGCACACGCTTTTCGTAATACAACGGCACCGTGGCCTGATCATCCATCGCCTGCTGGAAGTTGTACTCCGACACATATTCGCCAAACCACTTGCTGGTCTTGCGTTCCCTGCCCAACAGCGGTGTACCAGTAAAGGCGATGAAATGCGCCCCTTTCAGACCGGCGCGCATATTCTCCGCCAGGTTCTTGTACTGAGTGCGATGCGCCTCATCGACCATGACGATCACTTCGCGCTCATCGGGCCTGAACAGCAGCGGGTATTGCTTACCCTTGTCGTAGCGGAATTTCTGGATCAGGGTGAACACCACCTTTTTGTTCTGCCCGAGAAACTCACGCATCTGCTCGGCATTCTTCGGCTGCGCCGCATCCTTATCCTTCACGGTGCCGGTATTGAGAAAGTTGCGGTATATCTGCCCATCCAGGTCCTGCCGGTCGGTGACCACGACAAAGCTGAAGTTGCCCGTCACCTTGCGGAAGATCTTGCGCGCATAGAAGATCATCGAGAAGCTCTTGCCCGAGCCCTGGGTATGCCAGAACACACCCAGCTTGCCGTCGAGCTGTTTGCGATTCAGAAAGCGCTCATACGCATTGTTCACGCCAATGAACTGGTGGTTCTGCGCGATGATCTTGGTGTTTTCCTTGTGGAACAGGATGTAGTTCTCGACATAATCCAGCAGCTTGTGCGGCTGGCATAGTCCGGCAGCGGCGAATTCCAGACTGGTGCCCTGAGCACTGATCCGCGCCCGGTCGACCTTCTCCTTTTCATCGTCCACCCGCAGCCAGTTGAAGAAATGTTCCCACCCGGCGGTAAAGCTACCCACCTTGCTCTCAATGGCATTGGAGAGCAGGCAAAACGCATTGCAGTGGAACAGTTGCGGGATATCGTGCTTGTAGTTGTTCAGGTTATCGTCAAAGGCACTGCGCAGTTTGACGTTGGAGTTCTTCAGCTCGATGAACACCAGCGGCAGCCCGTTTACGTAGAGGATGACATCGGGGCGGCGATAGGCCGCACGGGGCGCCTGGCCCATCGACTTGATCCACAACTGGGAAACCGCCAGATAGTCATTGGCCCCGCCGTTCGCGGTATCGAAATCCACCAGCCGTACATATTCGTCCTGCTTGATCCCTTCGGCATCGTCAAAGGTCACCGGCACGCCATCGCGGATGAAGTCGTACAACTCACGGTTGGCCGCAATCGCCGACATCGCGGCGCGACGATCCATGACCTGTTCCACCACCTCATCGATCACCGGCTCGGGAATCTCCGGGTTAAGACGCACACAGGCCGCCTTTAAGCGGTCGGCCAGAATCACATCACGCTTATCCTGCCGGTTGGACTTATCGCTTAGGGTCTCAGGTTGAGGGGTATGACAATTCAGCAACTCAAAACCGAAACGGGAATGAAGTTGTTGCAGCAGCGCCTGCTCGATGTCGTCTTCTGAAATGAAATTCCCTGGCATATGCTCGTCCTTATTATTCCTGCCTAGGCGGCCTCATCGTCCAGCATGCTGGGTGGGACCTGGATATCGAGATCAGCTACGGAGAGTTTTCCTGAGATAAGTCTGGGTAGTAAGTTACTTTTTGTAACCTCAAGCACTGAGACTTGCTTTCTTATTTGCATAATTAATCCCATTAATGGCTCAACTTTTTCCTGATATTCATGAATTATATTTTCATCAGGATATAGAATCGTTTGGTTACCTAGTTTTATTGGACTCAGATTTTGTTGTGCTGCACCTGTCGAAATCATCTCACTAAATGTCTGCATAGATTTTTGTCTAAAGAGCCAATATACAAAATGTGATGCGCTAATATCTTTTGGTTTTAATATTGCGACTCGTTGATTAAGGAGCAAGTTTTCTCCCTCTGAAATGCACACCCTGCCCACATTACCCGTTAGAGACATAAGAATATCGCCATCTTCTATTTGACAGTGCTTTGGTAATCTTGATGGCAATTCATCTATGTAGTCAGAGCATCCATTTATAAATCTCCCATCGTGAACATTCTTTATAGTAACAACACCGTATTTGCCATCATCAACATATTTCTCGCTCTTGAACGCAAAGCCAGATTTAAAATCAAGTATCTCGTTAATTGGTAAATGCTCCCAACCCCTCGGAACCCCTTTCTCAAACTCAGCGGTTTGGTAACCAGGAAAGCGGAAGCGGACAAACCATTCACGATAGATCTCTTCGGCCATTTTTTCCAACAAGGCGATACGGCGTTTGTTGTTTTCGATTAGGTCGTCGTATGCGGAGAGGATGGCGGCTAATTTTCTTTGCTGAGCCAATTCAGGTGCAGGAAACTCAATTGACAACAGTTTCTCAAGACTCATATTGTCTTGTGTAGTGCCTTGAGATATTGATTGCATTTGCAGCTTAAAAGTATCAAGGCAATACTTAACATACTTTAAGTCCGACTTTTCTTTATCTGGAAGAAAACCAATTATGCTATCTGGAAAACATGCCGGGTAACTCAGAATCGCTGTATCTGCAATATTTGCCGCAATAGTTATACACAATGTACCTTCTGGCCAAAGCTTACTCTGAGACAACCCTTTTTCATTGTAAGTTTGGCTATGCGATGTCACATAGAACGGGCTATGTTTTACATCTCCAGTCTGAATAAATGGGTATCTACCCCCATAGAGTTCAGGGTCATTTCTTGGGCGGTGCTTCGATTTACCTCTGTTAACACTGCCAAGTTCATTAAGTTTGTATTTATTCATTTTCACCTACCAGAATATGTAGGTTTTTTTGAATCACTGTATTTAAGCTTTTACTCTCATTACTTAACTGTTGGAGTTCATCATTCATCGCTAACATTTCAGCAATAAACTCTTCCTCCGTCTTCCCATCTTCTTCAATCACCACCCCCACATACCGTCCCGGATTCAGTGAGTAATCCTGCTCCTCAACCTCCTCCGGTGTCGCCAGTTTGCACAGGCCGGTCACATCCTCATACTCTGCGTTGGGAAAGCGCTCCTGCAGCCAGTGGATGTGCTTGTAGAAACTCTCGGCCAGCTTGACCTCTTTATGCAGCAGTTCCAGCGCCTCTTTCAAGCGCTTGGTTTCGCGGTCGGTGGTGCTACGTTTCCCGGCCTTTTTGGCGGCTTCGGCCCTGACCTTTTCATGTTTGCGCACGATCCGGTCCAGATCCTTAAGGCCGCTGTGCAGGCTCTCGAAAAAGGGATCGAAGGCCTCGCGCAAGTTGTGCTGGCTTTTATTCTTTTTATTGATATCGGCGTCGGTTCGTAGCCTGGTATCGGTGGTGTCGAGGTATTTTTGGTAGCGGGTTTGCAGCTTGCCCAGCGCCTTCCACTGCTTGACCAGATCACCCACGGCCAGCTTGCCCGCTTTATCGTCCAGCACCTCCAGTAATTGTTCACTGACGGGTTTCACCTGTTTTTCATTGTCGATCAGTTGCGCCATACCCTGCTCGAAATAGCGGTCGATCAGGTGCACGAACTCCTTGCGCTTACCCTTGTGCAGCTTGCTGATGATAGCGATATTCTGGATTTGCTCGGGGCTGAATTCGCGGTGGGCACGGTCGATCTGGGTGAAGATGTTGCGCGCATCGATGAACAGGATACGGTCATCCTGTTTGTTCTTGTCGAAAAACCACAGCGTCGCCGGCAGCGTGACGGTGTAGAACATGTTCGACGGCAGGGTCAGCATGCCGTAGATCAGGTTATTCTCGATCAGGCTCTGGCGGATATCGGCCTCGGAGTGGCGTGCGTCGGAGGCGGAGTTGGCCATGACCAGCCCGGCGCGGCCCTTGTCTTTCAGTGAGGTTGCGAACAGGTTGATCCACAGGTAGTTGGCGTTGGGTACTGTCTCCTTGCCTTCATCGCCCTTTTTCACCTTAGTCTTCTTGCGCGGGATGCCGTAGGTATTGAAGCGCGGGTCTTTCTCGACCGTGGCCACCGGCACGTCATCGACATTGAAGGGTGGATTGGCCATGACGTAATCGAACTTGCCGAAACCGTCGTAAGGATCTTCGGAATAGCTGTTGGCCTGGCGCACTTCGCCGCGCAGGCCATTGACCGCGAGGTTCATCTTGGCCAGCTTGACCGTATCCAGGGTCTTTTCCTGGCCGTAGACATAGAGCTGGTCTTCGTCCTCGACCTCGCCCAGCGCCTTGAGCTGCTTGCGGTGCTGCTCGACAAAGTGCTGCGACTGCACGAACATGCCGCCGGAACCGCAGGCCGGGTCGTATACCGTGCCTTTATGCGGTTCGATGATCTCCACCATCAACTGCACCACCGAGGTGGGGGTAAAGAATTCGCCGCCCTTCTGCCCCTCGGTCAGGGCGAAGTTGCCGAGGAAGTACTCATAGATCTTGCCGAACACATCGCCGTTGGCGTCTTTGGGGATATCGGAAAAGGTTTTCAGCAATTGCGCCGGGATGGTCTTGTCGGTACGCGTCAGCGGCGCGTATTCATCCTTGGGCAGTACGCCCTCCAGCTCTTCCTTGTAATCCTCAATCGCCTGCATAGCGCCTTTGATCGCCTTGGCGACATCCTTATCCTCCGACAGATTCAACAAATAGTCGTAGCGCGCATGATCCGGCAGATAGAAACCGCATTTCTGGATAGCAATCTCCGAGATAGGCTTCTCGCGCCGGGTACCCTGGAGTTTGTTGTATTCGCGGGTAATCGCCATTTCGGCGCGGCTGTATTTGTTATCGGCAAACTTGAGGAAGATCAGCCCCAGCACCGGGGTGGCGTACTCACTGGACTTGAGATCGGTATTAGCACGCAGGTTATCGGCGGCGGCCCAAAGATCGTTTTCTAGTTGTTTAAGTTGTTCGGAATTCATCTATTCGCTTTCTATTGTTATGAGGCAAGTTATGCGAATTATCTTACAAGCTTCAACTTTGGGAAGTGTATTCACTGGAGCCATTATTATTTTTCCTTCCGTGTAATGGTTTGATTCTCCCAGAATTCCCTATATTTATCTATGCTGGTACTGTTTTGATCTTCCTGGATGCTGCGGTCAACCTGCGGGATGACTGGGTGGTTGGTTTTTCTGTTAAGGCAGGTGAATTAGTAAGGCTAACGTTTTAAGTTATCCCCCTCATCCCCGGCCCTTCCCCCCTGGGGGGAAGGGAGAAAGGTTCATGGTGGCGGTACAAGTCCGGTGGGTGTGATTGGTGATCTGGGATTTTTTATGCGGATATATCACCGGTTTTGTCCACTTTTTCCTCAAAATTCCAATATATTTCGCCCATTTTGAATCTATTTGTGAATTTTTTGCCTAAAACACCTATACTGTGTGATCAGCATTCAGCTGAATAACACAGGAAAGCATCAAATGAGTAAAGGTACAGTAAAGTGGTTTAATGCCGATAAAGGCTTTGGTTTTATCACTCCAGAAGATGGTGGCAAGGATTTGTTCGTACACCATTCAGAGATTCAAGCCGGCGGCGGTTATGCAACCCTCAACGATGGCCAAGAGGTTGAGTTTGAGGTAGGACAAGGACAGAAGGGCCCATGCGCTAACAAGGTAGTTCCGTTGTAGTAATTACTGAACACCAAAGGCTGGGATTAATGGTCTGAGTGAGGCCTGTTAGTCCCGGCTTTTTTTTGTCTGTAAAAAAGGGGTGGGGGTTATTTTTGGTTGGGGTGTGGGGAGTTGTTAAGGCTGATGTTTTTAGTTTTCTGCCTCGGCCTGGCTTTTCCCTCTCGGCCTAGCTTTTCCCTCTCGGCCTAGCTTTTCCCCCTCACCCTAGCCTTCTCCCCCAAAGGGAGAGGGGATGGTTGGGTGGTGGTTTTCGGTTAAGGTGGAGGGATTAGTTGGGGGTGATGTTTTTGGTTTTCTGCCTCGGCCTGGCTTTTCCCTCTCGGCCTGGCTTTTCCCTTCGGCCTGGCTTTTCCCTCTCGGCCTAGCTTTTCCCCCTCACCCTCGGCTTTGGCCTCCTGCGTCGCTCTCGATAATTGCTCCTGCATTATTCTACCTTCGCCCATCCATGAGCTCGTACCTCCTGCGTCCATGCAGTCGTAGCCCTCTCGACTCTGGTTCCGAACTTCGTTCTACCTCCTCCATCCCTGGAGTCGTCCCCCGAGGGGATGGTGGGTGGATTAGTTGGGGGTGATGTTTTTAGTTTTCCCCCTCACCCTAGCCCTCTCCCCCAATGGGAGAGGGGATGGTTGGGTGGTGGTTTTCGGTTGGGGCGGGTGGATTAGTTGGGGATGATGTTTTTAGTTTTCCCCCTCACCCTAGCCCTCTCCCCCGTGGGGAGAGGGGATGCTAAAGAGAGGGGATGGGTTAGTTGCTGAAACGTTTTGAGATTAGGTGATCTAGGCTTAGTTTGCCTGGGCCGCTGAGCAGTAGTGGGATGAACATTACCAGGTAGATGAGTGGTAGTTTGAAGCCGTTGCTGCATACGTTGTAGCCGTGTCCGGCGTGTACGCTGGCCCAGGCTACGATGGTTAGGATGATCAGGGAGAGGCTGAAGAATCTGGTGGCTAAGCCAATCACCAGGGCTATGGCGCCTAGCAGTTCACTCCAGGTGGCTAGGAACCAGCTGATCTCGGGGGGTACTAGGCTGAACGGAAAGGGAAACTGGCTCTGGATCTGGGCAAACCAGTTTGCGCCGTTGAATTTTACGATACCTGACTCCCAATACTCGTAGGCGAGCAGTAGGCGTAATCCCAACATGGAGAGATACTCTCCGCTCTGGTTCAGCCGGGCGAAAACCCATTGTGGGGCTGACAGTACAATATTCATAATCTTCTCCTGGTTCCCAGTAGCACACCGGAGTGATGCAGCTCTTGTAGTTGAGTGCGTCCGGACTCCGCCAGCGCTTCGGGATTGTTGTGGTTAATTTCACCGGCGATCTGTAGCAGCGCTTCCCGCCCGGTGATCTCCTGTTGTTGTAACAGCTCTAGCAGACGCGCTGAGATCGGGTTGAGTTCTATAAACTGGACCTGGTCTGCGGTATCGCGATAGAGCAGGTAGCAGTAGATCTGGCCATCGGTACTCTGTGGTTTGAATTCCGGCCCTATCAGATGCACGGGGTAGTTGTAGCAGGCCAGTTGCGCGGTCGGGTTCAACAGGGCTGGGGTGGTAAAGTAGTCACCCGTTGCATCTATCTCCCATGGATCTATTTCGGCCGGACTGACCGAAACCGCCAGCTCCAACCACTCGTAGTGCATGAACTCATGCAGGAAAGGCATGGAGGGAAACAGCTCATTACACTTATCCTCCAGCCAATCCAGGAACTCCTTGGGGATATCCCGAAACAGGGGCGAGGCGCAGCGATGCTCCATAACAAAGCGCCGCAGGGTTTGGTCCCACTGCCCCTGGCCCAGTAGCTTGCGGGTGATGGGATAGCAGGAGAGCAGGAAGCCCTCCAGGTTGTTGAACACCAGCTCTTCATAGGCCCGCATGCGCCGTTCCGGCACCTGCGACGGCAGGGGTGCGCCCTGGGGATCGCGGATGCGGGCGGCAAAGCCGGCCTGAAAATCCTTGAACCCAGTGGTCTCATGCAACCTGTTCATAGACTCCTCCCTCTTCTCCATGCTGGCGCTGCAACCGGCGGATGAACCCCACTTCGTCCAGCAGTTGCGCCAACGGTGGAATATTGAAGTCTCGTTCCAGCAGGGTGGGTGGCGTTCCCAGGTGGGCGTAGGTTTTTTCCAGCAGCTGCCACACCGGGTCGATAACATCGGCTCCGTGGGTGTCGATGAGCAGTCCATCCGGTTCTGTGTAGTGGCCGGCTACATGGATATAGACCACCCGCTCCGCTGGGAGCTGTCGAATAAAATCCCAGGGGTCGAAACCGAAATTGACGCTGTTGACGTAGACGTTGTTGACGTCCAGATGCAGGTCACAATCCGCCTCTTCCAGCACGGCGCGGATGAAGTCGGTCTCGCTCATATCAGCACCGGGGGGAGCTACATAGTAGGATGGGTTCTCAATGGCGATGCGCCGTTCCAGGATCTCCTGGGTGCGCCGGATGCGTTGCGCCACATGAGTGACCGCCTCATAGGTGCAGGGTATGGGCAGCAGGTCATAGAGCTGACCTTCGTCACCACACCAGGATAGATGCTCGGTAAAGAGGCCGATCTGGTACTCCTCCAGAAAACGCCTCTCTCTCTGCAGAAACCCCTCATTCAGTGGTGCCGGCCCGCCCAAAGAGAGGGAGAGGCCGTGGGCTATGATGGGACGCTGCTCGGCGATGTGGCGCAGCTCTTTACGCCAGGCGCCCCCCATCTCCATCCAGTTTTCCGGGGCCAGTTCAAAAAAGTCGATGCTCTCCGGCAGCTCGGACCTGAGGGCGGGAAGCAGCTCCCGCCTCAGGCCGAGGCCCGCACCATGTAGTTGTTGTGTAGACATGAGCGGTTCTCCAACTAAGATCAGGTTTTGCTGCTGCTCTTGTCTTCACCGCAGTTTGCCTCTTTGACCTTATCGTCACCCTGGGTCTTGTTATCGCCGCACTTACCCTCACCGTCTTTGGCCTTGGTCTCAGTTGCAGACTCTTTGTCACCGCACTTGCCCTCGCCACATTTGCCATCTTTGGCCTTGGCCTCGGCAAGCTGTACATAGCCGCTATCCAGCTGCTGCATGCCAAATGGATTGGACAGGTCAGCAGTTGCGTTACCAGCAGCGCTCAATGCAAGGGTCATGGCCAGGGTAAGTGTAGTCTTTGATGGATTCATGTCGATTCTCCTAAAAAGTTGTCTAAAAAAGTTACTAATTCAGACAATGCTCTCGAAGAACCGGGATGGAGTTTGTACTAAGAGCGATCCTTATCCTGCAATACCTTACGGATACGATCTTTGGCATCGGGGGGAAGATCCGGACCCTGCGACCCGGTTTCCAGCTGCTCACCCAACATCTGCAGGGCCTTGCGTAGAAACCGAATATGCCGTTCAAACCGCCGGCAGTTATCGCACATCCAAAGATGTAATCTTAGACCCCAGCGTTCCATTAGCTTCATTGGGCGTTCCTGGCCCTCGGAAATCAAGCGACTGGCGTCTTTGCAAGTTAACATCTTCATCTATCCCCAGGCCTCTCCAACCCAGTTCCTATCGAGACACTTTCGCAGCTCCATTCGAGTGCGATATAGCATCGTCCATAGATTGGTCGGAGTTACTGACAATTCCTTACAAATTTTTTCAGTTTTTTCTTCAAATAGTTCGCGCAGCATGAAAAGGCGGGCCTGGCGCTGGGGCAGGGCATCAATGCAGCGCTGCAAAATATCCCAGAACTGACCGCTGGCCAGGGCCGCTTCCGGCTGCTCCCAGTCGCCCAGATCCGAGCTCCAGTGGCCATCTTCCTGGAAGCTCTGTTCCACCAGATCAGCCCCCTCGGCGCTCTCTAATGCCTCTTCATCCAGCGGTGCCTCGCGGGACTCCAGGCGAAACTGATCCAGCACCTTATATTTCAGAATACCTATCAACCAGGTCCGCACCGACGACCCACCCTTGAAACGATCGCGGGATTGCAGGGCCGCCACCAGGGTCTCCTGCACCGCCTCCTCCGCCTTGTGTTGATCACGAAACTGCAGCAAGGCATAACGATAGAGGGCATCGCCATGCTGATCCAACCACTGCTCAGGGGAACCGGTATCTGTTGTCATGGCAGAAGGTACAAAAGGGTCAGACCCATACTGTTTTGGGTTTCGGTTTGTGCAGGCGTGTTGTCTGGAACCATATGTTCTAAGCCTATCGGGTAGTGATCTGATTCTCCCAGAATAACCCAAATTTATCCATGTCGCCGGGGCGGGTAATATCACTACCCCCAAGCTGGATGAACATCTGGTGGAGATCGGCCCCGATCAGGGGCCATTACCCAGGGGCCGCTGCGCACTGCTAGCAGTATGGGCGGAGCTGGGCCGGGATCTGATTGGCCAGCTGGGTATGCTATTGGTTGGGCTTCAGCCTCCCCCTTTTAAATGTGGTTAGCTGATTACTCCTGCAACTGGCCTCGGCTAGCTGCTTGTTGCTGCCTGCCGACGGCGGGAGGCCAGGGTGCTGGCGATGTCGTTGATAACCAGCCTGTCTCCTGCGTTTTTACTGAGGTTCACCCAGCAGAACGGACACATGGAAACCACGTTTTTTCCCTCGGCTTCCAGTTGATCCACGCGATTGCCGCCAATTCGATGGGCCTCGGCGGGGAAAAGTGACTCTAAGGGTCCACCGCAGCAGTGAGTTGATTTACCGGACAGCTCTGGTTCCCGCACCGACAGTCCTGCGGCCTGCAGCAGTTCGCGGGGTTGCTCACAAACATTTTCGTAGCGCGCATAGACGCAGGAGTCGTGAACCACAACCTCCTCGTTTATCGGCTCCATAGCCTCCGGTTGCGCCTCTGCCAATACCTCCAGATAGCTCTGGACCTCAATATCGAACTCATCAACGAAATGTTGGTAGGCCGTACGAAACATCTTGGTGGTGTGAGGATCCACGGTGATCAGACGCTTAACTCCCAGCTTTTTCAAATGCTCCGCCACGCGGCGGGCATGTTCGCCGAAGGATTCATCCAGTCCGTCATCATAAAGGAGCGCACCGGCATAGATCTCATCTTCATACAGATAGCCAAACTCAACCCCGGCGTCCTGGAGCAGCCAGACGATATCACGCAACACCTGGTTGGAGTGCTGCATTTTTTTGCGCGAAGCGGTGAGGCCCATAAAGAATGACAGACTAATAAACTTGTTCATCAGGCGGCCAATGCCGAAGAACCTGGTCAAAAATGAGTTTTCGAGCATAGCCAGCTGAGAAGACATGGCGTCGATGGCCGGTATCATTTGATAGATGTGTCCGGTGTAGAAAACCGTCTCGCCGCCACGTGGCAGATCAAGCCCTTGGGCCCAGCCCGTGGCCGTTCGTTTCGACAGCGGCAGAACACTGCCACGCTTGCGCACGTTATCGGCGAAAATTCCTAAAATTGGTGCAATCGGTAGAGGCATAAAATTATCTTCCTACTTCAGGCCAAACTCTTGCCGGTTAATCAGGCAACGGAGGGTGCGCACGTTATCCGCGATACGAACCTCCTGGGGACAGTTCACTTCACACATGCGGCACAACAGACAGGAGAAGATCTGCGGAATATTGGCAATCACCTTGTCTTCAAGTCCGAGCATGGCCTCGCGGAACAGTTTGCGGGGAAGTATTTCGTACCCCAGGGGACAAAGAGCGGAACATGTGCCACAGTGGAAACAGGCACCAGCGTTGAACCCTTCAGCCTCCTTCAGCCGGATGGCAAATTCCGATGAAACTCTGGTCATATCACTTCTCCTCGCCACTTCATGCGGAGTCAGGGCTAATGCTGCTTAGCAAGTTCATATTGGAAGTATCCATCAACATCTGCACGACCGATCTCTTCCACCATGCCATAGCGACGCAGACCAAAAAGCCAGACCGTCACCTCCCGGGATGAGCAACCCATGATCTCGGCAATTTCCGGAATTGTCTTCGGGCCTTGTTCGAGAATGGCTGCAATGCGATCCCGCATAATCATTTCGTCTTGCGCGATATCGAGCATATCCCGTAATTTTGTTGTCTGCGTGTCGCTCATGTTTCTACCGACTCCTTAAGACTTGCATCTATCATCGCCAGAATCTGGTCTTCCCGGTAACCCTCGATATCGATGGCGTCATGCTCACACAGCGGAACGCAGGCCCCTTCTCCCTTGCAAGAAGACTCGAGCACCATTGCCACCTCTTTGTCACCGCACTGAATTCGTTCGATTGCGCCATAAGGGCAGGCCTTGAGACACTCGTCGCACCAGACGCACTTGCTTGTATCGATTTTCGCCACAAGCGGCTCTAGATTCAGAAAGCCCTTTTTCAGTATTGCGCCGGTCCTGGCTACCGCTGCCAGGGATGATGCGACGCTTTCGGACAGATTCTTCGGGCCTTGGGCGGTTCCGGCAATACAGACGCCATCGATGGCGGTCTCCACCGGTCGCAGCTTGATGTGTATCTCGTTGTAGAACCCGTCTTTGCTCTTGGGCAGCTTCAGCACATCGTTGAGGCCATCGTTTTCCCGGGGCGTCATACCGGTTGCAAGAACAACCAGGTCTGCACCAATCTCCAACTCTTCATCGCCCAACAGGGTATCTTTGACATTGATTGCCAGACGGCCATCGCGCTGATCAACCTGTGGTGGTTCTTGCGGATCCCAGCGCAGAAACAGGGCTCCATCGGCGCGGGCATTTGTGTACACAGTTTCAAGATGTCCATAGGTGCGAACGTCTCGAAATAGATGGTATTGATTGATGGTCTGGCCGGATTTCTTTTCAAACTCATGTAGCAGGCTGCCGCTGAAGGCGGTGGCCATACAGCAGAAGCGTGAACAGTGGGTGTTGGGCTCAGGACAGGTTTCGCTCTGGGTCTGGCGACTGCCCACACAGTAGATAAAGGCCACATCCCGCACCGGCTTTCCGTTGTGGGTCAGGGTGTTTTCGCTGGTCTCAAGCATCTGTCTAAACTCCAACAGAGTGACCACCCCAGGTGCACCATAGCCATATTCGCCCTGTTGGGGTTCATAGGGGGTGAAGCCGGTGGTGGTAATGATCCCGCCCACGTTGAGCGACACATCCTCTTTACCCTGCAAACGAACCTTGGCGGTGAAGTCGCCCACATGTCCGCTCTTGGAGGTCAATTCGGCATTGGTGTAGAGCATGATGTTCTCATTGCTCTGGATCTGCTCCAGCAGATCAGCAACCACATCGGGGCCGTACTGGTTGTCGGGGCCCATCCGTCCAGCCTGCAACGCCCAGCCACCCGGCTCGCTCTCGCGTTCGATAATAAATACCGTCAGTCCCATTCCTGCGAGGGAGATTGCAGCACGCATACCTGCCACACCAGCCCCTATCACCAGAACACGTGGTTGGGTTTCTACCCGAATGGAGTTCAGTGGCTCTGTCAAAGCACACTTGGCCACCCCGGCGCGCACAATGTTGATACCCTTCTCCGTGGCGCCGGGTTTATCACCCTTATGCACCCAGGAGCACTGTTCGCGCAGATTGACATGCACATATTGGTAGGGATTGAGTCCGGCGCGTTCCGCCATGGCGCGGAAGGTAAACAGGTGAAGCTTGGGGGAACAGGAGGCGATGACTAGACCGTCCAGATTGTGCTCTTTGATCTCGTCGATCATCTCCTGTTGCGAGGCATCCGAGCAGGCAAACAGATGGGTCTCAGTGACCTCAACTTCCGATTCGCCCTGGAGCGTTTTCGCTACTTCCTTTACGTCCACATGGTCGGCGATGTTGCCGCCACAGTGGCATACGTAGACGCCGATTCGTCGCTTATCTGTCATTTGCCACCCCTTGTTCGCTCTAGATAAGCGGCTGCCTGGGCTGCTGCTGCGCCAGAGTGCAGTACGGTGTCCGGAATATCCATTACGCCAACGGTGGTGCCCGCCACAAAGAGTCCATCAACATTGGTACGGCTCGGTTCACTGACAGGATTGATCTCCTGTACATAGCCGAACTCGTTCGCTGCCAACTCCCCACCTTTGTAGAGAGAAAATACATCGGTATTTGGCTGGAATCCCACAGTCAGAACCACCAGGTCGTGTTCGCGGGTCTTCTGGCCACCTTCGCCCAGCATGTCTTCGTAGTGCAGTGACAGGTTGCCGTTGGAGAGCTGCTCAATGCGCGCCACCTTGCCCTTGACGAATTCGATCCCCATGGACTTGGCCTGCTCGTAGAACTCGTTATAACCCTTACCAAAGGCGCGAACGTCAATGGTGTAGATGGTGATATCCGCCAGTGGCAGGGCGCCCATGGCGAGTTGCGCCTGCTTTATGGAGTACATGCAGCCGATACGGCAGCAGAGGGGATTGCACACCGTCTGGTCGCGTGAACCGATACAGAGGAGAATAGCTATGTTCTCCGGCTCCTTGCCGTCCGAGGGCCTGAGCACTGAGTTGTAGGGGCGCGTCGGCGCCAGCAGCCGGTCCATCTCCGGCCCGGTGACCACATCGGGGAATCTGTCGTATCCAAGCAGTGGCTTGGACGCCGGGTCCAGAATCTTGAAGCCGGTTGAAACACATACCGTGCCCACATTGAGTGACAGGGGAGCCGGCTTCTGGCTGAAGTCGATACACTTGGGGGCACAGGCAGCCACACACTCCATGCACTGGGAACACTCCGCACAGTTCATGCAGCGCAGGGCCTCACTCCGCACCTCATCTTCCGTCATCACCTTTTCATAACACTCAAATGATTGCCGGCGCTCTTCAAGGGGTAGCAACGGCTGTGGAACTGGTTGCCGTTCTACGAATTGCTCTGCTTCTTGCAGCACCTCGTTCTTATCTGTCTTTGCCAGGTCGCCATCAAAAGGTACCTCCAGGGATTCCTCCTTCAGGTGACGATCCATAAAGAAGGCCGCCCGCCGTCCCTGTGCAATGGCATTGATAATCATTGTAGGGGCAGTGACGCAGTCACCAGATGCAAATATGTCTGGGTCAGATGTCTGACAGGTCTGTGGATCCGCAATCAGGAGATCTTTGTCACTCTTCATTGCATCCGGGAAATGAGAGGTGGAAGGCTGCAGACCGATAGCCAGGATTGCCATATCAACCGGAATCTCTTTTTCCGAACCCTCAATTGGAACCGGGCGACGGCGGCCACTCTCGTCCGGCTCACCCAACTCCATGCTGATGCATTCGGCCGCTACAAGTTTACCGTCCTGGCCAATAAATTTTGTAGGCGTACTCATGAGCATGAGTTCAACGCCCTCCTCTTCGGCCCCATCTATTTCCCAACCATGGGCCGGCATCTCTTCGCGCCCGCGCCGATAGTTGATGATGACCCTAGCAGCCCCCATGCGAATAGCGGCCCGGGCCGGATCCATAGCCGAGTTGCCGCCACCGATAACCATGACGGTCTTGCCTTTTACATCGGGCATCTCCCCCACATTGACTTCGTGCAGGAACCGCATGCAGCCCATGACCCCATCCAGATCCTTGCCGTCCACATCCAGACTGTACTCTTCCGATGCTCCGGTGGTAATCAGGATGGAATTGAATCCCTGCTGTTTGAGATCTGACAGAGAGGTGATTCTATGTCCGGTTTTGATTTCAACACCCAGGGCCGTAACGTTCTTGATGTCACGATCCACAACATCTTTGGGCAGACGATATGGAGGGATGGCGGTTCGCAGCATGCCGCCCGCTTCCTCTTCCGCTTCAAAAATAGTTACCTGGTGACCTTGGCGCGCAAGGTAGAAGGCCGCACTTAATCCCGCAGGGCCGGAACCCACAACGGCGACCCGTGTTTGCAACTGGTTTTCAACCGGACCATATTCCGGTTCCGGGTGCTCGGCATAGTAGCGGTCCACCATAAAGCGCTTGATGCCGCGGATATGCACCGTGCCCTCTTTCTCATCACGTGTGCAGTCGGATTCGCAGGGCGCATAACAGGCCCGCGCCAGACTACCCACCAGAGGTGCGTTTTCCAGATGTAGGTTAAAGGCCTCTTCGTATCGGCCAGCCCTCACCAGAGAGATGTAGCCGCTAGCCTTGACGTTGCCCGGACAGGTGAAGGTACAGGGCGCTTCTCCGCGCCGGTCGATCACGGCCTTCTTCGGAACCGCCTGGGGAAAGGGGATATGCGCAACCCGGCGCGTTACCAGGTCGTAGTTGTATTGATCCGGTACGGCGACGGTGCAGACCTCTTCGCACTTTCCACAGCCGGTGCAGGCATCAAAATCAACGTAGCTTGCCTTTCTGTGCATATCCACCGCAAACGAACCATCATCGTTGCGCACAATACCGTCAACCTCACTGTAGGTCATAAGGTGCACATTGGGATGATGGGAAACCGAGGCCATTTTCGGCGTGACAATACAACTGGCACAATCCAGGGTCGGGAACACCTTACTAAGAAGGATGGCCCTTCCGCCTACACTTGCGTTCTTGTCTACCAACAATACACGGTAACCCATATCGCCCAGGGACGACGCAGTTTCCATGCCGGCGACTCCGGCGCCTACAACCATCACGTCGTAATCCAGTTGACGTTTATCTGTATCAGGCTTCAAGAGACTGTAACTCCTGTTGGAAGTTATTCATATGGGCAACAAAGTTGTCCGCACATACGGAACAGAGTCCAGACATTTTAAGTCGCTTCGGACTGATCCCCTGTTCTTTCAACATGGTTTGTGCCCGAGTTACGAGGGCGCTGGTGCGACAGGTACAGTCTGGAATAAAGGCACAATCGCCACCGCAGGCGGCAATAAACACACCGTCAAAACCGGCTTTTAGTGCATGAACGATCCATGAAGGCTTGATGCCACTGGAACAGGGTAAGGGGATAACTTGGACGGCTGTCGAGTAGTGCATGTGGGCACTGCCAGCACGGTCAATCCCAGGGTCCGAAATCGAATTCGTGGAAAATACGAGGATTTTCGGCTCGCTATTGCTATCGAGAGGGCTCACTTTTACACCCTCCTCTTCTATATCTTTCTCCGCAGGTAAACACTCCAGGAGCCATCATTCTCAACATCACCGAGATAATCATGCCCCATCTTCTTACACCAACGCTGAATATCGATAATGGTGCCGTTGTCAGACGACTGCACTTCCATGACTCCTTCCACAGGGCACTCACCAATGGCGCGTTTCGCCTCAAGCATGGGTCCCGGGCAGGCAGTGCCTCTGGCATCAATAACTTTAGCAACGTCCAGGGCTTTCAATTCACCTTCATTCATTATTGTTCTCCTGCTTTGAGTTATATTCTAATATTACTATAGTATTTATTTTTAATTTGTGTGGCTTTAAATAAACTTTTTTTTAATCAGAGGATGAAATAATTGATTTCACATGAACCAGCACTGTTTCGATTCGCTGGCCATGCTGACCAGGGCGGCAACACCGGCAAAACTCAGGTCCGGATAATCGATTAGTTCCTCAGGGTCGATGCCCATGAGCTCCAGCGACAGGTTGCAAACAGTAATTCTCACACCTAACTCACCAGCTTGTTCTATAAGGTCTTCTAGAGAGGTTGCTCCGTGCTTCTCCAAATCAAACTTGATCGGTGACGGCTCCAGCTCCCCCAGATCTTTTTTGGTCTTATTGGGGTCACGCAGGGCTGCTGTGGCCCTGAGGGCGAAGAACAGTTCCACTTCCGTGTCATAGACTGTTGCTCCCAGTGCAACCATGAACGCAAGCATCACACGTTCTAGATCACCACTCATAACACCCAGGGTAATTTGGTCTTGAGGCGCCTCGCGCTCGAGGGCTTCCACCCGCTTTAGCAAATCCTGCAGAAGTTGATCACTGTTTTCGTTGTTGTTCATGTTGACTTTCCTTGCTTGCATTCAGTTACTTGCCCTACAGCCTCCGTATAACAAGGGAGGCAAACATTGGGTTTATGCCAACAAAGGTACGCAAGGCAAGACAGAGCGTACCAAACCTAAGCATATTAGGCGCTTCTAATTGTAATTTATCAATTAGAAATGCGAATAGTCATTGAGATATCACAATCGCTGTGATCCGCGGGGAAGAGTTGGAGGGCAAATTCATTCTTGAAAGCGCCGATGCGGCTTACAATCACGCCACACTAAACCCTAACAGAGTGTTATCATCTGACCTGTTTTATGGCTATTGATAACTGACTGAAATACCGAATAAACCCATGACCAACCCACCAGCACATAGAGCCAGAAAACGCTTCGGCCAGAATTTTCTGCACGACCCCGGCATTATCCAGCGAATTGTGGATAGCATTAAACCCAAGCCGGATGAACATCTGGTGGAGATCGGCCCAGGTCAGGGTGCCATTACCAAGGAGCTGCTGCGCGCCGCCGGCAGTATGGATGCGGTGGAGCTGGACCGGGATCTTATTGCACCGCTGGCGGAGATGTGTGCCGATATCGGAGAGCTGCGCATCCACAGCGCCGATGTATTGAAGTTTGATCTCTGCAGTCTAGTACCCGCCGGTGAGCAGCTGCGGGTGGTGGGAAATCTGCCCTATAACATCTCCACCCCTATCCTGTTTCATCTGCTGGAGCGTTCGCACTGTATTCGGGATATGCACTTTATGTTGCAGAAGGAGGTGGTGCTGCGCATGGGCGCGGAACCCGGCAATAAACAGTACGGTCGCCTAACAGTGATGTTGCAGGCCCAGTGTCAGGTGAGCCATCTGTTTGATATCGGCCCTGGCGCTTTCAAACCAGCCCCCAAGGTGGACTCTGCCTTTGTGCGGTTAGTCCCGCACTCTACCCCGCTGCATCAGATTGAGGATCAAAAGATTTTCTCTCAGGTTGTAGCACAGGCCTTCTCACAACGACGCAAGACGTTGCGTAACAGCCTGCGTGAGTTGATAGATGCTGAGACTATGGAGGGTCTGGGGATTGATCCTGGCCTACGGGCTGAGCGACTTGAGGTTGAGGAGTTTGTTAGGCTGGCGAATGCCATAACTATTTTGTAAGACTTCAGGGTGCAATGCTCGTTGGTTTTGGGCTCTAGGGTCATACTCTGGGTTAGTGGAACTAGCTTTGCCCCCACCAAATCCCGGCCCTTCTCTACTCCAGTTGAATGGAACTGGCTTTACCCCCTCATCCCCGGCCCTTCTCCCCCCCAGGGGAGAAGGGTGTATTGAGCCCCTCTCTCTTGGGGGAGACGACTCCAGGGATGGAGGAGGTACGAGCCCATGGATGGGCGAAGGTAGAATAATGCAGGAGCAATTATCGAGAGCAACGCAGGATGCCAAAGCCGAGGGGTTGGGGTGAGGGGGGAATTCCTGCTATACACTGAGGATTTCGACTTTTACCACCTGCGCCCACCAATCACGCGGCCCTTCATCTACTCCGGGTGAATAGAACTGGCTTCACCCCCTCATCCCCAGCCCTTCTCCCCACAGGGGAGAAGGGTGTATTGAGCCCCTCTCCCTTGGGGGGAGAGGGGTTGGGGTGAGGGGGAGTTCCTACTATACGCTGAGGACCTAGACTTTTACCTCCTGTGCCGGCTAATCACGCGGCCCTTTATCTACTCCGGGTGGGTGGAACTGGCTTCACCCCCTCATCCCCGGCCCTTCTCCCCACAGGGGAGAAGGGTGTATTGAGCCCCTCTCCCTTGGGGGGAGACGACTCCAGGGATGGAGGAGGTACGAGCCCATGGCAGGGATTGCTCCAGGCAATCCCCCTGCATTCCTCACGTCCATGTGAGTCAGATGGGCGAAGGTAGAATAATGCAGGAGCAATTATCGAGAGCAACGCAGGATGCCAAAGCCGAGGGGTTGGGGTGAGAGGTGGTAGTTGTAAAACATCTTCCCCGTCCTGATATTGTCCTTAAGCCGCCAGCAATCACTGTTGCACCTTTAGGCTCCAAAAAACCACACAGTTGCTAATATTGCCTTATGGGATTGAAAAAAAGGACAACTCGGAACTATGAATGAGAAAAATAAAGACATAGAGTTTGATGAGGAGTTTTATGACGGCGCACTGATCAGATCTGGCGATTTAATACCGAGTGTTATCCATCTACTGCCCGTCACCAGTCGCCCTTTTTTTCCTGGGCAGGCGGTGCCTCTAATGATGGAGGAACCCCACTGGAGTTCGACCTTTGCCTCTATGGCGAATAAGTCCAGCCACTTTCTAGGCATAGTTCTGGCCGATGCCGAAAGTGCTGAGACAGCAAAGCCGAAGGATTTTCGCCGGATCGGTGTTGTTGGCCATGTCCATCGCATACAGCAGATAGATGATCGGCTTCAGGTTCTAGTGGAGATGGTCCAACGCTTTGAGATTAAAAAGGTGCTGACCGACAAGGTCCCCTATTTGGTTCAGGTGGACTATCTGCCTGAGCCCACGAACAAATCGAATCGGGAGATCAAGGCCTACGCCCTGGCCATTATCAACACCATTAAGGAACTGCTGCCACTGAACCCGCTCTACGCGGAAGAGCTGCGCATGTTTCTGGATAGGTTTGGACCGGAAGATCCATCCCATCTGTCGGACTTTGCCGCCAGCCTGACCTCCTCCAGCAAGCAACAGCTTCAGGGGGTATTGGAGGCAGTGGAACTGCTACCGAGAATGGAGAAGGTATTGGTCTTGCTCAACAATGAGCTGGAGATGGCCAGAACCCAGGACGAAATCCGTCAATCAGTTGAGAGGCGCATCAACAAAGAACAGCGCAATTTCTTTTTGAAGGAACAGCTCAAATCCATTCAACAGGAACTGGGGATCGCCAAGGATGATCGTACTGCTGAGCTGGACAAGTTCACCAATCGGCTGAAAAAGCTAACCCTGACTGAACAGGCCCAGGAGCGGGTGAATGAGGAGATGGATAAGCTTTCCATGCTTGAGACCGGCTCACCAGAATATGCGGTAACCAGAAACTATCTGGACTGGATTACCCTGCTGCCCTGGGGCTGGCACTCTGAAGATAAGCTGGATATGGCCTTTGCCCGCAAGTCCTTGGACAAGGACCACTATGGACTGGAAGACGTAAAGGAGAGAATCCTGGAATTCCTGGCCGTGGGGATTATGAAAAAGGAGATCAGCGGCTCTATTGTTCTGTTTGTGGGTCCGCCCGGCGTGGGTAAAACCTCTATCGGCAGGTCTATCGCCGAGGCCCTGGGACGCGAGTTCTACCGTTTCTCTTTGGGTGGCATTCGGGATGAGGCAGAGATTAAAGGCCACCGGCGCACCTACATCGGGGCCATGCCAGGTAAGTTTATCCAATCCATGAAGGAGGTTGGCACGGAAAACCCGGTGATCATGCTGGATGAGATCGACAAGGTGGGGGCATCCTATCATGGCGATCCGGCATCGGCCCTGCTGGAGGTGCTGGACCCGGAACAGAATATCGATTTTCTGGATCACTATCTGGACCTGCGTTTCGATCTATCCAAGGTGCTGTTTCTCTGCACCGCCAATCAGCTTGATACCATTCCGCGGCCGTTACTGGACCGCATGGAGGTTATCCCACTCTCTGGCTATATTGCTAGCGAAAAGCTACAGATTGCCCGCCGCTATCTGCTACCAAGACAACTGAAGCGCGCTGGGTTAAAACGCGGTCAGATCAAGATACCTGCAGCCACCATGCGAGCCATCATTGAGGGCTATGCCCGCGATGCCGGGGTGCGCCGGCTGGAGAAACAGATCGGCAAGATTGTGCGCAAGTGTGTAGTCAAGATTCTGGAAGGGGCCAAGACACCCATAAGCGTAGAGAAAGATGAGTTGAAGGATTACCTGGGCAACCCGATGTTCCGGGATGAGCGCAAACTGAGCGGGGCTGGCGTTGTCACTGGACTTGCCTGGACCGCCATGGGTGGCGCCACCCTCACTATCGAAGCCGCCCGCACCCACGGATTCAATCGCGGCTTTAAACTTACCGGGCAACTGGGCGACGTGATGCGCGAGTCGGCCGAGATTGCCTACGGCTATATCATAGGCCATGCCAAAGAACTGGGGGCAGACCAGTCCTTCTTCCAGAAGAGCTTTATCCATCTGCATGTACCGGCCGGGGCCACCCCTAAAGACGGACCCAGCGCGGGCATCACCATGGCCAGCGCCATACTATCTCTGGCACGTAATGAGGAGCTTGCCCGACCACTAGCCATGACCGGCGAAATGACCCTCACCGGCGAAGTATTCCCCATCGGCGGCATCCGTGAAAAGGTGATCGCTGCCAGGCGTGCCGGGATTAAGGAGATAATCGTACCCAAGGAGAATCAAGGCGATTACGCAGAGATCCCTGAGCACATCAGCAAGGGGATAAAGGTGCATTTTGTAGCCACCTTTGACGACGTGGTGCCGTTGCTGTTTAAGAAGAGACGTAGGGCTGTTAAGAGGAGGAAGTAGTTTTTCCTCTATCCTGGCTCTTCTTTACTCTGGGTGGGTGGAACTGGCTTTACCCCCTCATCCCCGGCCCTTTATCTACGCTGAGTGGGTGTGACTAGCTTCACCCCCTCATCCCCGGCCCTTCTCCCCCCCCAGGGGAGAAGGGTGTATTGAGCCCCTCTCCCTGAGGGGAGAGGGGTTGGGGTGAGGGGGAAAACTATAACTCATCTACTTGTTTCAAGTTGTCGAAGTATATCCTCTAACACCGCCCCACCTTCCTGTAGCACCTGATTATTCCAATAGCGCACAACCCTGTACCCAAGCAACGCGAGATATTCAGTACGCTGTTGATCATACTCTTGTTGTAAGTGGTGCTGGGAACCATCCAGCTCAACAATCAATTTCGCCTCTTTACAAATAAAATCGACGATGTAGTTTTCAATAGGTGCTTGGCGGAGGAATTTGTAACCGTTCATTCTTCGGTTGCGTAAATTTTGCCAGAGCCACTGTTCGGCATCAGTGAGGGAACTGCGCAGCTCTCTGGCATTTCGTAGCAGATGGGGTTTTACCTTATGCATAAAAACATCCTTGTCTAAATACAGTTTACCTCTCATCCTGGATCTTCTCTACTATGGGTGGGTGGAACTAGCTTTACCCCCTCATCCCCGGCCCTTCTCCCCCAGAGGGAGAAGGGAGTATTGAGCCCCTCTCCCTTGGGGGGAGACGACTCCAGGGATGGAGGAGGTACGAGCCCATGGATGGGCGAAGGTAGAATAATGCAGGAGCAATTATCGAGAGCAACGCAGGATGCCAAAGCCGAGGGGTTGGGGTGAGGGGGAGTTCCTACTATACGCTGAGGACCTAGACTTTTACCTCCTGTGCCGGCTAATCACGCGGCCCTTCATCTACTCCGGGTGAATAGAACTAGCTTTACCCCCTCATCCCCGGCCCTTCTCCCCCAGGAGGAGAAGGGAGTATTGAGAATAGCTTGGTTCTACTTCATGCCTCATACCGTGGCGGCGCCACTTTTAGTACTTCACTAATGGTGGTCAACCCCTTGGCAACTTTTTGTGCGCCAGCGAGATTCAGGGGCTGCATACCCTTTTTCAGCGCAATCTTACGAAATTTAAGCAGATCAAAATTGTCCGTGATTTGTTGTTTCAGCTCATCAGATAACGGCATCATCTCATAGATACCTTTTCGACCAAGAAACCCAGTCTGCCGACACTCAAGACACCCTTCTGCTTCATAAGTAGTTTTGGGTGTTTTGGTGGTGTAGGGCTTGATTAGCGACTCCCACAGATCCACATCTGTTTCCACCTCTTTTTTACAGTGTGGGCACAAGGTTCGCACCAGACGCTGGGCCATTACCCCAAGCACTGTGGCCGTAATTAAATAGGAGGGCACGCCAATTTCCATTAGTCTGGCAACTGCGGATGGGGCATCATTGGTATGCAGTGTAGACAACACCAAATGCCCGGTCAGGGCAGCCTGCACCGCCATCTCTGCTGTTTCAATATCACGAATTTCGCCCACCATAATAATATCCGGGTCCTGGCGTAACAGGGTTTTTACCCCAGAGGCAAAATCCAGCTGGATATTGTGTTGCACCTGCATCTGATTAAAGCTGGGTTCAACCTGCTCGATTGGATCTTCTACGGTACAAACATTCACCTCGGGGACCGCCAGGTGCTTGAGGGTGGTATACAGTGTGGTGGTTTTACCCGACCCAGTAGGGCCGGTAACCAGAATGATGCCATGGGGCTGGCGTATCATTCCGCTCCAGATTTCGGTGTCTTTTTTACCAAAACCCAGTCCGGCATAGTCACGCAACAGAACCTCCGGATCAAAGATACGCAGCACCAGCTTTTCCCCAAAGGCGGTAGGCATACTGGAAAGACGCATCTCGATCTCTTTGCCTTCTGGTGTAACTGTTTTGATACGGCCATCCTGCGGCCTGCGTTTTTCAGCCACATCAAGACGACCCATAATCTTGATACGACTGGTGACAGCTGCAGTAATGTTTGCTGGTATCTCATATACCTGATGCATCACCCCGTCGATACGGAAACGCACATTGCCTTGCTCACGTCGCGGCTCAATATGGATATCACTGGCGCGCTGGGAAAAGGCATACTGCATTAACCAATCTACGATACTGACGATATGTTGGTTATCCGCATCAAGCGTTCCGGTCTTCTCCAGCTCAATCAACTGCTCAAGATTCTGAATACCGCCAACTTTATCCGAGTGAATTAACCCCGCCTTATCCATTGATCTACTAATGCTGTAGAACTCAAGAAGGTATGACTTCAACTGCTCAGGATTGGCAAACACTCGCTCAATGGGTCTGTTGGCGATACGTTGAATCTCATCCAACCATTCAGTGTTGTCAGGGTCGGTTACAGCAATGGTCACTTCATGATCTGTTACCTTAACCGGCAAGATACCGAATCTGGCGGCATAGGCATAGGTCATCAGGCCAGTGCAGGACGCTACGTCCATCTTTAGTGGATCAAAGTGGAATCTGGGTAGTCCAGACTCTTGTGCCATCCAGTCGGTCAGGACATCCAGGGTCAATATATGCCCGGGGTGGCTTTTGTTTTCCCAATTATGGCTAGAGATGATCTCCAATGGATGGAGGTTTTTACGACTATTATCCGATATCAGATTGGAGACCATACTGGCCTGCTCAGCATCTACCATCTGCTGTTTGACAAGACGGTCCAGTATGCCTTCCAGTGTATAGGTGCTTTTCATTGTTATACCTTTATTCCAATCATTGGACGCATTGTAGCCGGTATTGTGTGCTCGGTCTTGAGGTTGAAGTGGTTTTTGTGTGTGGATGAGAAAGGTGTCACCTCTGATTAAATCGTTGAGGGGAGTTTATGGATTACCCATCATCCTAGGCCATTTTCGACTCCGGGTGGGTGGGACTAGTTTTGCCCCCTCATCCCCAGCTCTTCTCTACTCCGGGTGGGTGGGACTAGCTTTACCCCCTCATCCCCGGCCCTTCTCCCCCG
>JBNKJS010000007.1:0-130991 GCA_050291365.1 Sedimenticolaceae bacterium | reverse complement strand
TTGTTGGCGTCCACGTCATCCAGATAGCCTTCGTTGGCGGCGAACAGGGAGACGGCCATGCCGGCGATACTCAAGGGCGAGTACTGAGACTGCTTCATCAGCTCGGTGACGCGCTCACCACGCTCCAGCTGTTTACGGGTGGCCTCATCAAGATCAGAGGCAAACTGGGAGAACGCAGCCAACTCACGATATTGGGCCAGAGCCAGACGAGTACCGCCGCCCAATTTTTTGATTACCTTAGTCTGAGCTGCGCCGCCAACACGTGATACAGAGAGACCGGCGTTGATAGCCGGACGCACGTTTGCGTTAAACAGGTCTGACTCCAGGAAGATCTGTCCATCGGTAATAGAGATCACGTTGGTCGGTACAAAGGCAGAAACGTCACCGGCCTGAGTCTCAATGATCGGCAGGGCAGTCAGTGAACCGGTCTTACCCTTAACTTCACCGTTGGTAGCCTTCTCAACATACTCTTCGTTTACTCGGGCAGCACGCTCCAGCAACCGGGAGTGGAGATAGAACACATCACCGGGATATGCCTCACGTCCTGGTGGACGCTTCAGCAACAGGGAGACCTGACGATAGGCCCAGGCCTGTTTGGTGAGGTCATCATATATGATCAGTGCATCTTCGCCTCTATCACGGAAGTACTCACCCATGGTGCATCCGGAGTATGGGGCGATGAACTGCATGGCTGCAGAATCGGCGGCCGGTGCGGCAACAATGATGGTATGTTCCAGTGCGCCATGCTCTTCCAGCTTGTGCATCACCTGGGCAATTGAAGAGTTTTTCTGTCCTACCGCCACATAGATACACTTAACTCCAGTACCTTTCTGGTTGATGATGGCATCAATGGCAACAGCGGTCTTACCGGTCTGACGGTCGCCGATGATCAGCTCACGCTGGCCGCGGCCAACAGGCACCATGGCATCGATAGCCTTGAGTCTGGTCTGTACCGGCTGGCTAACCGACTTACGGGTAATAACACCAGGGGCAACCTTCTCAATTGGAGAGGTCTGACCACACTCGATAGCGCCTTTTCCGTCGATTGGATGTCCCAGAGGATTAACCACTCGTCCCAGGAGCTCTTCACCTACCGGCACCTCAAGAACACGGCCGGTACACTTAACCGGGTCGCCTTCTGTCAGATGTTTGTAATCACCCAGCACCACGGCGCCGACTGAATCTCGCTCCAGGTTAAGAGCAAGTCCGTAGGTGTTGCCAGGGAACTCCAACATCTCGTAGGACATGGCGTCTTGCAGGCCATGGATACGAGTGATGCCGTCGGTCAGGCTAATTACCGTTCCCTCATTGCGGGCTTCGGTCTTGAGATCGAGTTTCTCGATCTTATTTTTGATCAGTTCACTGATCTCTGATGGATTGAGTTGCATGGTGGCTTCTCGCTTAAATTCCCAATTCGTTGGCCAATTGCTCGATCTTTCCTTTGATGGAACCATCGATGACAAGATCACCGGCACGGATATGCACCCCGCCGATTAATGTCTCATCCTGTTCACTGGTGATGGTTACATCAAGACCAAGCTTTCGCTTCAGACCCGCAGCAATCTGCTGCTGTTGGTCTTTGGTAAAATCATAGGCAGAGCGCACGTGTACATTAAGTATTTGTTGGCTCTCTGCTTTTAGCTGCTCGTACAAGGTCGCTATCTCTGGCAGTACAGATAGGCGTCCATTTTCCACAAGTAGTTGAACCAGATTCTGTGCCTCTGAACCCAACTTGTTGCCGCAAATATCCAATATCAGCTTGATCAAATCGGCCTGATCAAACAGCGGATCGGAGATAGCGTTTGCCATAGCTGGTTCCTGCGCAATGGCTGCCAGTAGCTCCAGGGTTTCGCTCCAACTGTCTAGAGAACTGGTCTCTTCTGCCCGTGAGAACAGGGCTTCAGCGTAGGGGCGGGCAATTGTAATCGCGTCGACAGACATTATGCGCTAGATCTGCTCGGCCAACGATTCGACGATATCCTTATGCGCCTTGGCGTCAACCTCTCTTTCTAGGATCTTGGATGCGCCAGCCACTGCCAGTTCGGCAACTTTCTCGCGCAGCTGCTCGCGCACCTTTACCGCTTCCTGTTCTACTTCCGCTTTTGCGGAGGTCAGGATGCGAGCACCCTCAGCTTGAGCATTATCTTTGGCTTCATCCACAATCTCGGAGGCGCGTTTCTGAGCTTGAGTGACAATGTCAGCAGCCTGTAACTTAGCTTCGTATAACACGTCTCTGGCACGCTTCTTTGCCAGTTCCTGCTCATGTTGCCCCCGCTCTGCCGCGGCCAGGCCATTAGCAATCTCCTGTTTGCGCGTTTCCAGCGCCGCCATGATCGGTGTCCAGACATACTTCATCGTGAACCAGACGAACACAACGAAGGAGAGCATCTGAGCAACCAGAGTCAAATTGATATTCATCTGGGAATCACCTTGCGTTGAACGAGATAATCTTTGTTTCAGTCACTGTTTAAGCTGATTAGGCAGCAAACAGAATGTACATGGCCAGACCCACAGCGATCATTGGCACGGCGTCAACCAGACCCATGACAATAAAAAACTGTGTGCGCAGCAGTGGAATCAGCTCTGGCTGGCGGGCAGCGCCTTCAAGAAAACGTCCACCGAGTATGCCAATACCCACAGCAGCGCCCACGGCTGCAAAACCCATCATGAGTGCGCCGGCGATGTATATAAGTGCTTGGTCCATTTTGGTCTCCAGTCAAAAAGTACAAATGTAAAATTAATTAATGCTCATGATGGGCCATGTCCAGATAGACAATGGTCAGAACCATGAAGATAAATGCTTGTAGCGTAATAATAAGTATATGGAATATAGCCCAGCCCAACTGTAGAACTCCGCCAAACAGCCCCAGGAAAATACCACCACTATACATCAGCGCAATCAAGATAAAGATCATCTCTCCTGCGTACATGTTTCCGAACAGACGCAGAGCGAGAGAGATAGGTTTGGCTAGAAGCCCAACAAGCTCCAGAACCAGATTAACCGGTACAAAAAGTGTCTGAACCACAATATTATTTGCACTGAACGGCTGCAGGGAGAGTTCACCAGCAAAGCCGCCTACGCCTTTAATCTTTATACTGTAGTAGAGAACCAGCAAGAAAACACCGATTGCCATGCCGAAGGTGGCGTTTGGATCGGTAGATGGAACCACCTTCATAAAGTGGACCAGGCCAATACCAAAATCATTGTGCCCCAGAAGATATGGGATCAGATCGACGGGCACCAGATCCATCAGATTTTGCAGGAATATCCAGACAAAGATGGTTAGGGCCAGGGGGGCGATAAGGGGATTCTGACCGGTGAATGAGCCACGCACATTGCTATCTATAAACTCCACCAGCATCTCGGCAAAATTCTGCATCTTGCCTGGTACGCCGCTGGTGGCACGAACTGCAACCCGGCGCATAACCCAGAGCATTACAACCCCGAGGAAGATAGACCAGAACATGGTGTCAACATGGATAGCCATGAAGCCCATCTCTTTTATCTCTCCAGCGTTATGAGCAAAGCCCCAGCTACCATCGGGAGTCTTGCCAAACGCGAGATTGGTCAGGTGGTGTTTGATATATTCGCCGGAAGTCAGCGTATCGCCAGCCATTTAAACTTAACCTGCTTCTATTAATCTCTGAAATTTAAAAAATTAAATAATATTAACGGCACTATCTGTACAAGCAGATAGGTGCCAAAGAGCGTTGCGTAGCTCAAAACGTCAAACCAAATAATAGCTGATGCAAATAATACTGCTATGACAATTATCTTTTGGAACTCAGCTCCATAAAATCTCGCCAACAGCATTCCAGGGGATTGGGCCCTGTATTCAACAAATACCTTCCTGGCAAATAGCGCGTTGCTAAATGTGGCTATGCCGCCACCCAGTGCGCCAGAATACGCATAAACCAAGCCGATCATGGACAGTAGTGAGGCCGCAATCACCGTTAAAACTGACTGGGCCAAGATCATTTTCAGACCTATGTCCTGACCGGAAAGAGTCTTTTTGGAAGCGTTATTTATAGTCCACCTCCACGTAGACACCCCGCATCAGGTGGCGAACTATAATGGCTTTGGTTTATAAGGTCAATGAATATGCAAATAAATATCTAAATAATAATTTGCTTAGAAAACCAGCACATTTTTGGAACATAATTTGGGCCATGCGCACCATAAAAACCCAGAAAAAACTTAACAATCTAATGGAAATGTTCCAGTATTCCCTCCAGCTCATCCAGACTGTTATATGTAATTACCAGCTTCCCCTTGCCCGATGCCGCCTGCTGGAGATCTACCCGCGCGCCCAGCTTGTCAGAAAGATCATCCTGTAGCCGTTTTACGTTCGGATCCTCTCTCGGTGTGGATTTTTCTGCTGCCTTGGCCTTCGGCTCATCCAACAGTCTCCGCACCAGCTTTTCTGTTTCCCGCACTGAAAGTCCGCGTGCCACCACCTGCTTTGCCGCATCACTCTGAGCCATCTGTTTTAGACCCAACAGGGCACGGGCATGTCCCATCTCCATCTCGCGGTTGTAGATATAATCCTTTACGTCACTGTTTAGCTCAAGCAGCCGCAATAGGTTGGTGACCGTAGTACGGGATTTACCTACCGCCTGGGCAATCTTCTCGTGAGTCAATTCAAACTCGTTCAGCAGGCGGTGTAAGGCTTCTGCCTCTTCCAATGGATTAAGATTATCACGCTGAATATTCTCGATAAGACCCATGGCCATGGCGGTCTGATCCGGCACATCTCTGATAACTACAGGAATCTCATCCAAGCCAGCCTGTTGTGCCGCACGCCAGCGTCGTTCACCGGCTATGATTTCATATCTCCCGGCCGTCTCTATTGGTCTAACAACTATTGGCTGCACTACACCCTGAGCAGCTATGGAGTCGGCCAGTTCCTGTAGAAGTTCTGGATTGAAATCTCGTCTTGGCTGATAGCGCCCACGCTCAATAACATCAACCGGCAGGGTATTTATGCTATCTAACGTCTTACCACCAGCGCGGTTTAGGTCATCTTCGACGATTTCCGCCCCTCCTAGCAGGGCATCCAGTCCTCGTCCAAGTCCTCTCTTTTTTGCTGCCATTTGTCGGTTCCAACTATATAAGGTTATTAATTCGCTTCTATTGTACTAAGCCGTTGTGGCTTCACGCCCCTCGTCACGTCGCAAAAATTCACCGGCAAACGCCAGATAGGAGAAGGCGCCTCGTGAGCTTTTGTCATAGGACATTACCGGCAACCCGTGGCTAGGGGCCTCGGCTATACGTACATTTCTGGGAATCACGGTACGAAACACCAGATCATTAAAGTGGGTAATCAGCTGCGCAGACACCTCATTGGAGAGGTTGTTTCGAGGATCATGCATGGTGCGCAGTATGCCCTCAATCTCCAGACCAGCATTTCTACTCTGCTTGATCTGCCGAATAGTGTCGAGCAAGGAGGTAAGCCCTTCCAGGGCATAATATTCACACTGTAGTGGGATAAGCACACCATCAGACGCCACCAGGGCATTAACCGTAAGCATATTCAGTGAGGGCGGACAGTCGATAAATATATAGTCGTATCTAGCCCGGGCCGGGGAGAGTACCAGGCTGAGGCGTTTTTCTTTCATCGGTATATCCATCAGCCCGACTTCCGCAGCAGTCAAATCACTATTGGAAGGGAGCACATCGAAACCAGAAGCCTCTGAGTACACTATAGCGTCTGAAATCTGAGCATTTCCCAAAAGCACATCGTAGGAGGATTTATCCAGCTCATATTTATCCACGCCGCTACCCATAGTGGCGTTTCCCTGTGGATCAAGATCAAGCATGAGAACCTTTTTGCCCTGGGAGGCAAGGGACGCGGCAAGATTTATGGTGGTGGTGGTTTTTCCAACCCCCCCTTTTTGATTTGCAATAGATACTACTCGACCCATGAGATCTCTTCCGCTATATATAATGGTGTTCTCTAATCCGGTATTGTTCGGCGCAGAGGAGCGAGAATATCAGAACCTAACCACAATGAATACTGGGGCACCACAGAGAGGTGAAGGCTAGATTTTCGCTGTCTTGAAATTCAATCACTTAGGTAGCAAATGGATTGGAGCTAAATCTTGAATAATTCCTCAGCTGCAGCCAGGAGGTCTGAATCTGAATTGCCCTGGATGCCCTCTTTACCCTTAATTTCTGGCTCGAAAAAGTTACAGAAGTTGGGACGCTCTTTTTCCATTACCTCATCAGCCATGGGCTCGGCGCAGGCGTTTGGTTTGGATGGGGCATGCCAACGGCAATTCAGGCACGCCTTGGTGGGTCTGCCACATTCCAAGCAGTTTAACTCTCGGCCATAGTCACTGGCCTTCATCTCTTTACCACAACTCCAGCAGCTACCTACGATTTCTGATCTCATAAGCCTAGTCTCCTGGTGTCTATTCTAGCTAGTAAGTCTGATTCTAACTTAACACTTGTGTTTCTCAAGGTCCAAAATGAATGGGCCCGCATCAAAGATGCGGGCCCATCACTTTTTACTTCTAAACAGGTTCAGGATTTAACTTCTACTTCATCACATTCAGTTCAACCCGGCGATTCCTGGCCCTGCCCTCTTCAGTGGCATTGTCTGCGATAGGCTGCTTTTCACCGCTACCGGAGGCTACAAATCTGCTGCTTAAGCCGGTTCCACGCAGATAATCGGCTACGGCCGATGCCCGTTTCTCTGACAACTTCTGGTTATAAGCGTCGGAACCAGTATTGTCGGTATGGCCAATTACGCTCATGGTCTTGATATCCGGGCGTACCCGAATAGATTCTGCAACCTGATCTAGGGTGGACTTTGCGTCCATGGTCAACTCTGAGCTATCCACTACAAATTCAATATTATTGAGAATCAGCTGCTTCATGCATCCAACCTCATCCACTGATGCACCTGGTGGGGTCTGTGGGCATTTGTCCATGTAGTCTGGTACTCCATCACCATCTGTATCCAGAGGACACCCATCCGCATCAACCTTTACTCCCTTTGGTGTGTCAGGACATTTGTCCAGATCATCGGTTACGCCATCACCATCTGTGTCGTTGGAGCAAGCCTTTTGATCACCACCTATGGTTTGATAACACTCTCCATATTGGTTCACCACCTTGCCTCCGCTGGTGGTGCCGGCCCACTTATCTATAGCGTGAGCGCCCATGGCAAAGGTAAGGAACAGGATTGAAATCAATATCTGTAAGGATTGTTTCAGGGGTGTCTTCATTTTGATCTCTCCGTAATTTTTAGTATCAATAGGTATGTAAATCAAGGCTTCCATAGCTGCCATACCTTGCTTAGATTTTCTCGTATCGAAGTCTACCCGATATGGAAGATTAATCCAGCCTATTTAAATCCGCCCGTTTTACATTTGCAGGTTCTGGGACCCAGCGCATATATTAGTTACATAAGCCGAATTATAATTGCATGGCGCTCTCCTGGCAGGGGCAGGTTCAATTCCACTATATCAACAGCCGCGCCGGCCTGTTGCAATATCTCCAGCTCCTGCTCTGGAACTGCACCCTTCATGGCCAGCAGAATTCCGTTATCTGCCAGGAGTCCCCGGGTCAGCTCCACTATTTTAGGCAGCGCCGCAAAGGCGCGGGCGGTTATGGTATCGAAGCCCTGGGGAGTCTCTAACTGCTCTACCCTGGTTTGATACACCTGCAGATTGTCTAGTCCCAACTCCATCTTTGACTGCTGAACGAATCTGGTCTTTTTTCCATTGGAATCAAGTAAAGTAAAATGCACCTCCGGCATGCATATGGCCAGAGGAACTCCAGGCAGTCCAGCCCCGGTTCCCACATCCAGAATCCGTTTGCCCTGAATCAGCGGCAGTATGGAGAGTGAATCTAACAACTGGCGCGGGACCATCTCATTCGGATCACGAATGGCGGTAAGATTATAGGCTCGGTTCCACTTCATCAGCAGGGCCAGATAGTCCAACAGTTTTTCCTGTTGCCCCTGGCTTATTACCAAGCCCATCTGTTCAAGCCCATCCGCAAGCTGGGCCGCCCAATTCTCAGGCCAGCCGCTCATTTCCAACTCTTCTTTTTCAGATGTATCAGTAATAGCGATATCGCTGCTGGGGTAACACCGGGTATACGCCCGGCCTGGCCGATAGTTTCTGGTGTGCTGCGGATTAGCTTTTCCCGCACCTCTGAAGAGAGTCCACGCACCTCTGTGTAGTCCAGCTCTGGTGGAATCTGTACCGCTTCATTGCTCTTATGCCGTTCAATCTCCGTCTGCTGGCGTTTGATGTAACCGGCATATTTACACTGAATCTCTATCTGCTCAGCCACCTTTGGGTCATCAACCCCAGGAGCAACTCCATCCAGCCGCAGCAGCTCTGCATAGCTCACCTCTTGTCGAGCCAACAGCTCCAGTGCCCTCACCTCCCGAGTGATGGAGGTCCCGGTATTGGAGGTAGCCTGCTCTGCCGCCAGACTGCCTGGATGAACCCAGATAGCGTGCAGCCGCTTGCGTTCAGCCTCTATTGAGTCGCGTTTGCGTGCGAATGCCTGCCAGCGCTCATCCGGTACTAGTCCCAATTCTCGCCCTTTCTCAGTCAGACGCAGATCAGCATTATCCTCACGTAACAACAGCCGGTACTCTGCCCGGCTGGTGAACATGCGGTAGGGTTCATTGGTACCGCGGGTAATCAGGTCATCCACCAAAACCCCGAGATAGGCCTCATCGCGCCGCGGACACCATTGTTCCTCTCCGCGAATCTTCAATACCGCGTTGGCCCCGGCCAGCAACCCTTGGGCCGCCGCCTCTTCATAACCTGTGGTGCCGTTAATCTGCCCAGCGAAATAGAGCCCACTAATATGCTTGGTCTCCAGGCTGGAGTGCAGATCTCGAGGATCGAAGAAATCATATTCAATGGCATAGCCGGGGCGCATAATACGGGCGTTTTCAAATCCATGCATGGAGCGCACTAGCTGATACTGAATATCAAAGGGCAGAGAGGTGGAGATGCCATTGGGGTAGACCTCGTTACAGTTAAGCCCCTCCGGCTCGATAAAGATTTGGTGCGAATCCTTATCAGAAAAACGCACCACTTTATCTTCGATGGAGGGACAGTAGCGCGGCCCCACCCCTTCGATCACCCCTGTATACATTGGGGAGCGCGAGAGCCCGCCGCGTATGATTTCGTGGGTCTGTTCATTGGTGTGGGTAATATGACAGGAGATCTGAGGCGGATGGTCTTCTACCGAACCCAGGAAGGAGAACACCGGCAGAGGGGTATCGCTAGGCTGTTCCTGTAGAACCGAATAGTCAATGCTCCGGCTATCGATGCGTGGAGGTGTACCGGTCTTTAGACGTTCCACCTTGAAGGGCAGCTCCCGTAGGCGTTGAGCCAAGGCATTGGAGGGCGGATCTCCGGCCCGACCCCCTTCATAGTTACTAAGTCCGATGTGGATGCGTCCCCCCAGAAACGTACCGGCGGTAAGCACTACTGCACGGGAGCGAAAGTTGAGGCCCATCTTGGTAATAACGCCGGCTACCTGATCATTTTCGATGATTAGGTCATCCACCGCCTGCTGAAACAGATCGAGATTGGACTGATTTTCCAGGGCATGGCGCACAGCTGCTTTATACAATTGCCGATCGGCCTGAGCTCGGGTGGCCCGCACCGCCGGACCCTTGCGCGAGTTGAGGGTGCGAAACTGAATGCCGGCACGGTCAATAGCCTGCCCCATCAGCCCCCCCAGCGCATCCACCTCCTTCACCAGATGACCCTTGCCGATACCGCCGATGGCGGGGTTACAGCTCATCTGTCCTAAGGTCTCAATATTATGGGTGAGTAACAGGGTTCTTGCCCCCATGCGCGCAGACGCCATGGCCGCCTCGACTCCGGCATGGCCACCACCAACAACAATCACATCATAGGTATCAGCGTAAAACATGGGCAGATTCTACAGGAATTGAGTTCGTCCAGTGCATAAACAAAAAAGTGGATTTAGGTTATTTGCCGATACAGAAGCTGGAGAAAATCTCCCCAAGCAGATCATCTGCGGTAAATTCACCGGTGATTTCAGAGAGGGCCAGCTGGGTTTGACGCAGATCCTCCGCCAACAGCTCGCCTGAACCTGTTCCTTGAATGGCCAACTCTCCTGCTTGTAGATGTTTTGCCGCCCGCCCCAGGGCATCTAGATGACGGCGGCGAGCCAGGAACTCCCCCTCCTGCTCACCATGAAAACCGACGCTCTCTTTGAGATATTCCCGCAATATTTGAATGCCGCTTGCTGATTGGGCAGACATTGCGATCTCGGTAGCGTTATCGTTTTCAACTATCCCCTCTTGGGTTCCGGTGAGATCGATCTTGTTGCGTACAAAGACTACCGGAATCTCTGGGGGCAGTTCATCTCGGTTGAAGGCGGCATGTTCCGGATCGGACTGGTCATCGAATACCCACAACACCCGATCGGCGTTGGCTATCTGCTCACGGGCCCGACGAATCCCCTCCTGTTCAACCTGATCACCACTCTCCCTCAGCCCTGCGGTGTCTATCAGGTGCAGGGGCAAGCCATCTATCTGGATCTGCTCTTTTAGCAGATCACGAGTAGTGCCGGGGACCTCTGTCACAATGGCTGTATCGCGACCGGAGAGACCATTCATAATGCTAGATTTTCCGGCATTGGGTGGGCCGGCAATCACCAGAGTAATTCCGTCCCGCAGTAGGCGCCCCATAGCAGCGCTCTTCTGCACATCCTGCAGTTGCTGTTTAATGGCGGTGAGATCCTCACCCACCTTCCCATCAGATAGAAAATCTATCTCCTCCTCAGGAAAATCTATGGCCGCCTCAACATACATGCGCAATTGGGTAACTCCATATACCAGACTGTTTATTCGATCCGAGAACTCTCCTGACAATGAGCGCACCGCCAACCGGGCGGCTGTGGCTGTGCCGGATTCGATAAGATCGGCTATGGCCTCGGCCTGAGCCAGATCCAGTTTCCCATTTAGGAATGCGCGTTGACTGAACTCCCCCGGTTGAGCAATGCGCGCGCCCAGCTCCAGAGTTCTTTGCAGCAGCAGATCCATCACCACTGGGCCGCCATGGCCCTGTAGTTCCAGAACATCTTCACCAGTAAATGAGTTGGGATTGGGGAAAAACAGGACCAAACCGCTATCTATGGTCTCGCCCGCTCCATTGCGAAAATTGGCCAATTCCGCCATTCGCGGCTTGGGGGTGCGGCCTATAATCTCTTGTGCAATATCTCCAGCCAGCGAACCAGAGATACGCACAACTCCAACACCGCCTTGTCCCGGCGGTGTGGCGATAGCTGCGATAGTATCCTGTTTAGACACAGGCGGGCCTCATGGCTTGGCTAGTTAGCGGTCTTCTCTATCTGCCTAGTGATATACCACTGTTGGGTGATAGACAGGACGTTGTTGACCACCCAGTACAGCACCAATCCGGCCGGAAAGCTGAGAAACAGGATGGTGAAAACAAATGGCAGAGCCATCATGAGCTTGGCCTGCATAGGATCGGGTGGTGGTGGATTCAGTTTTTGCTGAATAAACATGGATGCGCCCATGATAAGTGGTAGCACGTAATATGGATCCTTTACAGAAAGGTCTTTTATCCAAAACATAAAGGGTGCCTGACGCAGCTCAACGCTCTCCATCAACACCCAATAGAGCGCGATAAAGACCGGGATCTGAACCAGAATAGGCAGGCAACCACCAAGTGGATTGATTTTCTCTTTTTTGTAGAGCTCCATCATGGCCTTATTGAGCTGCTCCTTATCATCCCCGAACCGTTCCTTTAGTGCGGTCATGCGCGGTGATACCTTGCGCATATTGGCCATAGACTTGTAGCTAGCCTCAGACAACTTAAAGAATGCCAGTTTGATCAGCAGGGTAAGCATAATAATTGACCAACCCCAGTTACCCAGAATACCGTGTAATTTTCCCATTAGCCAAAAAATAGGCTGTGCCAATATGGTCAACCAACCATAATCAACCGTCAGGTCCAATCCTGGAGCAATCTCCCGTAGCTCATTCTGCAGCTTGGGTCCTGCAACCAAAGAGCTCTCAAAGGTATGCTCTCCACCTTTTGGTACAGTAATAGATGGGGTATATGCGCCAATGGCATAACGCTGTCCGGAATATACCTCAGAGTAGAAGTGATTCTCTTCGCCCGGCTTGGGCACCCAGGAGCCCATAAAGTAGTGCTGCAGCATCGCAACCCAACCATCTTTAACTGCGCGATCAAGCTTGGACTCTTCCATATCCTCGAAGTTGATCTTTTCGTACTTATGCTCTGGGGTATAGATTGCACCGCCGGTATAGGTGTACATAAAGGCGCTGCCTTCATCTTCATCATCCGGACTGCGTTGTAACTGTTTATACTCTCTTCCGGTCCAATCCGTGTTTGAACCGTTCTTGATTATATGTTGCACCTTGATCTGATAAGAGCCGCGGGTAAAGGTATAGCGTTTGGTAACAGTTATTCCGCTGGGACCTGCCCACTCAAGATCCACAATAAGGTCATCATCCCCATCTCCCATTTGAAAGCTGTTACTGCTTACTGTGTACTGACTCTCATGGGTAGGCGCTCTATCCGCCTCCTGCCCTATCAACCCAGACTGGGCAATAAATAGACCTGGTGATTCTGCCTTCATCAACTGAAACTTCTCTTCCGGAGAATCAAGTTTCAGGGGGTAATCCATCAGATACATCTGATTCACCGTTCCGCCTTTGGTATCAAGCTCCAGATGAAACAGGTCGGTCTTTACTGAAATAAGCTTTCCTGAGGGTTCTGCTGCCCTGACCACTGCTGGTGTTTCCGTGGTAGTAGGGATCTCTTTGCTGGCAACGGCCTTGACAGCGGGAACGGAGTTTTCACTGGATGCTGCGATTTTAGGTGTTTCCGCTGTAGCGACCGTCTGCTTTTGTTCAGTCTGGGTGGCGGTATTGGTTATGGATGATGATCCATAATCTTCCTGCCATGCCTGCCACAGCAACAGTGAAACTAGAACTAAGGAAAATACCAAGATTAGGCGCAGATTATCCATTTACGGTCTCTAGAAAAAATATGTAGTGATGGTTATATATAAAGTAAGGTCAGATTAAACCAGACTCAAAATATGAGGCTCTATTCAAGAATCCTCTGTTTCCCTGGTCTTGCTTCTGAGCTTTTCCCAATGACGCTCGAGAGAGTTAAAAAGAGTTTTATTACTCACCCTGTTAACACCAAAACGACTAAGTACAACATAGTCTATACCGCCCAGCGTTCCCTTATTGTGACGAAAACTCTCCCTTATAACCCTTTTAATTCGATTCCTATCGATCGCCAGTCGTGAGTTCTTTTTTGATACCGCCAAACCCAATCTAGGTGTTGTTCGACCACTTGGACGACAGAGCACCGTAAAATAGTTATCTGTACTCCGAACCGGATGACTGAAAACAGAGCGATATTCCGCAGGCCTTAATAGCCGGCTTTCACGAGGAAAATCTACCCCGAGATCAAGCATTGAATCTCTGATTAAGGAGTCAGCCTTACACGACCCTTGGCGCGGCGCGCATTAATTATCTTACGTCCGTTGCGTGTAGCCATACGTGCGCGGAAACCGTGGGTACGAGCCCGCTTGAGTGTACTGGGTTGAAATGTTCTTTTCATGCCAAATCACCGAATTAATAATGGCCCCTAGCAATTTTAGCTAAAAGGCCTGGAAAAAAAGGCGCTTAGAGTACTTTGATAAGAGTACCTGTGTCAATAACAAATAAGATATATTCCATGATTTTCACCCTGGAAAAATATGTAGTCTGGATAGTATCTCACAAATCAGTTACGACTATGTATCTATTTGAAAAAACTAAAAAAGCTACAAACCAATTAAGATGAAAACCATATTTTGAAAACAGATTGCGTAGCTCTGCGAGAACCTGTGGATAACTTTTGCGCTTTTATGTAGACTCAAAGCACAAACTAACCTCAAGCAAATAACTCAATAATCGAGCCGATTAAGCGAGCAAAAGTTGGATCTACCAAGCAAAATCAACGGAAATAAGCTGTGACTATCTGGAATAAATGTGTAGAACAATTGGAGGGTGAGCTTTCGGATCAGGAGTTCAGCACCTGGATTCGACCGCTTCAGGCTGATGAGGATGGGGCTGAGATTAGGCTGTTTGCCCCCAACAAGTTCGTTTTAGACTGGGTAACGAACCATTATCAAAGGCAGATTTCTGATCTACTTAGCAATATTTCTCAGGGTCAGATAACCCAGGTTACTATTGGAATTGGTGGCAGCCGCAAACAGGCTGAAGATCCGACTGCACCAGCTAGGCGTATACGTGCAGAGGGAAAACCACACATAAAAAGCAATCTAAATCCAGATTTTGTATTTGATACCTTTGTAGAGGGAAAATCGAACCAACTAGCTAGGGCTGCATCTGTACAGATTGGTGAAAATCCAGGGCGGGTCTATAACCCTCTTTTTATCTACGGTGGCGTAGGGTTGGGCAAAACACACCTGATGCATGCCATTGGCAACTCAATCTTAAAAAACAATCCCTCAGCCACTGTTCTATACAAACATTCAGAGGGTTTTGTGGCTGCAATGGTCAGGGCTCTGCAGCACAATAAAATTGACGATTTCAAGCGTGAGTACAGGTCCGTGAACGCCCTACTCATTGATGATGTACAATTTTTTGCCGGTAAGGAGAGGTCTCAGGAGGAGTTTTTTCATACATTCAATGCGTTGTTTGAGTCTAAACAGCAGATTATTTTGACTAGTGACCGTTTCCCAAAAGAGGTGGCTGGGCTGGAAGAACGCTTGAGATCCCGTTTTGGCTGGGGTTTAACGGTAGCGATAGAGCCTCCAGATCTGGAAACCAGGGTTGCTATTATCAAGAGTAAGGCCGACCAACTCTTTGGGGTAGATTTTCCCAACGAGGTGGCTTTTTTTATCGGTAACCGGGTAAGGTCAAACATCAGGGAGTTAGAGGGGGCACTTAGAAGAATTATAGCGAACGCAGAATTTACTGGCCGGCCTATAACTTTGGATTTTGCAAAAGAGGCGTTGCGAGATATGCTGGCGGCTCAGGATAAACAGGTTACCATTGAAAACATCCAGAAGACGGTGGCAGAATATTTTAAAATACGGACATCTGAGCTTCTCTCCAGCACCCGGAGTAGAACCATAGCCAGACCAAGGCAGATTGCAATGGCGTTGTCTAAAGAGTTAACAAACCATAGCCTTCCTGAGATAGGAAACGCCTTTGGGGGAAGAGATCACACCACCGTTCTTTATGCCACGAGAAAGATTGTTGAACTTAAGGAAAGCGATAGTAGGGTAGAGGAGGATTATGGAAACCTGTTTAGAACTCTTACAAGTTAATGTGGAAAAACTGTTAGTAATTTTTAGCTGTTAAAAAACCCAATAGTTATCCACAGGTATTTAAGATAAAAAACAACACAAACCGGTAATTACTAACAGGTATTAATTGAAATAACATTATGAAATATAACAATAAAAAGTAAAATAATGTTGTTATCAACAGTGCTAATAGTAATAACTACTATATAAATAACTTTATTTGTTTAAGAGAGCTTAAACATGAAAATAGTCACAAACAGAGAAGATCTAATCAAACCGTTAACCATGGTAGGTGGAGTAGTCGAAAAGAGACAAACACTACCCATATTGGCAAACATATTAATTAACGCCGATAAGGATAAACTTAGAATAACGGCTACAGACCTAGAGGTTGAACTAAAGACTCAGGCTAAACTGACTGAGGGCAATGACCTTGATTTCACACTACCGGCAAGAAAACTGATAGATATTTGTCGGGCTTTACCTGAGAACTCCAAGATCTCTATGGATATAAGTGGTGAGAAAGCGATTATTGTAGCTGGTAGAAGTCGCTTTACCCTCGGGATATTGCCTGCAAAGGATTATCCATCGATTGAGATTGATGGAGCAATCAAGGGTTTTAAAGTGCAGGAGAGGGTATTAAAGCGCCTAATAGAAAAAACCCAATTTGCAATGGCTCAGCAAGATGTCAGGTATTATTTGAATGGTCTTCTGTTAGAGATGAGCTCTGGGGTATTGAGGGCTGTAGCCACTGATGGTCATAGGCTTGCTATGTCTGAGCAGAGTGAAGGTATGGGAGACTCCGAGGAGTTCCAGATCATCATCCCAAGAAAGGCTGTACTAGAGCTTGGCAGGATGCTGGATGATAGTGAAAACGAGATTACAGTTGAGGTAGGTAGCAACAATGTACGTATCATTTTGGGAGAAACCATATTCACCTCAAAACTTATCGATGGAAAGTTTCCCGACTACAGGAAGGTGATACCGGCTGGTACCGATAAACATGTGGTAATTGACAGGGAAGTAATGAAGCAGGCACTACATAGAACATCAATCCTGTCCAATGAGAAATATCGAGGTATAAGATTTAACTTTGAGAGTAATAACCTAGAACTCTTGGCCCACAATCCAGAACAGGAAGAGGCAAAAGAGGAGCTGGAAATAGACTACAGCGGAGAAAAGCTGGTAATAGGTTTCAATGTTGGCTACCTGATTGAGGTACTTTCTACAATTGATGATGATAATGTTGTTCTAGAACTTAAGGATGAAAACAGCAGCTGCCTTATCAGATCAGAGAAAAGTGAAGATAGTAGGTATGTTGTAATGCCTATGCGCATCTAGCATATATCCATCAATCGCTCTGGGTGGCATAATAATCGCCACCCAGATCCAATCCCTAGATGGCCATTAAACAGCTCAGAATTAATAATCTTCGCATCATTGAAGAGGTTGAATTAGTACCAACAGAAGGGCTAAATCTTGTCTGGGGTAAAAATGGATCAGGAAAGACCACTATCCTTGAGGCGTTATATCTACTGGGAAGAGGGAGATCATTTCGTAAGGCCGAGCAGGACCAGCTAATCAGGAAAGGTCAGGATCAACTCACACTGTTCGCCCGAACAGAAAATGCTAATCAACAGCACACGCTAGGTTTTGCCAAAGGAAATCGTATTACCCAGGCGAAACTGGATGGCAGAAGAGTCACCAGGATGTCTGATCTGGCAAGAACCATCCCACTCACCATAATTACACCTAGCTCCCACGAGATACTTGAACGCGGGCCACAGTACCGCAGAAGGTTCGTTGATTGGGGTGTGTTCCACGTGGAACCATCTTTCAGGAATATCTTTGAGAGGTACTCCAGGGGTCTAAAACAGAGAAATGCAGCGCTCAGGATTAGGGGTAAATTTGATAATAGTTGGGATAGGGAGCTAATAGAGACAGGAAGAATATTAAATAGTTTGAGAGAAAACTATATTAATCTACTATCTCAAAAGATCATATTACTCGCCTCGCAACTGTTAGAAATGGAAAATCTGGAAATAGAGTGGAACAGGGGTTGGTCAGAGAAGAGTGATCTTGAGCAGGCTATAAAAGACTCAGAGCAGGGCGATATTCAGGCAGGATATACCAGATATGGTCCGCACAGAGCAGATCTCTCTATAAAAATAAAAGGCCAAAAGGTCGAAAAAATTGCATCTAGGGGCCAGCAGAAGATGCTCGTTTCAGCAATGCATCTTGCGCAAGTGGAAATGGCAAGGGATCTATCCGGAACGGACACGATTATTCTGATTGATGATTTAACCTCAGAGCTGGATCAAATCAACAGAAAAATCCTACTAGAGCATCTGGAAAAATCAAACAACCAGGTGATGATTACCGGGGTTGATGATATCTCCCGGGATTCACCCCATTTTTCAGGTGTGTTCCACGTGGAACATGGTTCTATATTCTCTTCCTAGAGCCATAAATCTGAGCATGTATATTTCTAGCCGTGTATAATGCCGGTTGGTTTTTAGGAGTGGAAGATGAGTTACGATTCTTCAAATATCAAAGTACTTAAAGGCCTGGACGCAGTGCGTAAACGCCCAGGCATGTATATCGGCGATACAGATGATGGTACCGGTCTGCACCACATGGTATTCGAGGTGGTGGACAACTCCATCGATGAGGCCTTGGCTGGACACTGTTCAGAGATCAGGACCACTATTCATGAAGACCAGTCCATTACGGTAAGTGATAACGGGCGGGGGATTCCAGTAGACATCCATGAAGAGGAGAACCGATCTGCCGCAGAGGTAATCATGACGGTTCTGCACGCCGGTGGTAAGTTCGATGATAACTCCTACAAGGTTTCCGGTGGTCTGCATGGGGTAGGCGTCTCAGTGGTTAATGCACTCTCAAGCAAGCTAAGACTGACCATCAGGCGCAATGGTAAGATTCATGATCAGGAATACTCCATGGGGGAGCCTGTGTCCCCTCTGTCCGTCGTGGGCGATACCGACGAGACCGGTACCACAATCTGGTTTAAACCCAGCACAGAGATCTTTACAGATCTGCAGTTTCACTACGATATACTGGCCAAGCGCCTGCGTGAGCTCTCATTTCTCAACTCCGGTGTACGCATTGTTCTGCTGGATGAATCCAGTGGCAAGACCGATACATTCGAATACAAAGGTGGCATCAAGGCCTTTGTTGAGCATCTGAACAGAAACAAGACCCCTATGCATGAGAAGGTGTTCTATTTCAGCACCGAACGCAATGACGTGGGTGTAGAACTGGCCATGCAGTGGAATGAGTCATATCAGGAGAGCATCTTCTGCTTTACCAACAACATCCCGCAGCGGGATGGAGGAACCCATCTGGCTGGATTCAGGGCGGGTCTTACCCGAACCCTAAATCAGTACATCGAGAGAGAGGGGTTAGCAAAGAAACAGAAGGTAAACACCACCGGCGATGACGCCCGCGAAGGACTCACAGCGGTGTTGTCGGTAAAGGTGCCTGATCCAAAATTTTCATCCCAGACCAAAGATAAACTGGTCTCATCCGAGGTTAAGGGTATTGTGGAAGGCTTGTTAGCAGATAGCCTGAATGACTTTCTGCTGGAAAACCCATCTGATGGCAAGGCCATCGCCGGCAAGATGGTAGATGCCGCACGCGCCCGCGAGGCCGCTCGCAAGGCCCGAGAGATGACGCGCCGCAAAGGGGTATTGGATATCGCGGGGCTGCCGGGCAAACTGGCCGACTGTCAGGAAAAAGATCCAGCACAGTCAGAACTCTACCTGGTGGAGGGTGACTCCGCAGGGGGCTCCGCAAAGCAGGGTAGGGACCGCAGAACCCAGGCCATCCTGCCCCTCAAGGGTAAGATCCTGAATGTGGAAAAGGCCCGTTTCGATAAGATGCTCTCATCTGCAGAGGTTGGCACCCTCATCACCGCACTGGGGTGTGGCATAGGACGGGAGGAGTTTGATCCAGACAAGCTACGCTATCATCGTATAATAATCATGACCGATGCCGATGTGGATGGTGCCCATATTCGCACCCTGTTGCTTACCTTCTTCTATCGCCAGATGGGTGAGTTGGTAGAGAGGGGTCACATCTACATAGCCCAGCCACCTCTGTACAAGGTGAAGAAAGGTAAACAGGAGCAGTATCTGAAAGACGATGCTGATCTGGACCAATACCTGATACAGACCGCCCTGGATAACGCCAACCTGTTCGTCTCAGCGGAGGCACCACCACTGACAGGCACAGCCCTGGAGAGCCTGGCCCAGAAGTACAGCACGGTAATGGCCAGCATCCGTCGCCTAGCCCAGCGTTATGACAGAGAGGTTTTAGAAAAGCTTATCTTCATGCCGGAAGTGGACGAGGCCTTGCTAGAGAACAGCTCTAAATTGGAACAGTGGCTAGAGGAACTAACCGGCAGAATAAATGCCGAGCGTGGCCTATCTGATCAGTATGAAATAGGCCCGATAGTGGGAACCGCGGAACAGACTAAATCCGTACGGATAGTGCACAAGATTCACGGTATTGAAAACGAATCCTTACTCTCCCTGGACTTCTTCTCTACCGGGGATTATCGACGCCTAGTGGATCTGGGGACTCAACTGGATGGACTCATTCAAGAGGGGGCCTACATCAAGAGAGGCGAACGCCAGCAGGATATCATTAGCTTCAGCCAGGCCCTGACCTGGCTCATGGACGAGGCTAAGCGGGGACAACACATCCAGCGTTACAAAGGGCTAGGCGAGATGAACCCAGAACAGCTATGGGAGACCACCATGAACCCAGAGGCCAGACGTCTGCTGCGGGTGGATATCGAAGATGCTGTAGCGGCAGATGAGATCTTCACCACCCTGATGGGTGACCATGTAGAACCGCGCCGTGACTTCATTGAGCGGAATGCGCTTACGGTTGAGAATCTGGATATTTAGAGATTTTACAAACCAGAAAAAAGTCGCTCAACACCGGGCGGCTTTTTCGTTGGGACGACTGATAGTAAGTGCTTACACACTTATTTGAAAGATTGGATTCAGGCGGTGGTTTGTAGGGTTAGATATATCAGGTAAAATGTGTGTTAATTGGGGTGTTTGCAGCATAACCCAGTATTGGTGCTGACGGGGGATTACGCTACAACTGCCATCGTTATATCAAATGTTAGCTATACAGAAAGAGCGAATAATCATGGGTAGTTAACTAGTAAGTACGTTGTCCTTAGGCGGTCAAACACAAGGAGGTAGCTATGTATTTAAATCTTTCATCAAAAACAATAAAAATCATCTCAGGCGTCTTATTTCTTTTTATTTCAGGAAACGTTCAGTCCGCATTTATTGATAATGGGCTGACTACTACTGATACATTAACGAATTTGGAGTGGCTCGATTTAACTGAGACAGAACCTTTTTCATACAATCAAATCGAGATAGAGCTTCAAGCAGGAGGGCTGTTTGACGGATACCGTCGTGCCACAATGGCTGAACTGAATACTATGTTCACAAATTTTGGATTGTTTACGGGGCCGGTGAACGCTACGCATCTAAATTTTATCAACCTATTTGGTCAAACCAGCGACCAAAACGGCAACCCAGAGTCATTTGGATATGCTGAATCGGGTGGTGACCCTATGGCGTATGTGTATGGACTAGATTTCATTTTAGCTAGTGGTGTTCCTAGCTATTTGGTGTACACAGGGGAACTCATACACAGTAAATCGATTAATTTCGACGGTTTTGGTTCTTTTTTGGTGGTTAAAACAGTTCCATTACCAGCTGGAATTTGGCTTTTTGTCTCAGGCATACTTGGGCTAATAGGTATCTCAAGGAAGAGGTTATCCAAAACAACCTGACGCCTAGTTTAAAAAACTGGATATCTAGGAAAGCTATTAGCTGATTAAAAAAAGGACGTTTAATACCTCCGCCTCAGGCGGAGCCTGCGTCCCTGCCTGGATGGGCAGATAAGACCACGCCATATGCAGTGCGAACCAAAGGCAAGCCGCATATCATCGGCGAGATAAACCGCGCACCACTAGGTGGTGGGTGACCTGATTTAGTCGCGCAGCATAAAAGCCTAACAAGTGGCTGTTGTCGGGGCAATATCACGTGCCTACACTGCGCCTCGGCACACCGCAAAGTCAGGTGCTAGTTTTATTGAGATAGAGATACATTATGGGAGCTTGGAGCAATAAACCTTTTGGAAATGATACGGCGCTAGATTGGTTAGCTGGACTAGAAGATAGCAAATCATGCGTAAAAAAAATAAAAAATAGTTTCACGACCGCAATCAACTCAGATGATCTTGACGCCAGCGTTGCTGAAGAGGCTGTTGCGGCTGCAGCAGTAGTTGCAGCTGGATCGTTAGAAAAAATATCAGGCATTTATAAAGATGCAAAACAGTGGATTGAAAGAGCGGCATTTTCCCCTAACAGAGAGTTGAAGCAGTTGGCTATAGCCTCTTTAACTAGGATAACAACTGATTCTGAATTGAGAGATTTGTGGGAAGAGGCTGGAAAACTGTCGGGGTGGGCTAAAGAGATAGATAAAATAAGCTCTATCCTGGAACAGTATCTAGATGAGGATCCTCCTAAAAGAGTTGCCAAAAAACAACGACTCCCAAGGTCCATTGGGAAGCTTGCTGATCTTTATATGACAAGTAAAGATCCTAACGTAAAGGGAAAACTGGTAGAAAAACTTTTGGATGTAGAAGATCCCAATGCGCAGGAATCAAACACAGATTTTGATCTGCCTTTAAACATAGCGGCAAAAGCTGGGCTCACAACTGCCGTTAGTGCACTTATCAAAATGGGTGCTGATGTAAATACTTGTTCTAGATACGGCTATAAACCACTGCCTTTAGCGTGTGCGAAAGGCCATGTCGAAGTGGCTAAAATATTACTTGAGAGTGGCGCCAATCTTTTTGAAAACTACCCTATGTATGACGATAAAGGGAATGTTGTTGAGGTTCGTAAGGTCTGCATTGCAATTTTGTCATGTTCGAGATATGGAACGCCTGAGTTGATTCAGCTTTTAGTAGATCACGGCGCTGATATTCAAGAAACAGACCTGAATGGGGAAACGCTACTACATAAGGCAGCAGAATTTGGCAATCATAAAATGATAGATTACCTTGTTTCATCTGGGTTAGACGTAAATAAGCACAAAGGTTTGATAAATACCAATGAGAGGTCACAAGGTGAATCGCCATTACATTACGCAGTACAAAGAAAACAGTTTCTAGCGGCGAAAACCCTGATAGAGCATGGCGCAAATGTTAATGCGTTAGAATATTTTATTGGAACCGGCCATACCTGGTTTCACACTCCGCTAGATCTAGTATCCAAAGATGGATATCCTGAGCTGTACGAGTTACTTGAATCAAAGGGAGCTTTAAAATCCCGTGACATGTCGGAACCTGACAAGTTACTCAAATTAACGCCTGGGGGCGTAATTTAGTAGGGCATTATGTGAAAAAGGAAAACCATTAATGATCAAAAATTTGGTTGAAAAAATCCAGGAACATGAAGGGGTCTTCCTCTGTGAGGCCATTGGCTCGGAAGAGAGTACCAAACTTGTAAAATTCACCCACTCTATTGAGCCACCCAGGCCAGGTGTTCAGATTCCTAAAGTGGGTGATCTAAATGAATTCTATTCTTCGATTGGCTCATTGACTCTATATTCTTGCCCAGATAGCTTTGAGTCAGCATATTACATAGCCCACCCTTCAGAGTGGGAAGAGCTAGAGTCGGACTTATCTGATTGGACATATTTACTCGATGAGGACGAGGAAGAGGAGGCGCTTCCATCTTGGTTTGGATCACATAAAGTGATTGGAGAGATCCCTAGCAGTGGTAATTATCTTTTGGTCGTCACGAGTGAAATAGATCCAGGAGCGATATATTCGTTCGATCACGATGGTTTTGAGTTTAAAAGGGTCGGCTCAAGTCTAGAGGAATTTGTTCAAAATACTATTGATCCTGATCCAGGTACTTTTTGTGATTTAGTTACTTACATGCGCTTTACATCAGAAGATAGTGATTATCAATGGTGGGCGAGAGAGTTGCGTCATGCTTCTGGAAAGATAGTCAGAAATGACGCTTAGGCAACCAAATTACAAGGTGACCCAAACCAGTCACGCAGCGCCGGTGTTCCGTACCGTAGTTATTTAATTTAACGCGGTTCATTTCCTTCACATCATCCTAGACCAATTTCCTTTAAACAAGAAAATGGGTTTGTAGTCCCTGCACGGGAAAAGTGAAATTACTCTGTGAGTTAAGGACAAAGAAAAAGATATCCAGAACTAGCTAAAAGCGTGGATCCCGGCCTTCACCGGGATAACGTTTATGGTTTGGTTACTGATCAACCTCTCGCGGCAACCCCGCCACCGTCGACTCAATCCACTCCTCTACCTCGGCGATGATCTCGTTAGCTGTTTTGCCTTTAGGATCGATCGGCTCACCTATAACCATTTGAATGGTCCCTGGGTATTTCTTCACCCCACGGCGTCGCCAGAACACACCGGCGTTGTGGGCCACGGGTATGATGGGGTAACCTGATTTTTCTGCAAGGATTCCTCCACCCACGCCATAACGCTTGCGCTCTCCTGGAGCCACTCTAGTTCCTTCCGGGAAGATCATTACCAGGCGTCCCAGTTTAAGTTTTTTGGTGCCTTTGGAGACCACCTGCCGCATGGCAACACGACCACTGCTGCGGTTAATGCTTATGGAACCAACCGCTGCCAGAGACCAGCCTAGAAAGGGTATCCATAATAGTTCGCGTTTGAAGATCCAGGCCTGTTCGGGCGGGAAGAGTCCGCGCATGGCAAGGGTCTCCCAGGCGGACTGATGTTTGGCCATGATAATGGCTGAATGCTCAGGCAGGTTTTCCCATCCCCTAACCTCATATTTTAGATCACAGATCTTGTCCAACATCCAGAGGGCAGAGATGCCCCAGGCATTGGCAATTTGACAGCGCAGACGAAAAGGAATCAGCATTCCAATGGTAACTATGGGGATAGTAAGTAGAACGGTGCTGATTAACAGCAGAACAAAAAATATGATTGAGCGGATTAGTATCATTAGTCTTTGCCTTAATCTGAAACCGGCCTGGCGAGAAGTGTCTCTACAAAGTCTGCCAGGTTTTGGTAAACATCAATTTGTTGTTCTTGGTTGAGCTGCTCAAGGGTTTTTCTTCCCTTGCCGGTCAGTACCAGAACGGGTTTTGCACCAACGGCGGAGGCGGCCTGGAGGTCCCGCAGGCTGTCACCTACCAGGATGGATTCGTTTAGATCTACCCCCAGATCAAGCCCTATCTGTTGTAGTAGCCCCGGTTGCGGTTTACGACAGGAACAGCCGTCATCCGGACCGTGTGGGCAGTAGTAGATACCATCCAATTTAGCGCCATGTTGTTCCACTGCAGATTCCATTTTGTGATGGATTGCGTCTAGGGTTGCCTGGTCGAACAGCCCACGGGCCAGTCCAGACTGGTTGGTGGCCACCAGAACTTGGTAACCGGCCTGGCTAAGACGCGCTATGGCCTCAAGGCTTCCGGGGATGGGTATCCACTCATCCTGGTTTTTTATGTAGGCATCTGAGTCCTGGTTTATGACGCCGTCTCGGTCGAGGATGATAGTCTTCATAGGCATTTCAGAGTTAGTAAGTAGTTACTCCATATCCCTGAATTCAGATACCCGGATGCGGCCATTGATCATCTTGGATTCGCGCTGCATCAGTTTTTCCATCTTGTCCCAAAAGGCCTGGTTCAGATCTATGTCCTGGGCAATGCCAGTACCCAGAATCAGGATAAGCAGGTCTGCAATCTCTTCTGCCAGGGCCGTCTTGCTCTTGCCCTTGGTGACACAGGAGGAGATCTCTCCCAGCTCTTCAGCCATCAGAGCGACGCGGTAGGCCATCTCTTCCCCACCGGTTTCACGAAAGCGGTGTTTGTCGTGAAAGGCCTGAACCGCAGCCAGCATCTCTTGGTAGGAGTCGCGCGACATTACTGCAATCTGGAGAGATCGGCGGCGCTGAGGAACATAGCGCTTAGGGAGCTCAACAGGGCCAAGCGGTTGCGGCGTAGGTTTGTGTCCTCACAATTGACCATTACGCTGTCGAAAAAACCGTCTACTGTTGCGCGCAGGGCAGCAAGTAGCTTCAGGGCCTGGGTGTAGTCACCCTCCGCAAACAGTGGTTCCACAACCGGAGTCAGCTCAGTTAACTTTTTGTACAACATCTTCTCCGACTCCTCTTCGAAGATGGCGACATCTGGCTGCTCTGGATACTCTTCATCACTCTTCTTCAGGATGTTGCGGATACGCTTGTTGGCGGCGGAGAGACTTTCGGCCTCTGGAAGTTTACGAAACTCGGTCACCGCCTTCACCCGCAGGTCAAAGTCTGCCGGTCTGGTGGGACGGCAGGCCAGGACCGCGTCGATCACATCAGCTGTTATGCCGCGATCTGTGTAGTAGGCCTTGAGTCGATCCATCATATAGTCGAACACCTCTGCAACCGCGGCGGCGGCGTCCACCTTGTCGCTAAGACCCTGTGCGGCCAATTTGAGCATGGCCTCAAGATCCAGATCCAGCGGTGTCTCGATGATGATGCGTAGAACACCTAGGGCGGCGCGGCGCAGACCAAACGGGTCTTTTACCCCGGTAGGTTTCTGGCCAATGGCAAAGATACCCATGATGGTATCTAAACGATCGGCCACGGCGATGGCTCTGCCGCAATCCCCAGCGGGGAGATCGTCCCCGGCATGTTTGGGCAGATAGACCTCTTTCATGGCGGCGGCCACCTGAGTATCCTCCCCGGACTTGGCGGCATAGTAGCTACCCATGATGCCCTGAAGTTTGGGGAATTCGTTGACCATATTGGTCATGAGATCACACTTGCACAGTTCGGCCGCACGTTTGGCCAGGGCAGGATCAGTACCGGTCTGTTCGGCTATGGCCTGGGCCAGTTTTGCCACCCGTTGGGCCTTGTCGTACAGGGTCCCCAGCTTGTCTTGAAACACAACAGATTTCAGACGTTCCTGATGGGCATCCAGGGGCTGTTTCAGATCCTGTTCCCAGAAGAAGGCGGCGTCTTTAAAGCGGGGACTGATCACCCGTTCGTTGCCAGATCTTACTTGGGCGATATCCTGGCTTTCGATATTGCAGATGGTGATGAAGTTGGGACGCAGGGTGCCATCCTCAGCAACCACAGGAAAATATTTTTGATGTCCCTGCATGGCCTGGATCAGGGCCTCGGCAGGCACTTCAAGAAAGCTCTCATCAAAGCTACCCATAACCGGCACCGGCCACTCATTAAGGGCGTTGACCTCGTTTAGCAGATCTTCATCGATAATGGCCTTGGCACCAGCGGCTGCAGCGGTTTCCATAACCTGCTGGCGAACGATCTCCTTGCGCTGCTCCATATTCGCATAGACCATGCCTGGGTCCTGGAGCTGAGACAGATAGTTGGCTGGGGTGCTGATCTCAATGGCGTCTGGATGATGAAAACGGTGGCCTCGGGTGCTGCGTCCAGTCTGTTGCCCCAGGATCTCCGCCGGAATCACCTCATCTCCAAACAACAACACCGTCCAATGCACTGGACGAACAAACTCTTCACTACGGGAACCCCAGCGCATGCGTTTGGGAATGGGCAGTGCGGAGAGGGATTTATCGATGATCTCCGGTAGAAGCTCGGTGGTTTTTTTGCCAGTCTGCTGCTGATTAAATATCAGCCAGGTCCCCTTAGGGGTCTCCTGCTGTTCCAGTTGATCTACGCTTACGCCGCAGGAGCGGGCAAAGCCCTCTGCAGCCTTGCTTGGATTGCCGGCATCATCAAAGGCGGCCTTAAGTGCCGGACCCTTGCGCTCCACAACCCGGTCCTTTTGGGCGGTGACCAGGCCGGTGACCTGAACCGCTAACCGCCGGGGAGAGGCGTAGCGTTTGATCTCAGTGAAGCCCAGTTCAGCAGATTTCAGTCCATCTTCAATACCCTGCATGAATGCCAGGGATAGCCGATCCAGGGCGGTGGGTGGCAGCTCTTCGGTGCCGATCTCCACCAATAGGTCACGTGTATCAGACATTGGTGGCGCCTCCTTCTCCAGCTAGCATGGGGAAGCCCAGGGCCTCCCGGCGGTCGTAATAGGCCTGGGCCACGGCCCGGGCCAGGGTGCGCACCCGCAGGATAAAGCGCTGGCGCTCGGTTACCGAGATGGCGTGGCGGGCATCCAGCAGGTTGAAGGTGTGGGACGCCTTTAGGATCTGTTCATAGGCCGGAAGGGGTAGGTCTTTCTCGATCAGTTCCAGACACACCTTTTCGCACTGGTCGAAATAGCCAAACAGGTAATCCACATCGGCCACTTCAAAGTTGTAGGTGGACTGCTCTACCTCGTTCTGGTGAAACACGTCGCCGTAGGTGACCGGCCCTTGGGGGCCGTTGGTCCAGATCAGATCAAATACACTCTCCTTAGACTGCAGGTACATGGCGATGCGCTCTAGTCCGTAGGTGATCTCTCCGGTGACCGGACGGCAATCAATGCCGCCTACCTGTTGGAAGTAGGTGAACTGGGTGACCTCCATACCGTTGAGCCACACCTCCCAGCCCAGACCCCAGGCACCGAGGGTGGGTGATTCCCAGTTGTCTTCCACAAAGCGGATGTCATGTACCAGCGGATCTATGCCGAGCATCTTCAACGAACCCAGGTACAGCTCCTGAATATCATCCGGGGAAGGTTTCAGGATTACCTGGTATTGATAGTAGTGCTGTAGCCGGTTCGGGTTCTCGCCATAGCGGCCATCGGTGGGTCGACGTGACGGCTGCACATAGGCGCAGTTCCAAGGCTCTGGGCCGATGGAACGGAGAAATGTTGCGGAGTGAAAGGTGCCGGCACCCATCTCCATATCGTAGGGCTGCAGTATGACGCAACCTTGATCCGCCCAGTACTTTTCCAGGGCGAAGATTAGACCCTGGAATGTGGATACATCCGGGCTGCTGTTGTTCGTTGGCGTATTCAAAGAAAAGCCCTTTGTCTGCTTATTCAGAAACGCGCAAGTATAGCGTTAGAAGGGCGGATTTGGCTAACGGCGGCGCTATTTTATGGGTTTTTTTATGGGTTTTTTATGGATTTGGCCGCCGGTTGTGGAAAAATTGCCGATTTCAGGAGTTAATCCTGGAAGCCATACTCTTCGATCATCTTCCTAATTGGCTCCAATACATCATCGGACGGCCCTACCAATTTAAAGCCGGTATCATAAAAGGCGGGGTTAACGTCATTTGAGCTCCAACGGCTTTCTGCCTGAAACTGGATCTTTATTTCCTGGTCGTCGGGGGTATTCCAGCGGATCTCCAGGTCAAATTCCTTATTCTGCTCAACCCTCTTCTCACTGATCAACATAAAACCACCCGTGTTGATATCAACAATATGCCCCAAAAGTTTGTCGCTTTTGAGGTCCCACACTCGCAGGTAATAGATCAGGTGCCGTCGCATAACGGTTCTTCTGTCGTCATTCTCTAACTTCACAGGGGTGTGTCGCTCTCCGAAATACATAAGGTATCTCCTTTCGATCCTGGGCAAGAAATCTATACCGATTATCCAAGCATGGTATCTAAAAAGGGTATTGGCAAGTCATGGCGCTGTTTTTGTTCTGTAGAGGTTCATGACGCTCCCACTAAAGTAAATTATGAGAGCAGATGTAGGTATTTATATGGGAGAAGACCATGACCAAGAAGATGTTAATTATTGCTGGGTTGATGGCAATTGGGCTAGGCGTTACGGGTTGTCACGGTTATAACCACCGCTATGATGGAAATGTAGGATACGTTGACGGCGGATACTACGGCTATGGATGGGCCCCGTATCCAACTTATTCGTTAAGTTACTACAGCGGTCGTAGACACCACGGATACCACGGACGTCACGGACACCACAGGCATCACAGGCGCTGAGGGTTATATCCAACTGTTTTTGAGTGCCCTTCCTGTTGGCGGATGCAGTATAATCCCACTCCTGTTTGGATTTTGAATTGATTATGAGTGAAAAACGCAAAGCAGTAGCCCTTATCTCCGGCGGCCTGGACTCTCTTCTGGCTGCCCGGGTTATTCAGGAGCAGGGTGTGCACGTAGAGGGGATAAATTTCTACACCGGATTCTGTGTGGAGGGGCATACCCATGCCATTCGCAAAAAGGATAGAAATAAACCCAAGCGTAACAATTCCTTGTGGGTGGCAGAGCAGTTGGGAATGAAACTGCACATTATAGATATCATTGAGGAGTACAAGGAGGTGCTATTCAATCCCAAACATGGGTATGGGGCCAACATGAACCCCTGTTTGGACTGCAAGATATTTATGGTGAAGAAGGCCCATGAATGGATCAAAGAGAATGGCTTCGATTTTATTATCACCGGTGAGGTGATAGGCCAGAGGCCAATGTCCCAACGTAAAGACACCATGCCGGTTATTGCCCGAGGTTCAGGGGCGAATGACCTTTTGCTGCGTCCGCTGTGCGCGAGAAATCTCCCAGAGACCCTGCCGGAGCGTGAAGGTTGGGTGGATCGGGAAAGGCTTTATGACTTTAGTGGTCGTACCAGAAAACCGCAAATGGCCCTGGCCAAGAAGTTTGGATTTGAGGATTATGCCCAACCGGCCGGTGGCTGCTGTTTTCTGACCGACGCCCAGTATTCGGCCAAGCTGGCCGATCTGTGGCAATCACGGGGGGAGAAGAGCTATGAGATGGACGATATCATGCTGCTCAAGGTGGGGCGGCATCTGAGACCAAGTCCCGATTTTAAGTTGATTATCTCCAGGGAGGAGGGAGAGGGAAATTTTTTGCAGGGGTATCGCAATCAATATGTCAGCTTAAGGACTACAAGCCATCCTGGGCCATTGGCGCTGATTGATGGAGAGGCATCTGAGCAGAACCTAGAACTGGCTGCTAGAATCCTGGCCCGCTACAGTAAGGGCAAGGCCGAAGATGTTGTGGGTGTGGAGATACGGAATCAAGATGCAACAACCCGCTGTATCGAGGTGGCCCCGATGGGACCTCTTGAGTTAAAGCAGGAGTGGATCCTGTGAAGAGGGTGCAGCTGGATTGCCGACGCATGCTCTGTCCCATGCCGGTAATAAAGGTGCAGGACCGGGCGGCTGAGCTTGAGGCTGGGGATGAGATAGAGGCCATATGTACGGACCCTGGTGCGCTGAATGATATCCCTTCCTGGAGTAGAATTAACGGCCATGAGGTAGTGGAAACCAGAACCGATAGGGATGAGTACATAATAGTGGTTCGAATTTTGAAAGAAGAGGGTTGATGACTGGAATTCAGGCAAACGAGCGGTCAGAGGTAAGTAAACGCGTTACCATCGTGGGGGCGATAGCTAATATCATCCTGTCCGCTCTTAAGGTGCTGTTCGGATTTGTAGCTCAGTCCCACGCCCTTATTGTGGACGGCGTTCACTCCCTGTCCGACCTGCTGTCTGATGCCATGGTCTGGTTTGCCTCCCATCATGCCCAGCACGGCCCGGATGAAAAACACCCCTATGGCCATGGTCGATTTGAGACGGTTGCCACCTTGGGTCTGGGGATAATCCTAATTTTGATTGCGGTCGGGATAGTTTGGGATAGTGGGGCGCGCCTTTTCAGTCCGGAGCATCTGCTGCATCCTGGCCCACTGGCATTGATCGTCGCCATATTCTCGGTGTTGATAAAAGAGGGCCTGTACCACTACACCATGCGGGCTGGACGCAGGATTGGTTCAAAGATGGTTCAGGCAAACGCCTGGCACCATCGCTCGGACGCCATCTCTTCTATTGTTGTGGTTGTTGGTATCGGCGGAACTATTGCCGGCCTTCCTTATCTGGATACGGTTGCTGCGGTCATAGTTGGTGTGATGATTGCCCGGGTTGGCTGGGAGTTGGGCTGGCCAGCCCTTGAAGAACTCATGGATGCAGGTCTGGGAAAGGAGGGGTTAGAGCGCGTTAAGGAGATTATTCGCTCGGTTGATGGCGTTGATTCAATCCATATGCTTAGGACCAGGAGTATCGCCGGCGAGATCATTGTGGATGTGCATGTACTGGTGGCGCCGTGGATGAGTGTCACCGAGGGACACATGATTAGTCAGACGGTGATGGAGCGACTGTTGAGGGAGGTGGATGAGATTAATGATGTGACGGTGCATGTCGATCCAGAGGATGATGAGGTGGCTCCTCCCACCAAAGATCTTCCCCTAAGGCAACAGGCGTTGGAGAAATTGAGGGGATGCTGGAGTTCTATTCCAGAGGCGCAAAAGATTGATCAGACTATCCTGCATTATCAGGAAGGAAAGATAGATATTGATCTATATTTACCCCTAAGCTGCTATGTAGGGGAGAGTGGACTGGAGGATCTTCGAAACCGGCTGCAGGAGCAGCTGAATGAAGAGAGTGATTTTCGAGGGCTGAAGATATTTTTTAGCTAGGCACCAACATGGTGCTCTGGCGTTGCTGGCGCACACTATTGGTGCTGCATAGCTGGGGGGGCCGGGTCGGCCCTAGCTATGTTCTACCGGCCAGCCTTGAGGTCGGGTTGCTTAGCTTGGTCTGTTTGGTGTTGGTTTGTTCGCCATAACCGGTTGTTGAAAAGCATTTTTTTCCGGGGATGCCTCTCATTTGGCGTATGATCGAGGTTTGCAACCATGTATCATACGAAAGATTGTTTACCCCAAATGGCATGTATTCTGCTATAAACGTTGGAATTGTCTCGTTTGTGTGGTTTTTCTCTCCTTTCATTGGGAAGGAGAAAGAGTATTTTTACCCTTGCCGCATCCTATTGGTGCAAGGGCAATTATCTGATTGTTCCTTGTAATTCCGGGGGCATTCTGTTTAAACATCTGCCTCAGCAGGTAGGTTTATAAGTACAAAGTCTAATATTTAATAGTTTGGAGAACTAGAGATGGCCTCAAAAGTCCTGAAGATGATCAAAGATAATGAAGTGAAGTTTGTTGACTTTCGCTTCACCGATACCCGCGGTAAAGAACAGCATGTAACTGTACCTTCCCATGTGGTTGATGAAGACCTGTTTACCGATGGCAAGATGTTCGATGGTTCCTCCATCGCTGGCTGGAAGGGTATTAATGAATCCGACATGGTTCTGATGCCGGAATCTGATACTGCCATCATTGATCCGTTTACTGACGAGGTCACCATGAATATCCGCTGCGATATCCTTGAGCCTACCACCATGGAAGGTTATGAGCGCGACCCACGTTCCGTGGCCAAGCGTGCAGAGGCCTACCTGCAGTCCACCGGTATCGGTGACACCGCTTACTTCGGTCCTGAGCCTGAGTTCTTCGTACTGGACGACGTCCGTTTTGGCGCAGACATGAGTGGCGCTTTCTACAAGGTAGACTCCGAAGAGGCCGAGTGGAACTCCGAGCGAGTTTACGAAGATGGCAACATCGGTCACCGTCCTGGTCTGAAAGGCGGTTACTTTCCTGTTCCGCCGGTTGATTCCCTGCACGACATCCGTGCTGCCATGTGTCTGGCTATGGAAGAGATGGGCGTTGAAACTGAGGTGCATCACCACGAGGTGGCCACCGCAGGTCAGTGCGAAATCGGTACCAAGTTTGATACCCTGGTAAAGCGTGCGGATCAGAATCAGATCCTGAAATACTGTGTACAGAATGTGGCCCATGCCTACGGCAAGACAGCCACCTTCATGCCTAAGCCGCTGGTGGGTGACAACGGTTCCGGTATGCATGTGCATCAGTCCATCGCTAAGGGCGGCGAGAACATTTTCGCTGGTGATCAGTACGGCGGACTCTCAGAGACAGCACTCTACTACATCGGCGGAATCATCAAGCACGCCCGTTCTCTGAACGCCTTCACTAACGCTTCAACTAACTCTTACAAGCGTCTGGTACCAGGTTTCGAGGCTCCAGTTATGTTGGCTTACTCCGCCCGTAACCGTTCTGCTTCCATCCGTATTCCTTGGGTTTCCAGCCCGAAGGCTCGCCGTATTGAGGTGCGCTTCCCTGATCCGACCGCCAACCCTTACTTGGCCTTCTCCGCCATGATGATGGCTGGTCTGGACGGTATCCAGAACAAGATTCACCCGGGCGACGCCATGGACAAGGATCTGTACGATCTTCCAGCTGAAGAGGCGGCTAACATTCCAACCGTATGCCACAGCCTGGATCAGGCTCTGGACTGCTTGTCAGCGGACCGTGAGTACCTCAAGGCTGGCGGTGTTTTCACCGACGATCTGATTGATGGCTACATCGACCTGAAGATGGAGGAGGTTACCCGCTTCCGTATGACCACCCATCCGGTAGAGTTCGATATGTACTACAGCCTCTGATCGCTGATCAGTCATGCATTAGCTCAAACGCCCCCTTATGCAGGGGGCGTTTTTGTTTTTAAGATCACGTTTATCGGAAAAACAGTATTGCTGGTACCTTTGTTAGCTTGTTTGCAGGCCAACACTGGTCTATGCTCCTGCCATGTGCAGATATCTCCTTATCTCCTTGATGCTAATCTGTTTCACCGCTACTGCCGGTATCTACAAGTGGGTGGATGAAAACGGAAAAATCCACTATTCGGATTCAGAGGTGGAGGGGGCAGAACAGGTAGAGCTACCCAAGGCTGTTACATACACTCCCACAGCCACAAACCCGGCCGCAGGTGACGAAACCAAGCCCGAGGAAAATCTAGGCTATACCAATATGTCTATTGTTAAGCCCAAGATGAATGAGACCATACGCAATAACAATGGTGATGTAGATGTGGGTATTGATCTCACGCCGGGACTAAAACCTGGGAATAGTATTACGCTCTATCTTGATGGCAAGGAAGCACTAAGAGGATCAACACAAACTTCAATTACCCTGTCAAAGGTTGAACGAGGTACCCATACCCTTAGGGCAAGTGTATTTGATAAAAACAGTGTCGCTCTAATCAGTTCTAACTCGATCATATTTCATCTCAAAATGGCGGCTGTTGAAACTAAAGACAATACCCCGAAAGATAACAGCGAGGCCTATACACCAGACTTTAATCAGGATGAGGGCACGAAGGCAGATTATAAAAAAGACCTCAGCAAGGATTATGGTGATGACTTTTCTAAGGATTACGGAAGCTCCAACACCTATAAAGAAAAGGCACAGGAATACAAAAAAGGGGTTCCTTCCGGTAGCGGAACCTTTACTCCTGGTTCCAATTATTCCCCAAACTATAACCAAAAATAGCAACACCCCTATCCAGGCACCATATTAGTGCATACAATATTATGTAGTTAATTGTTGTGCGTGTTTAAAACTCTTCGTTTGTTTCAGATTTGAACCGATTGCAGCTAGAAACAGCATTAATCTAGCCGCTGATAGGTGGAAGTTCCTTTTTAGAAAACTGGTTCGTTTATTGCTAATAGAATCTCATGATTGATAAAACAGAATCGCAGGATAAATATGGAAACCGGGTATTGGAGAACCTGAGCTTCTCGATTCTGCTGTTCGACCAGGATCTTTTTCTACGCTATATGAATTCTGCTGCAGAGATCCTGTTTGCTCTGAGCGCTAGACATATGGTTCTTAACAAGGCCGGTGAGCTTATTCAGTGCGATTCTGCCCTGGAAGAAGAGAGCCTGGAGCAGGCATTAATGACCGGACGCCCTTTTACCGAGAGGGAGATCATTTTAAACCTGCAAAATGGTGAGACTGTAACCGTGGATTGTACAGTGATCCCAATTACAGACGATTTAGGCGATAACTATCTGCTGATGGAGATGCAGCATATAGATCGGCAGCTACAGATTAGCAGAGAAGAGAATTTGTTGAGCCAGCATGATGCAGCGAGGGATCTGATCCGCGGTTTAGCACATGAGATAAAGAATCCACTCGGAGGACTGCGTGGTGCCGCCCAGTTACTGGAGGCAGAGCTGGATGATAAGGAGTTGTGTGAATACACCCAGATCATCATCAAAGAGGCTGACCGACTGCAGTCCTTGGTAAACCAGATGCTGGGCTCCCATAGACTTCCCCAGATGTCTGAGGCAAATGTTCACAAAATTCTGGAACGTGTGCGTTCCCTGATGATGGCTGAGTATGGTGATAGCATACAGATAAAACGAGATTTTGATCCCAGTATCCCGGAACTTTACGTGGACAATGATCGTATTATCCAGGCGATTCTGAATATTGTGCGAAATGCTGCGCAGGCGCTGTGCAGAAAAGAAGATGCCGCAATAATTCTACGTTCTAGGATCCTGCGCCAGTTCACCATCGGTAATATACGCCACCGTCTTGTAGTACTGATTGAAATTGAGGATAACGGTCCCGGCATACCGGAAGATATTCGAGAGAAGATCTTTTACCCCATGGTTACCTCAGGTAATTCCGGCATGGGCCTGGGGCTCTCTATCACTCAATCCCTGATCCATCAACATGGTGGGCTGGTGGAATTTACCAGTAAGCCAGGACAGACCGTTTTTCGTGTAATGCTGCCATTGGAGGAAAAAGGTGGGTAAGACACAACAAGTATGGATAATTGATGACGATCGCTCCATCCGTTGGGTATTAGAGAAGGCGCTACAGAAGGCCCAGATGGAGGTGCGGAGCTTTTCCTCTGCCGACGGCGTCCTAGAAGAACTAACCTTCGGCTTGCCTGATGTGGTGGTAACAGATGTGCGTATGCCGGGCATAGATGGTCTGTCGTTGTTGGGGCAGATACATGAGACATATCCAGATCTACCGGTAATCATTATGACGGCCCATTCCGATCTTGATAGTGCAGTTGCCGCATTTCATGGCGGCGCTTTTGAGTATCTCCCCAAGCCTTTTGATGTGGATGAGGCGGTGGACCAGGTGCGCCGTGCCTGTAGACATTCACAGGGCTCAGCTAGTGTGAGGGCGGATGTTACCCCGGACAGTCCCGAGATAATCGGAGAGGCGCCGGCGATGCAGGAGGTGTTCCGAGCCATCGGACGCCTGGCTAGATCTAGCATTACGGTACTGATCAATGGAGAGTCAGGCACAGGCAAGGAGCTGGTGGCCCAGGCGCTGCATCGGCATAGTCCCAGGGCATCAGGCCCATTTATTGCGTTGAACATGGCTGCGATTCCAAAGGATCTGCTGGAGTCAGAGCTGTTTGGCCATGAAAGGGGCGCCTTTACCGGTGCCCAGGTAAGACGAGAAGGTCGTTTCGAACAGGCCGACGGAGGCACCCTTTTTCTGGATGAGATAGGCGATATGCCGTCAGAACTGCAGACGCGTCTGCTTAGGGTTTTGGCCGATGGTGTGTTTTACCGTATCGGGGGGCATGAGGCTGTACAGGTAAGTGTTCGTATTATCGCGGCGACCCATCAGGATCTGGAAGAGTTGGTGGAATCAGGCCGGTTTCGTGAAGACCTGTTTCATCGTCTCAATGTAATCCGTATTCACATCCCTTCACTGCGGGAAAGAAAGGAAGATATCCCCATCCTGATGAAGTACTTTCTTGCCAACGCCGCTAAAGAGCTGGAGGTGGAGACCAAGACCCTGTTGCCGGATACTGAGAAAGAGCTACAGAATTTGGGGTGGCCAGGCAATGTTCGCCAGCTGGAAAATACCGCACGTTGGTTGACGGTAATGGCCTCCAGCCAGGAGATCCATATTGAAGATCTGCCGCCTGAATTACATGCAGAAGTGGAGAGCGCAAAGAGTGATGATGACTGGTGCGGTAGCCTGAGAAACTGGGCGCGCCTCAGATTAGGCCAAGACCAAGAGGCCATCCTGGATGAGGCGGTGCCGCAGTTTGAGACAGTAATGATTGAGACCGCACTGGAACATACCGGGGGCAGACGCCTGGATGCGGCACGTCTCTTAGGTTGGGGGAGAAATACCCTGACGCGAAAGATCAAGGAGTTGGGGCTGGGTGAGGAGAAATAGTTAACCAAATTCCACTTGATTTTCCCCTCTATCTTCTTATGATTAACGCATCATAAGTCGGGTATTTGTGTTCTTGCCTCGATATATGGATAAACGAAAATAAAAAGGAGTTCACCATGACCCGTTCCGTCCTCGGCAAGGCATACAGTGCCAGCATCCTGATTGCCGCACTTTGTGTTCCAAGCGCCGCGATCGCGGCCCCATTAATTCAGTTTAATTTTAATACGACCATCCTAGAAAATATGGGGCCATCTCCTTTGAACATAGGAGATGATGTGTCTGGCGCACTACAAATTGATAGCGATGATTTGGCTGGATCTTCAATCGAAGATATAGATATATTTGGGGATCTTGTGGCACTACAGGTAGATGTATTTCAAGGTGCAAACACCTGGGGTTTTGCAAATGGTCCGGCTTGGACACAGAATCCTCCAGGGTTCGCTATAGGATTTACATCAATAAACAATTATGAATTGCCGGCGGGGTATATGAGCGATATGCCAGGGTATGTTACTCCTGCCATGTTTCCAAACCTGCCCGCAGCTGGTGATATGATTGATGCTGTTTTAATAACAGTATTCAACAATGACTTTTTTAGTTCCGGTACGGATAAATCTTTTTTCATCGGACTCATATTTGATGCTGCTGACAATGTAGTCACAGGGCCTGGAATATTCGGTGTTGACGCTGACCAGCTTTTTACTTCTCTTGTCTATGGTGAGTTTTGGGCTGATGCGACGGATAGCGCCACTGACATTACTATATGGGAAGCCAATGGCCCGATAGGCGCTTCACCTGTTCCGGTGCCTGCTGCTGTCTGGCTTTTCGGCAGCGGACTACTTGGGCTGATAGGCTTTACCAGAAAGCGGTTTGTCTGAGCAATTCGAATCATTATATGTAAGAAGGGGATGCAACTGCGTCCCCTTTTTTATGGATGTGTAGTAATATCTCGCTTTCTATTTATGGAGTTTCTAGATGGAGATCAGCAGCATTGAACTTCCAGGATCTGAGGTGGAGAGTATCGCCTTTGAAGGCGACGACCTCATCCTTAGGTTTTCCAGAGCATATATCATAAAGACCATCAGCGGGTCAGAAGAGCGCACCAAGTGGTGGCAGGCCGGTGATTTGGTGTTTGAACAGGCTGAGGTGGAGGGGGATCTGCCGGCGTCTCCTGCGGTGTGTTCCGGGGGAGATGTGGGAGAGAATATCTACACCTATAGAGATATGGTTCAGATCCCCTTACAGGAGGAGGGCCAGGCCCATTGTGATCTTGGGTTTGAAGGGACAGATGACAGGCTTAAGGTGAGGTCAATCCGCGTACGAATGCGCATGCAGGATAGGCCGCGCTATATAGAACACATTAAACCAGAATAGATGCCTGTTATGGCCGCTGTTAAGAGAGATCCCAGGAGTAAGCGCGTTAATTTTTTATGGTGTCTGTTGCAATGAGATGATCTGTTGCAGGATTTTGGCGTCACCCCAATCTCTCTCACCCAATGCCAGAAGCGCCATTTCCCCCTCCTGGTTAATCACAATAGTGGTTGGCAGCGAAGGGGCTGCCCATTTATCCATAACATCAGACCCTGAATCTAGAAGTAAGGGAAAATGTACTGGGGTAGATCTTAGAAACCGCCTTACACTTTCACGACTCTCCCCAACACCTATACCTAGGACAGATATATTGTGTGGCGCCAGCTGGTCAGCGGCCTTCTGTAAAGAGGGCATCTCGGCGACACAGGGTGGGCACCAGCTGGCCCAGAAATTAACCACTACAATTTTGCCCCTATAGTCAGAAAGCGCATACAGTTTGCCATTTATATCCGGCAGAACAAATTCAGGCGCCACCAGTTTTGTCTTAAGTGAGTTCAGGGAGTTGTCAGACAGGCGGTCAGGGGCAGAGGTATAAAAAAACAGGCCCAAAAGTATCAATACAAAAGGGATAACCAGGGTCTTTAAACTATATTTCACAATATTAGTTCTGCTTTAGGCTTAAGGGCTGAGCAGGGATTTTACCTGCTCAATCTCTTCATTTAGGCCTTGTAGTACGGCAATGCTCTGGCGTGGCCCTAAGTTCAAACGGGGAATGGCCGGGATTTTATCAAAGGGCGGAACGGACTGGGCCTTTTGAGTTCCAACATAGCTATGTAGTTGCGCCAGGATAAGTATATCGCAGTAGTCGGGTGCGCCTTCAGTATCGCGCATCCAGTTCTCGGCCTCTTCAACAGCAGTAATATATGCGTCTGGAAAGCGCCAGCTTTTGAGTATGCAGCTGCCAAAAGGGCCGCGCAGCTCATCAATGGCCAGATCCATAGCAGCCGGATCTGAGGCCAACTCAGGGTAATTAGATGCCTGATTGAGTATCGCAGCAATACCAATATCATGTAATAGGCCAATAGCCATAGCTTCATCTGCGTTGAATGCCTTGTAACGTTTGGCAAGCACGTAGCATATTGCGGCTACCTTGATACTATGTATCCATAACTTATGCATGCGTAGATTTATCTGTTTGGACTTGGTTTGAAACAGATCGCGCATGGTGTAGTTGACAACAAGGCTATTTGTCACGGACATTCCAAGGCGAACTACAGCTTTGGTGCATGTTTCAACCGGGCTGTGTCCCCCATAAAAGGCACTGTTTGCCGCCTTTACGATCTTTGCTGTTATGGCAGGATCGGTTTGTATAATCCTGGCAATGGTTTTGGCGTTGCAGGACTCCTCCTCAATTGCACGACCGACCCTTGTGGCAATTTCCGGTAGTGACGGAATGCTTAGGCGGTCTTGCTTTAGGTCCTCTTCCAGCTGAATAGCAAGCTGGTTAGAAAATGGTTTTGCGTCAGCAACCGACCCATCTTCGCTAACTGGGTTCTCACTAACCTCATAACCATCGTGTATATTTGAAGGGCGCTTTTCAGATATGGTTTGGGTTACCAGATAATTATCTACACTGATATATTCGACGGGTCCAAGACAGACGACTTCATATTTATGTGGCAATAGTTGCGACAATGGAGCTGCCGCATGAGGGCTTTCTGCATCGACCTGATTTGTTTTTCCGTCTTGCGCCGATAGCTGTACTTTGCCGCTGATTAGATAGTAGCTGAGGCCATCATCGCTGTCGCGTTTAATAAGAATTTCGCCGTCTTTTGCTTGTTTAATTTCAAGGGAATTCGCCAACATCTCCAGTTTTCTATTACTCCATTCAGACAAAGGAATGAATTTTCGTAATATAGAAACGTCAGGTTTTTTTTTGAATGAATTCAAATTGTGTAGCCTTAAGTTGGTAGCGCTTATTGATGAATAGTATTGCGCTAAACAGCAAAAAATATGTTGCTACAGTCAATATTAGCACTTAAGTTTATTTGGTGTGTTAAGTTCTAGACTGCCGGTTAGTTCGGTAACCGATGTTAGCCCATGATGATCTAGATAGCTGTTTATACCTTGGTTTATCTTGTTGCATATTAATGGGTCATAAAACAGTGCGGTGCCGATTCCTACCGCAGTGGCGCCAGCGATAATAAATTCCAATGCATCCTCAGCGCAGCTTATCCCGCCTTGACCGATAACTGGAATATTATGCTTTTTGCAGACCTGATATACCTGGTGTACTTTGAGTAGGGCCACAGGTTTAATTGCTGGCCCGGAGAGTCCTCCCTGGTTGTTGCCAATTCTTGGCCTGCGAGTCTCAGTATCAATCGCCATCCCCATAAGGGTGTTGATCGCAGAGATGGCATCACTTCCTGCCTCGATGCAGCGGCGGGCATTTTCCGCAATATCCGTTTGATTGGGCGAGAGTTTGGTTATGAGAGGCTTTTGCGTGACCGCACGACAGGCTTCCACCACCCGTGCTGACATCTCTGGATCATTGCCAAATGCAGCGCCGCCCTGTTTGACATTAGGACAGGAGATATTGATCTCAATTGCGGCCACAGGGGAGTCGTTAAAACGCTCTGCTACCTTTACATACTCTTCAATGGTGGAGCCAGACACATTGGCAATAAAGGTGGTTTCTGAGAGATCCAGTTGCGGCAGAATTTCATCGACCACAAAATCGACGCCGGGATTTTGCAGCCCGATGGCATTCAACATGCCAGTTTCTGTTTCATAAATCCGATGGGGTGGATTACCCAGCCTTGCATCGCCGGTGGTGCCTTTAAGACAAATTGCGCCCACATCCCGGTTGGAAAAACCCTTTACCCGCGTATACTCTTCCCCAAAACCAACGCAACCAGATAACAGCACCAATGGTGTCGCCAGTTTTAGGCCACAGAGTTCTACTGCCAAAGGGGAGTTGTTGTTATTCATTAAGGTCTTTCCATCAATGTTTAAAATTGTATTGTATCAACCAGAGATCCCCCCCAACACTGGGAACATCATACGCCTTTGCGCCAATAGTGGCAGCTCTCTACACCTGGTTCATCCCCTTGGATTCCGGTTGGATGAAAAAAAGCTACGCCGGGCTGGATTGGATTATTCCGATTTAACCGATGTACATGAGTATAAGAGTATGGATGATTTTCTGAAACAGCCAGAGATGGATAAAGAGAGGATATTTGCCTGTTCAACCCGTGGTCGCAGGGGTTATGCTGAGGTTGAATATAGGCCAGGAGATATGCTTCTGTTCGGCCCAGAGACCAGGGGTCTACCCCAGGAGTTGCTTGAGGCTATGCCAGACGAGCAGTTAATCCGAATACCTATGTGTCCGGGAAACCGTAGTCTGAATCTCTCTAACGCGGTGTCAATTATATTGTTTGAGGCCTGGCGCCAACAGGGTTTCGACGGAGCGGAAATGAAATAGAGAGGCTACTCGGTTTCGGGGCGCTGGTCTCTTTCAAGCAATCTTTGTACTGCTAGTTTTGGATCCAGACCCTGGTACAGGACGTTATAGGCCTGCTCGGTTATAGGCATCTCAATGCCAAGTTCCTTGGCCTTGTTATAGATCACTTTGGCGGCGTCTACCCCCTCAACCTCCTGGCCGATCTCCTGTTTGGCCTGCTCTATAGATTTTCCCTCTGCTAGAGCTAGGCCCATGCGGCGGTTACGGGATTGATTGTCGGTGCAGGTTAGGGCCAGGTCGCCTAGACCAGCAAGGCCCATGAAGGTCTCAAGTTTGCCTCCCATAGCCAGACCCAAGCGCATAATTTCTGCGAGTCCGCGGGTAATAAGGGCTGCCCGGGTGTTTGCGCCGAAATTAAGGCCGTCGGCAATACCTGCGGCAATGGCCATCACATTCTTTGCGGCGCCGCCAACTTGCAGGCCGATAATATCGTCACTGGTATAGGCGCGAAATCTATCAGAGTGGAGATATCCGGCCAATCTTTCGGCATGCTCTGGGGATGTGGAGGCAACGGTTACCGCTGTTGGTAGATCTCTTGCGACCTCTCCAGCAAAGGTAGGGCCGGAGATAACACCTATAGGACGATCTCCCAGAATTTTCATTGCCACAGAGCTGAGCAGCTCTCCGGTTTTCTTTTCCAGCCCCTTGGTGGCCCAACTTAGGGTTGCATCAGGCTGCAGAAGTGGCTCCACGGTTTCCAGTACTGAGGGAAACACATGGCTTGGAACTACCACCAGAACCTCATTGGCTGATGTTACAGCCTCCTCAAGATTTGCGGTTGGCTGTAGGTTTTGAGGGAAGGCCACACCGGGTAGGAAATACCTGTTCTCCCCATCTCTGATTAGGGCTTCCACCTCAGCCGACAGCCCCCACAGCTTTACATTGGCCCCATTTCTAGCAAGCTGAATGGCCAGGGCTGTGCCCCAGGACCCAGCACCGAGGACTGCGATCTTTGGGATTGACTTACCCATAGAGGTTTAGTGTGTATCCTCTGGAGACGCATCTTTTTGCGCCTGCTGCTGTTGCATATGTTGGGCAAACAGGTGGTCGAAGTTGACTGGAGCCAGGAGGAGCGTTGGAAAGCCGCCTTTGGTAACCAAGTCTGAGATGGCTTCACGGGCATAGGGGAACAGAATGTTAGGGCAGTAGGCTCCCAGCATCGGACCCATTTCGTTATTTGGGAAGTTGCCCAGAGTAAAAATGCCAGCCTGTTTAACCTCAACCAAGAATGCTGTCTTCTCTTCCAACTTTGAGGTAACGGTTACAGTAAGAACTACCTCGAAAGTATCACCACTGATGTTGTTAACCTCACTGTTGAGAGAGAGCTGGTTTTCTGGTTTCCAGTCCATGGTGAAAATCTCAGGGGTGTTTGGAGTCTCAAAGGAGACATCCTTGATATATATACGCTGAAGGTCAAATTTGCGCTCGTCGTTTGTCTGTTCTGGTTTGTCTGACATTGTCATGGTTCCATGATTTATAGTGTAAAAGAGAAACGTCTACTTGCGGCTTACTGGTAAGTTTGCACTTTGCCAGGCCAGAATCCCACCTTTTAGGTTGTAAACCTCCTCGAACCCATTTTTTTTCAAGGTCTTGCAGGCGACAGAAGATTGAGCGCCTGATCTGCAGGCCATAATAACCGGTACACCTTTCTCTTTATATTTCTCAAGTTGGGTAAGCTGGTTTTTCAGGCTGGTAGCAGGGATATTGATGGAATTGATGATATGGGCGCTGGAGTAGTCAGCTATGGGCCTGATGTCTACAACAACGGCATCCTTGCGATTAATAAGTGCAGTCGCCTCATGAGGCGAAAGAACGCCTTTGCCACCCATGTCTGCCATAAGGTTTTGGATAAGAAGAAACAGTATTACTGCAAGCGCAGCAACTAGGGCCAGATGGTTTCCGGCGAATTCAAAGATTTGTTCCATGGTAATTTAGTAAAGCCAGTTGTTCTGCAAAGCGCTAATTCTACCTGGGAAATAGAAAAACGGAATGAAAAAATTCCCTTCTACCTGTTTCAGGAGTTAAAAATAGCGTTTTGTAGGTGAAAATTTGGGTTGTATTGCTATTGTTGGCAAAAAACTTCACGCATCATGCCAATCAGTTTCAAGGTTCTGGCATCGCTTACCCGGTAGAAGACTCTGTTGGCATCCTTACGGGAGGCCAGAATACCTTTGTCACGTAGTATAGCCAGGTGTTGGGAGATATTGCTTTGGGAGGTTCCTACATACTCCACAATATCTTGTACGCTTACCTCCTGATCCCCCAATGTGCACAGGATTTTCAGGCGAAGAGGATGAGACATGGCCTTAAGAGATCGGGAGGCGCGCTCAACATCTTCATCCTTGTCCAGGAGCGAGACAGCGCTGTCAGTATCTAGATCTCCCATGCCGCGAAACGGCTGTTTTGGACTAGCGAATTCTTGATTCATGCCGCAGACCCTATTTTAAAGTAACACTATAGAATAATACTCTGTTTTACTGTTTAAGGAAAAAACAATTAAGATTATTGGGACATTAAGTGCTTTTCTAAGTAAATGGTAGGGTTTTTAAATGGTTTTGCCCATGAACCGCACCTGAAGAAAACAGTCGAAACTCTTTGAGGATAGAGCCTTCCTGCTTTGGTTACTGTATTATGTAGTATTATCAATGTGTTACGGCTCTCTTCTAACACAGAAAAAATATTCCTGGTAAGCTATTGTTAATCTGTGTATCGGGAGTTTGATAGAACAGCCTCTCATGTGGAATGAGTTTTGGCCCGGTCCTGAGAAAGATGGTTTAATGAGTCGTTGTAGGCTAATTTGTAGGGAGTTTGAGCATTATGAAATCCGGCTTGAAGCCTGTTGTACTGCTGATTTTGGATGGTTGGGGATATAGCGAAAGCAAGGAGTTCAATGCCATATACCAGGCAAACACCCCATTTTGGGATCAGTTGTGGGCAGAGTATCCTCATACCCTGATCGAAACCTCAGGGGCCCGGGTGGGTCTGCCTGATGGCCAAATGGGTAATTCAGAGGTGGGCCATCTAAACATCGGCGCCGGCCGAATTGTTTATCAGGACCTTACCCGGGTTAGCAAGGCCATTGAGGACGGATCATTCTATTCCAATCCAGCCCTGGTGGGGGCGGTAGACGCTGCACGCTCCAGAGGTGGTGCGGTGCATATCTTTGGTTTGCTCTCTCCTGGCGGCGTTCACAGCCATGAAGAACACATTCATGCCATGGTTGAGATGGCTGTAAAAGCAGGCTGCGACAAGGTTTATGTACACGCCTTTTTAGATGGCCGTGATACCCCACCCAGAAGCGCCGGGCCCTCACTGGAGCTTCTGCAACGGGCCATAGCAAAAGCGGGTGGTGGAAGATTAGCCACAATTGTTGGACGTTACTATGCCATGGATAGGGACAACCGCTGGGAGCGGGTGGCCAAGGGATACGATCTGGTTACAGGGGCAGAAGCACCTTTTAGTGCTCCCGATGCCCAGACGGCGCTGCAGATGGCCTATGATCGGGATGAGAACGACGAGTTTGTTCAGGGAACCAGGATCGGAGAAGCAGTGCAGATAGAGGATGGGGATTCCATTGTATTCATGAATTTCCGCGCAGACCGTGCCCGTGAGCTGACCCGTGCCTTCGTTGAGCCAAACTTTAATGAATTCGAACGTAAGATTACTCCTCGACTTGCGGCCTATGTCACCCTGACCCAGTATCATGAAGAGTTTGGGGTACCGGTAGCCTATGGAAAAGAGGAGCTGAACAATACTCTGGGACAATATATAGCCGACCTGGATATGCGCCAACTTCGTCTGGCGGAGACAGAGAAATATGCCCATGTTACTTTCTTCTTTAACGGGGGCAGAGAAGAGCCCTTTCGTGATGAGGATCGTGTGCTTATTCCATCTCCCAAGGTAGCTACTTACGACCTGCAACCGGCAATGAGTTCAGTTGCTTTGACCGACGTTCTGGTGGAGGTGATTGGAAGCAGGCAATTTGAGTTAATTGTTTGTAACTATGCCAACCCGGACATGGTTGGTCATACCGGAGATTTTGATGCCGCAGTTGAGGCCATCGAGGCAATTGATCAGGCTCTGGGTAGGATTCTTCGTGCCCTGGAGACCGTTGGAGGAGAGATGCTGTTAACCGCAGATCACGGCAATGCGGAACAGATGCGCGACCCTGCAAACGGACAGCCTCACACTGCCCACAGCAACAATCCTGTGCCCTTGGTTTATGTTGGACGCCCGGGCCAGCTTATGGAGGGAGGGGCCCTATGTGATATCGCGCCCACGCTACTGTATATGCTGGGTTTTGAGCAGCCTGCGGAGATGACGGGGCGAACACTGCTTAAACTGGCCTGATCTAAAGACAGATGCCCACCGCTTTCCTATCAAATCTCTTGAGATTGGCAATTTCGCTGATCATGCTGATTTCAGCCCACATAAGCTTGGCAGCCGGGAATAACCAACATCAGCTGGAGAGGCTGCGGGACCAGATGCGGGATGTCGAGGCCAACCTAGGTAAAAAGCAGAAGCGGCGCTCAGCAGTCCAGCAGGAGCTGATGTTAACAGAAAAGAAAATTGGCCTGCAGAACAGAGAGCTAAAAAAGCTGGACAAGGAGATAGCAGACCAGAGGCAACGCATTCGTGTGGCCAAGATTCAGCAAGGATTGAATAGAAACTCTTTACAAAACCAGCGCAAGTTCATGGAGAAACAGATACGACTGGCTTATACCATCGGGCGTCAGGATCGCTTGAAACTAATGCTTAATCAGCAAGATCCGGAGATGGTAGGTCGCCTTATGATCTACCATGACTATTTCAATCGCCGTCGAGTGGAGCAGATGGATCTTATTCAGACAACCCTGAAAAAACTGCAGCAGGCTGAGCAGGTTATGTTGACGGAAGAGCGCAGAATGCAACAGCTCCAGAGTAGAAAACAGCGTGATAGGGCCGCGTTAGAGAAAAGCCGAAAAGGGAGAAAAGAGCTAATTGCAAGCCTGAACCAGGGAATTACAACCGATGCGGAAAGACTCAAGGAGCTAAAGAGGGATGAACAGCGACTGCAGAAGCTGTTGGCTCAAATAGAGCAGCGGACAAGCAAAAAGAGGGGTAAATTCCTGCCCAAGGGCAAACCGTTCAAGTCACTGAAGGGGAAGTTGTCTTGGCCAGCCAAGGGAAAATTCAAGGCCCGTTTTGGTTCATTGAAACGCGGCGATCTAAAGTGGGACGGGGTCTTAATCAGTGCGCCAGAGGGTGAGGCGGTCAAGGCGGTCTACGATGGAAAGGTGGTGTTTGCCGATTGGCTGCGGGGGTTTGGCCTGATGGTCATTCTAGACCACGGTGGCGGTTATATGACGCTGTATGGACACAATCAGAGTCTGGCAAAACAGGAGGGAGAGCTGGTTAGGGCTGAAGAGGTGGTGGCACTGCTGGGGAGCAGTGGAGGACAGTCGGAGCCGGGGGTCTATTTTGCTATGCGCTATAAAGGGGAGCCGATCAATCCTGAAAAGTGGTTTAGATAAAAGAATTTAGCAAAATATCCTTTTATTAGTTATAGTTAGGGGCTATATTGCAAGTTAATTATTGAGATTTGGCGATATGAATATTGTGCGGCTACATAATCTTACAGCGTTACTACTAGCTTTTTGTCTGGTTTTGTCTGCACAAGTGGGCACAGCGCAGGCAGAGAGTTCCGAACAGGGAGCGAAACCAGAGAGAGTCCCGGTTAACGAGCTACGAGCCTTTGCCGAGATTTTTGGCCGAATTAAGAACGATTACGTAGAGCCAGTAGACGACAAACTATTATTGGAGTACGCGATACGCGGCATGCTATCCAATCTTGACCCACACTCTTCCTATCTGGATGCCGAGGACTACAAGGAGCTACAGGCCGGGACCAGCGGCAAATTTGGTGGACTAGGGATAGAGATTGGATTGGAAAACGGTTTTGTGAAGGTCATATCCCCCATCGACGATACCCCGGCCCAGCGGGCTGGAATCAAGGCCGGAGATCTAATTGTCCGGCTGGACGACAAGCCAGTAAAGGGGATGGATCTATCAGAAGCAGTAAAAATCATGCGGGGAGAGCCGGGTACCAGCATAACCCTGACCTTGATTCGTTCAAAAGAAGACAAACCGCTAAAGCTGACTATCAAGAGAGACATTATCAATGTTGCCAGTGTTAAGAGCCGCACCCTGGAGCCTGGCTTTGGTTATGTGCGGATATCCAATTTCCAGTCACGGACGGCAGACGACATGTTCAAGGCGGTAAGCACCCTTAAAGATGAAGCCAAAGGGGATTTGAAGGGGCTGATCCTGGATCTGCGCAATAATCCAGGCGGCGTGCTGAACAGTGCGGTAGAGGTAAGTGATGCCTATCTGACAAGTGGCAAAATCGTCTACACAGAGGGCAAAACCGCCAGCTCAAAGTACTCTTTTGTGGCCAAGCCAGACGATATCCTACAGGGCGCACCTATGGTGGTATTGGTTAATGAGGGTTCCGCCTCCGCCTCCGAGATCGTGGCGGGAGCGTTGCAGGATCACAAACGTGCGGTGATCATGGGAAGACGCACCTTCGGCAAGGGATCGGTGCAATCTATCATACCTATTACCAAAGATGAGGCAGTGAAACTGACTACTGCTCGCTATTTCACCCCTTCGGGTCGCTCCATCCAGGCAGAAGGAATTAAGCCCGACATAGAGTTACAACGCATAGAGGTGAAACAGACCAAGGAACCTCTGTTCGATGACCTAAAAGAGGCAGATCTTTCAAAACATCTGGCAAATGGAAATGGCACCAAGAAAAAGAAGGAAACAGATAAGCCAGAGAGTAAAAAGAAGACGTTGGCAGTGGATGACTATCAGTTGTATGAGGCGCTCAATCTGTTAAAAGGACTCTCTCTGCTTAAGGGAACGGCTCCCAAGGGGTAAGGATGCTTCAAGCTGAGCGCAATTTTCTACTCTACCTGATGATTGTTGTCGTACTGCTGTTGCCTGCCGCAGTCATTGCTGAAACCGTTAAGAGTAAACCCTCTATTGCCATCATCATTGATGACATGGGCGACAAACTGGGTTGGGGCAAAAAGGTCGTAGCGCTGCCGGGAAGGGTTACACTCTCATTTCTTCCCCACACCCCCCATTCCAAAATCCTGGCTAACAAGGCCAACGCCTCTGGTAAGGAGATAATGTTGCATCTGCCGATGGAAACTGAGACAGGCAGAAGCCTTGGCCCGGGCGGTTTGACCCTGCATATGACAGAGAAGGAGTTAAGATCAACCACCACAAAGGCCCTGGAGTCTGTTCCCCATGTGAAGGGGATAAATAATCATATGGGCAGTTTGCTAACTAGGCATCCGGGCGCCATGGAGTGGTTTATGCGAGTGGTTAAAGAGAGTGGAGATCTCTATTTTGTGGATAGTAGGACCACTATTCGCACCATAGCTAGGCAGATTGCACTCAAACAGGGGCTTGCCTCCACCAGACGCGATGTGTTTTTGGATAACGTGCGGGACAAAAAGAGCATAGGGAAAGAGTTTAAAAGGTTGCTAAGACTGGCTAAAAAGAACGGTTCTGCCATAGGGATTGGCCACCCTTATCCTGAAACCCTGGCGGTGTTGAGAAAAGAGCTCCCCAATCTAGGGGCCAAGGGCATCAGGCTGATGCCGGTATCCCAAATTATTACCATGCAACAAGGGGATGAACGGTGGCAGGAGCCCCTCTCCGACTCACAAATGGTTGCAAAAAGATTACAAGGTAAACCATAATCCACACCAGTCCATCCTGTCTCTGGTGCAGATGCCAGCCATGTCTCATTAATTGAAAGTGTAACTATGAACCCATCCGAGCTAAAGGTAATCACCACACTGAAAGAGGACGCCTTTGGCAAGATAGAGCTACGGGAGCTGAATGGTGAGCGGGTAATCTGTAGAGATTATTCCGAGGCCGGATGGTTTGCCGGGCTGTTGGCAGGTTATCTGGCGCGGCGCGAGGCCAGGGTGCTTAAGGCATTGAGCTCGGTTGCGGACGACAGGTTGCCACGACTGATCTATTTTGGCGACAAGGTGTGTATTCGCAGTTATATCGACGGAGTGCCTCTAAAAGAGGGCAAGGCGCCCAATCCGGAGTTTTATGCCAATGCCAGAGAGATTCTGGACAAAATGCACGCCGCAGGGGTGGTGCATAATGACCTGGAAAAACCTGAGAACTGGTTGGTAATCAGCGACCAGGTAGCCGGTATAATCGATTTTCAGTTGGCCTACCATTCAGATAAGCGGGGAAGGATTTTCCGTTGGAGCGTGGGTGAGGATATACGGCATCTGGTAAAACAGAAAAACCGCTACTCCAGAGAGAACATGACCGAAGAGGAGCTACAGATCCTGAATAACAAATCAGGGTTCGGACGTTTCTGGAGCAACCGGGTTAAACCGGTCTACAACTTCATTACCCGCAAGATCTTTAACTACTCCGACCGGGAACACTCAAAGTACAGTCGTTAATGGCTTAACCCTTCCACCAGGACTGGATCAGTATCAACCCGCCCAGGGCGGAAAGGGCCCCGCCTGTAGTTACGGTAAGGCTGGCGGGCAGTAGAATACTGGGGCCGAGGGTCAACAACATAGAGCCGGCGATTAGCATGGCACCACCACTGATAGTAGTCACCATGTTACGGTGATTCTCCTTGGCTTCCTTCCGCAGCCTGGTCAGCTCGTCTGATTTGATAACGAGTTCCAGCCGCCCCTCAGAGGCATCGTTTAAAACCTTGTGCAGCAGTATGGGCATATCTGCGGCATACTCGGTCATCTTTGGAAGATTCTTCTTCAGCTTACGGGCAAATGCCTTGGGGCCAACCTGCTGTTCCATCCACTCTTCCAGATAGGGTTTCGCGGTGGACCAAAGATCCAGCTCAGGATAGAGCTGTCGACCCAGGCCTTCAATGTAAAGAAGGGTCTTCTGCAGCAGCACTAATTGAGGTTGAACCTCCATATCAAAGCGACGGGCGGTCTGAAACAGATTCAGCAGAAAGTGTCCGAAGGAGATCTCGCTCAGGGGCTTATTGAAGATGGGCTCGCATACAGTGCGGATGGCCGCCTCAAACTCTTCGACCCTGGTGCCCTGCGGCACCCAACCAGACTCTACATGCAGCTCAGCCACCCGGCGGTAATCACGGTTGAAAAATGCCAGCAGGTTTTCAGCCAGATAGCGCTGGTCATCGGTGGTGAGGGAGCCAACGATGCCGAAATCCACGGCAATATAGCGACCGCTGGGTTCGACAAAGATATTGCCCGGGTGCATGTCGGCATGAAAAAAGTTATCGCGGAATACCTGAGTAAAAAAGACCTCTACCCCCTGCTCACCCAGCTTCTTCATGCTGATGCCCTGGCGCTTTATGGCCTCAATGTCACTGATGGGGGTGCCGTGAATACGTTCCATCACCAAGACATTCTTGCTGGTCAGGTCCCAATAGATCTCGGGTACAAAAAGAATATCGCTATCTTCCCAGTTGCGGCGTAGCTGGGATGCATTTGCCGCCTCCCGTTGCAGGTCCAGTTCATCCAGGATGGTTTTCTTGTAATCTTCAACCACCTCAAGAGGGTGCAGGCGGCGGGCCTCTTTCCAGTAACGGTTGGCCAGACTGGCAATGATCTGGAGCAGCCCCACATCACGCCGGATTACCCGTTCGATATCAGGGCGAAGCACCTTCACCACCACCTCTTTGCCACTCTTCAGCCGGGCGCCGTGAACCTGGGCTACCGAAGCGGAGGCAATTGGCGTTTCGTCAAAATCATCCAGAAGATCCTCAATGGGGCAACCAAAGGCGCGCTCTATCTGGGCGCGGGCCTGGGTGCCGGGGAAGGGGGGTACCGCATCCTGTAGTTTGGCGAATTCGTCGGCAAACTCTCGTGGCAGAAGGTCACGTCTGGTAGAGAGGATTTGACCAAATTTAATAAATATCGGCCCCAGGTCTTCCAAGGCCTGACGCATACGCACTGGGTAAGATGGCAGTTTATTCCGGCGCAGCCAGTACCAAGGTGAGAGATAGAGGATAAAACGTAGCGGTCGGAATAGGTGGGCCTTTAGTATCACCTCATCCAGGCCGTGGCGCAGCAACACCCGGTTAATGTGGATGATACGCATAGTCTCGCCGAATCGGATCAACTGGTAGCTCCTTTTGGATTCTTATGGGTCTGCAGGGCATCAACTCTTTTTTGTAGCTGTTCCAGCCGGTCGGACAACTGTTCCACCTCGGCGCCAAACCCGGCTATCTCATGTCTGCTAGGGAGAACAGATGCCTCATGCTGTAACTGTTCCTGCATCTCCAGCTTGAGGGTAGCAACAATATGATCTCTCCAGTAGCCAACAAAGTTAATCGCTTTGCCGACCTCTCCTGCAATCAGGCTGCCGGTATATTTGGACAGGTGCGTCTCCCAGTCGATATTCACCTGGCGCATTATGCGACAAAACTGTTCGGCCAGTTCGCGGTCCCCGCTAACCTGCATCTCATCGGGGATAGGGGCACTGCCTGCGGGGATTTGGCTGCGTAGCTGAGCAATGGTGACTGGGCTGCCCTGGAGCAGGCAGTCTGGTTCCCCTTCATAACTGCCAAATAGTTGAATCATCTCCGGGCCCGGGGTCAGGTATATGGTTTGGTCTGTCCCTAGCATCTCCAGGGCGATTACCCGGCCATGCAGGTGCGCCATCTCTGCCAGCGCTTTCGGGTCCATGGAGATGTGCTGGTTTATCGCTTGCTCTAGGCTGGCGTATGCTAGGTCAGATATGGACATAGGCGATCAGAGTTTAAAACCACGGTGGATGGCGACGATTCCCCCAGTCAGGTTGTGATAGTCGCAGCGTTCAAATCCTGCCTGCTCCATCATGCCCTGAAGGGTCTCCTGATCCGGATGCATGCGAATGGACTCTGCTAGATAGCGGTAGCTATCCTCATCATTGGTCACAATCTTGCCGATTAAAGGGAGCAGTTTAAAAGAGTAGGCGTCATAGGCCCATTTCAGGGGCTCGGCCCGGGGGTGGGAGAACTCCAGAACCAGCGCTCGACCACCTGGTCTCAGCACTCGAAACATCTCATTCAGTGCCTTCTGTTTGTCTGTGACATTGCGCAGACCAAAGCCGATGGTTACACAGTCATAGCTGCTGTCATCAAATGGGATGGCCTCGGCGTTTACCTGCACATATTCCACGTTGCCGATAAGTCCGCGATCAGCCATGCGGGTCCTGCCTTGATCCAGCATGGCGGCATTTATGTCGGTCATGGTGACCAGGCCGTCTGGCCCAACCAGACCTGAGTAACGGGCGGCGAGATCGCCAGTACCAGACGCCAGGTCTAGCACCTTATGGCCGCGCCTCAGGCCCGCCAGTTCTACTGTGTAGCGTTTCCACAGGCGGTGAATACCTAAAGACATAAGGTCGTTCATCAGGTCATATTTCGTGGCGACCGAATCGAATACCTCCCGTACCCGTTGGGCCTTCTCCTCGGTCTTAACCTGCTTGTAACCGAAATGCGTAGTGTCCTGATCTTTCATGCTTAATGGTCCAGTTTTAAAGTCTCGGTAAATGTAAAGACAGTTGCCGCCGCGATTTGGCGCCCTTCTCACTCGGGAGAGAAGTGTTGGGGATCAGGGGGTAAACTACAGAGTTACTCAACCATCTCCCTAACCCTCGGTTAGTTATCTAATTTACGTTTGTGTCCGGCCTTCTCCAGCGCCGCTAGATAGCTCTTCCAGTTCTGCTCCTGGTCTTTCCCCAGATCATATAGTGTATCCCAGGAGTAGATGCCGGTGTTATGTCCATCGTCAAAGTGGAGGCAGACCGCGTAGTTGCCCACAGGAGTGATCTGTTCGATGTTTACATCCTCCTTACCTAGCTGCAGCGTTTCCTGCCCTGGGCCATGTCCCTGGACTTCGGCAGAGGGAGAGAAGACCCGTAGGTATTCGCAGGATAGGTTATAGTGATCGCCGTTATCAAAGGTGATCTCCAGCACCCTTGAGTTGCGGTGCAGGTTTAGTTCTGTGGGCATCACTTTGGACATGTTGTACTCCTAATTAGGATTCGATATTCGTTGGCGCTAGAGAATAAAGCGGCTTAGATCCTCGTTTGAGGCAAGCTCAGCGATATTGTTGTCTACATACTCAGCATCAACTGTAACCTGGGTGCCTGGTAGATCGGATGCGGTAAAAGAGATTCCCTCTAACAGTCGCTCCATCACGGTATGCAGACGGCGAGCGCCGATGTTTTCTGTACTTTCGTTTACCTGCCAGGCGATCTCAGCAAGACGCCGCACCCCTTCTGCAGTAAAAGAGATCTCTACCTTTTCTGTTTTCATTAGGGCCTGGTACTGATCGGTAAGTGAGGCATCAGGCTCAGTCAAGATACGCACGAAATCCTCTGTGGTGAGGGCATTCAGTTCCACCCTTATCGGCAGGCGACCCTGTAGTTCCGGAATCAGGTCAGATGGTTTGGCCAGATGGAATGCGCCAGAGGCGATAAAGAGTATATGGTCCGTCTTAACCATGCCCTGCTTGGTGGAGACGGTGCAGCCCTCAACCAGTGGCAACAGGTCACGCTGCACCCCTTCGCGGGACACATCTGGGCCACCATATTCTGAGCGGCTGGCTACCTTGTCCAATTCATCCAGAAAGACGATGCCGTTCTGCTCAACCATCTCCAGAGCGCGCAGTTTCAGATCTTCATCGTTGATCCGTTTAGCCGCCTCTTCGTCCTGCAGTAACTTAAGGGCATCCTTGATACGCAGCTTGCGTTTACGGGTGCCGCCGCTGCCGAGATTTTGAAACATGCCCTGGAGTTGATTGGTCATCTCCTCCATCCCGGGAGGGGCCATGATCTCAACCCCCAGAGAGACAGATGCCACTTCGATCTCGATCTCTTTTTCATCCAACTCACCCTCGCGCAGCTTTTTGCGAAACTTCTGGCGCGTGCTTGATTCTGTGGCTCCGGCCTGGGCGTCTGCCCCCCAATCGGTGGTGGTGGGTCCAGGTAGTAGAGCATCTAGTACCCGCTCTTCGGCGGCATCTGCTGCCTTGTCCTGTACCTTCTCTACTTCCTGTTCGCGCACCATCTTCATGGCGCTGTCGGCCAGATCTCGGATGATGGATTCCACATCCCGACCCACATATCCCACCTCAGTAAACTTGGTGGCCTCTACCTTCAGGAATGGCGCATTGGCCAGTCTGGCTAGACGTCTGGCGATCTCGGTCTTGCCCACACCTGTGGGGCCGATCATCAGGATATTCTTGGGGGTGATCTCGTTGCGTAGCTCTTCCGGCACCCGGGAGCGGCGCCAGCGATTACGTAGGGCGATGGCCACGGCGCGCTTGGCGGAGTCCTGGCCGATGATATGTTTGTCCAGTTCGCGGACTATCTCTTGGGGGGTGATTTCAGACATATTACTCGCTAGTTTCAGAATCCAGCTCTTCAATTCTCAGATTGTGGTTGGTGTAGACACAGATATCGGCGGCTATGGAGAGACCCTGTTCCACGATCTCTTTTGCCTCCATCTCAGTGTTGTTCAGCAGGGCCTGGGCTGCGGCCTGGGCGAATGGGCCTCCAGAGCCGATGGCCATCAGGCTGTCCTCCGGTTCGATGACGTCACCGGTGCCGGTTATGATCAGGGATGTCTCTTTGTCTGCCACCACCAGCAGCGCCTCAAGGCGGCGCAGCATGCGGTCGGTACGCCAGTCTTTAGCCAGTTCCACTGCAGAGCGGGTCAGATGGCCGTGGTGTTTTTCCAGCTTGGCCTCAAAGCGTTCAAACAGGGTGAATGCGTCGGCTGTGGCCCCAGCAAAGCCTGCCAATACCTTATCTTTATACAGGCGGCGTACCTTGCGGGCGTTGCCCTTCATCACGGTGTTACCCATGGATACCTGCCCGTCTCCGCCGATTACCACCTTGCCGTTGCGACGCACCGACAGGATGGTTGTGCCTCTAATCTCTTCCACGCTAAGTCCTTGATTTATGTGAGCTGGCCATTGTACCTGATTATAGGTGGGGAAACAGGGGGGTGATTTCAAGTTATTGTGCAGTTTATCGGGACAGAGAAGATGTCTGGGCTGAGGTAAATCAGCCCTGGATCACCGGTATTTTTCCCTTTTTAAATCTTTAGTCCGATAGGTAATACTCAACTGTTGAAACCACCCGAATTTTTTTGATGTGCGGATTATTGTTGTCGCGCGCGCTGATACTAAACTGTCCCTGCGATGCCCGTTTAATCTTGCCAAGTTCGCTATCGGAGTCAGACGCGAATTTCTCCGCAACCTCCCTGGCCTTTCTCGTGGCCTCTTCGATCATCTCTGGCTTAACCTCATTTAGCCGGGTAAAGATATACTCCGTCTGGGATTGATAACTGCCGCCGGTGAAAACAATACCCTGCTTACCCAGTTCCGACAAAGAACCCATAACCTTTCGTACCGCGTCAATGTTTTTTGAATAGACCGTTACCGTTTGCGAGGCGGTGTAACGAAACTCCGGCTTGTTGTTGCTTCCATATTGCTGGGCAGATTTATCAGTAATGGCTGGGGAGGCAAAGGTGATCTCTTTAGGATTAATTCCATTCTTGCCAAGAAACGCCTTTATCTTTGCGGTGCTATCTTCAATGGAGTAATACAGGGTCTCCAGCTCGTTGCTAGCTGCAGTAAATTGAATGGGCCAGAGAACGATATCCGCAGGATATTCCCGCTCAGACAACCCCTTCACCGTCACGGTGCGTTCAAACTGTTTGTACTCGATTGCAGCGTCACCCAGAAGCCACCCTAGCGTTGCCAGTCCAATAAATATAAATACTCCCAGTGTGAAGGCGCTTGATTTGTCGATTTGTTGCATGGGGGGGCTCCTTTAGTTTGGCATTGCGATTAATTTTCGATCGAGTCTGGTTCCGTAGATAAGCAAAAGGTCTGGGTTACATTTAATCCAGAGTCATAGCTTACACTTTTATCTATAAATATCCTCGTCATCCCGGCGAAAAATAAAAGGGGATAGAGCGCGATTTTTTCTCCTTAGCTAGCATTAAACAAATTTAAGGATTCTGGTATCGCATGGACCTTATGTCTTCCAGCCTTACTGCGTGTAACACGCCGCCCTAGTTCTGCAGCAACTTATGAACCAAGGGGCTACCCCATTGGTTCTTGTTATTTCAGAGGCTATCAAACAACAGGGCCATGAGGAAATGGTTATTCTATGGATAAGAAATTGTCAGAAGCGTTTTACCTGGTGTGCGTTCAATGCGCATCTGTGATTGTGCAGGATCAAAAAAGTAAGTTAAGTAGCATTGGAGTTGGGGATTGCTGAGGACATTTTCACGAAAGATAACGGTATTTATCCCCTCAGGACTTCTTGCGGATGGGGCAAGGAGTCCCGGGTGTCCCTCTCCTTGAACACGACGCCCCACCTGTTGGGAGAAGGCGTAGTCGTTGTCGATCAATCCGGGGTATTCAGATGCTTTTGCGCTTAGGTCTATCAGCAGTGCGCGGCACTCTATGTGATAGATGGAGCGCTCCCGTACAACAGTCTGTTCCAGACCCTCTATGCACAACAGTTCATTTCTCATATGCCAGGCGGTTTCATGCATTGTGGTATCGAGATCCAATGATCCGTACCAGACGGGGTAGGTGCCATCGCCGTAACGGGAGGCCATGAAGGGTTCTGTTTTGAAGGGGTATTCGATAGCGGTAGTGTAATGGAATCCCCGCGCAATAATCCCAGGCTCCGCAATAGATTTAATACGCATTTCGGCCGCGATGAGTACTTCCTGTTCTTCGGGGGTGTCGGTCAGATCATCAAACAGGTCTTGGGATTCCCTCAGAGTAACAATGTTTCGAACCACCTGTTGATCAACGTCTCGATTGTGCTCGAATAGTCCATCCATGGATGTTGTTCCCTATCTGCCCCGTTGGTAATCGAGATATCTGGAGACGTTGGCCAGGCCGATGATGCCTCGCTCAGTCATGTACTCGAGAGGGGTCTGGTTATCAAAGGCGGTATTACGTCGGCTAACCCACTCTTTGCGTAGCTTCTCGTTGTGAGGAAACAGCAGCCGCAGGGCTTTGTGGATTGCGAGTAGCCACCCTACCCGATCGATGGCGTCACGGCTAGTTGGTACCCCCTGTTCGCCTTTTCGGTACTTGTTTAACAGTGAGCGGCTGTTATCACTGAGGCCAAGCAGATTGAGCCGGGTATTGTTATCGATACTCCATTGGTCGAAAAGGTTGATCAGCGCTTTGGCCATAACCTTACGGGCGTTGGAGCTGGCAAGGTCTACATCTTCGGTGTTTGATCGTGCTCTATTCATCGGAAATCCCTCATATTGGCGCTGGGTCCATATGTATAAATATAGCCACGAGATGTATATTATTCAACGTTTCTTTTCGGATGATCAGTTCTACTCCTCTTTGCCCTTCTTTCTTCTGGCCCTGGGATGGGCCTTGTCGTAGACGTTGGCCAGGTGTTGGAAATCGAGATGGGTGTAGATCTGGGTGGTGCTGATATCAGCGTGTCCCAACAGCTCCTGCACTGCGCGCAGGTCTCCGGACGACTCCAGCATGTGGCTAGCGAAAGAGTGTCTCAGCAAATGAGGATGTATATTACGGGTTGCTCCATGTTTTAGCGCCCACTGTTTTAGACGTTGCTGGATGGTTCTAGGGTGGATGCGTTTGCCGCGACTGCTGACGAACAGCGCCGGCTCGCCCAGTTTTGCCAGCCCGCCTCGAACCTTGATCCACTGATGCAGGGCCTCTACTGCCTTGCGTCCAATCGGCACCTGTCTGGTCTTATCCCCCTTACCGGTTACCTGAAGGAGCGCTGATTTGAGATCCAGATCGTTCAGGTCGATAGAGATAAGTTCCGCCAAGCGCAGGCCGGAGGAGTAGAACAGTTCTAGTATGGCGAGATCACGCAGGCTTAGTGGATCATCGTCACTTACCTCCAAAAGGTTGGAGAGTTGATCAATGTCTAGGGTTGCGGGTAGTCGACGTTTTACCTTGGGGGCCTTGATGCCCTGGGCCGGATTGTTTTCGGTAATGCCCTCGCGCAGCAGATAGTTAAACAGGCTGCGCAGGGTGGAGAGTTCGCGTTGAATGGTCTTGCCTGAGATGTCTAAGCGGTGGCGTTTGGCTACATAACCCCGAACCTGGTGTGGGCTGAGTTGTGCCCACTCGTCGACACCGTTCTGTTGGCACCAGGTTGCAATCTGTTCTAGATCGCGGGCGTAGTTTTTTATTGTGTGGGGGGAGAGGCGGCGTTCATGTTGTAGATGATGCAGGAAGCGATCAATCCACTCCCTTAGCTTACTCTCTGCGTCCATTAAATACCTGGTTCCAGCACCACCTCTAGTTTTCGGCTTATGATCTCGCCCAAGCGCTGCAGGTATTCGGTGCCCATGTCTGAGCAGAAACGGCTTTCGCTAGAGCTGCCAATGGCTAGTACGCCAAGGACCCCTTCGCTCTTAATCGGTATCAGGGCGGTGGATTTGATGTCTTCTGCCTGGGGGCCGAATAGGTACTTAAGCTGCTCCATATCTATAACACCGCAGGTGGGAGACTCAGAATCCAGAAAATCCCTATAGCCATCCAGGTCGGCATTGGAGAGGCCATCCACCTCATTGTGAGTGAAGAGATGTAGTTCCACTGCATCTGCATCAAAGTCTTCGTGCAGCTTGTCCTGTAGGGTGTTGAGGCACTCATCAAAGTCCACTGAGTCGATTAGGGTCAGGGTTAACCGATGCATACGTTTGTTGAGTCTTTCGTTGTCGTGGCCGATGGCGATCAGCTCATCCAGACGTTGTTTGGACTGATCCAACTCCTGACGCAGGGTCTTAACCTGTCTCTCTATCAGTGAGACGGCTTCACCGTTACCGTGGGTTAACTCCAGTTCAGATAGCAATCCTGGGTTGTGATCAAAAAATTCCGGGTTAGACTTGAGGTACTCTGTTACGCACTCCTCCTGGGCTTCTTCTTGCTTTAGCAGTTCAGGGTAGCGCTCAAAGAAATCCGGGTTGGAACTGATGTATTCTATCGCGCTCTCTTCAAGATTTATCACGGGAGTTGATAGTTCCGGATGACGCTCAAAGAAATCCGGGTTGGCGCTGAGGAAGTTGACTATAGTCTGTTCCTGTTTTTCCGTAAGACGCGCTTGGTCCATCGTTTCACTCATAACTCTATACTCCCATCGAAAACGCTGGCGGCAGGTCCGCTCATCAAAACTGGTTGGTTGTTTCCTTCCCACTTTATCATAAGTTTGCCTCCAGGTAGTGATACTTGCACCTGTTGGTCTAGCAAACCCTGGACAATGCCACTGACCACTGCGGCGCAGGCACCGGTGCCGCAGGCCAGGGTCTCTCCGGTGCCGCGTTCATAGACTCGCAGACGGATGTTGCTGCGATCTATTACCTGCATAAAGCCGACATTTACCCGTTGTGGAAAGCGTGGATGTAGCTCCATGGCTGGACCGATTTCGGCAACCGCGGCGCGGTCCACATCATCAACGGTAATGACCGCATGAGGATTGCCCATGGAGACCGCACCTACGGTCATCTCGCGCCCATTCAGCTCAATGGAGTAAGTGGCCTGTTGTTGCTCTGCGACAAAGGGGATCTGCTCCGGCTCCAGTATGGGCGCCCCCATATCCACTCGCACCATATCGTTATCTTCGATGTGGAGCGAGATGGTTCCGGAGAGGGTGCCGACGTTTATTAATGTTTTATCGGTTAAACCTTTTGACCTTACAAATATTGCGAAGCAGCGGGCGCCATTGCCGCACTGCTCCACCTCGGAGCCGTCGGCGTTGTAGATGCGGTAGTAAAAGTCGCTGTTTTGATTACGGGCTGGCTCCACCAGCAGGATCTGGTCACAACCGATTCCAAAATGGCGGTCGGCAATCTGTTGGCACTGTTCGGTAGACAGGTCCAAGGGTTTGCTGGTGGCGTCGATTACTACAAAATCGTTGCCCAGGCCTTGCATCTTGGTGAATTCGATTCGCTGTGCCTTGGTAGTATTCATGGGTGGAATTAACAGGCGATGGCTCACTCTTGTTTCTTCTGTTCTCTCTCGGTGTCATCAGGTAAGTAGAGGTTACCTTTCTGTCCGCAGGCTGATAACAGACAGGAGGCAACTAGCAATGAGATGATTAGCCAAATGGATTTGGACATGGTGTGAACTCCGTTAAGGGTTTGATAATCGGCCAAGTATAAACCGATGAGGGTTGAGGGTTAAGTCCTTTATTTTGCTGTGCTTATCCCATCAGTTATTTTTCAGCTCAACATTGAGCCGGCTTTCAAGCTTTTTCTTAAACTGCAGCAGCTCTACGGTTGACCAGCGTTGCTCGGTTGCGGTTCGGGTGAACTCTATGCCGGTGATATAGATTGGATATTTTTTGTTGCTGCTGCGCATGGCCATTATATATTTCCCAACGGCATGAAATAGCCCCTCGCCATACTCTAGCGAGGTGAACTCCTGATCATCACACACCAGCAGGTGTGGAGACTGGCTAAGATCTATTCCCTCTGTGATTAACCTGAGTTCGGTGTACTCTTGATAAAACTGGTCACGTGGCGGGGTGCGCGCCTCGGCCAGCCAGTTGCCCTTTCTGTCTTTGCTAAGGCTAAAAAACAGGGGGGCGTCCAGAACGCCGGATAGCCCGGTATCATCGGTTTGCATGCTACGAGTGATCAATAGATCGCTGAAGAAGCGCTTTTGCTGCAGCATCAGATGTTTTTCATCGCCGCCGGGAATCTCCTGATGAAAAAGCGCACCCTGTTCATCCACTATATAGAGGGATATCTGGTGTTTGAAGGAGTGATAGTAGATCTGGATCAATCCCTCCATGTTTTCCTGCATGATTAGTGGCAGAGGCGTGTCCTGCAGCGCCTGGCCGTCGATTACCAGAGGACAGAAGCGGGTTTGGGGCTGCCCCAGGGTCTGCATCAGCTCATCATAGGAGTCGACGCTGAAAGAGGAAAACCCATCGCGCTCTTTCTGGATGAGGTAGTAGTCATCATCCGCCTGGAATAGATAGCGGCTGTCCAGGCCTTTCCCATATGGGCCAAAACTGGCGCATATGTCATTGAACAGGGTCTCCACTCGCTTGGCTATCGCGGCAGCTCGAATGGATGAGTGGCCAAACGCTGCAACCTCAGGGGCAGGTTGGTCAGGATTATTGTGCAGAGTCAATGACAGATAGCGGCATATGCTCTCTGCAAGTCCGGAGGTTTGGTCATGATGGGTGATCAGGGTTTCGCCCCAACTGGTTACGATGAGCTGTTGTAGGTGGTTAATCAGGCTGGTGTGGGCAGAGCCAAAACTTAGGGCATCAGATCGGTCACTGGTTAGCTGCTTGCCCTCTTTGGAGAGATGCTCAAGTGGATCGGAGCCTGTGTTTACAAATAGGGTGCATGATTTCGCGAAGGCGGCTTTGCTTAGCGCTGATAAAGGAACATTGCCAGGGTGCAGGGCATGGCGATGTTTGTATAGGCTGTTTAACAGGGCACGTAGCTCTGTTTGGGCCACTGGACAGTTCTTGGGATAGAGGAATACCTTGGTGTTGTGATCGGCTATGCTATTCACCTGAATCCAGGAGAGCATCTCAATCAAACTGGATGTTTTTTTGATGGGGACAGACATGTCGGTAGCATCATCATCCACCTCGCCGCAAAAAAGCAGCCAATAGACAATCTCATTATCTGTTTTTATGTAGTGCAGAGAGAGCTGCTCCTCAACCAGGTTCCTTGATATGTTGGGGTTGATGCTGTCCACCTTGCCGGGTTGTCTCTCTAGTGCGGTGTAGAGTTTTCGTCCCAGGAGGCTAATCTCCTCCGGATCGATTTGACCTGATGCGGCATAGGTGCGGGAAAATTCTGTAAGCATGTGGTAGCTGTTGGTCAGCTCCCGTACCAAGATATTTCTCTCACGCATAACCTGGTCAATCTTCCAGCTATGGCGTGAATCTAGCTCGGCCAACTTTTTTTTCTTCCACCCCCAAAAGTCCACTACCGATTGCATCAGCTCACTCTGCCAGGCTCTTTTGCGGCCGCGAACCTTAGTGCTAAGGGCCTGTTCGGCCTTGAAATAGAAACAGCGGCGCGCCAATTCAAGACGCTCACTCTCCTCCCTGTTCAGAAGATATTGCTCCACCCGGTTGTACATCAATATGTAGGGGTCCAGGGTGTCCAGATCCAGGGTGCCGGCATATATCGCTGCCTTGGCCTCCTGGCATAGCCAGCGTATGTTTGGATAGTCGCGGGAGTAAGCTTCTATCAGAAGTAGTTTAAGTACACTTTTGTAGGGTGAGTCGATGCCTTTGTAGAGTTGCCAGCGGGCCGCGCTGAAGAATTCGTCCGCCGGGGTAAACTCCAGTCCGCCAAAATCCAGGCAGTCCAGGGGATCAATAAAGCGCTGATGTAACAGCATGGCAGCATATTGGGTGTAATTATCTTCCTGGTCGGGGGGCACCAGCCACCACAGGGGGTGGCGTCCTGCCAGCAATATTCCGGTGCGGTAAAACTCTTCAAGCAGTAGCTGCTTTTGGGTGGAGCCGCTACTCTCGCGGGAGATGGCCTCACGGTCGCCGCGACGGAAGGCATCAACGTTTATGAGAAAGATGTGGACCTCAAGTTTCAGCTCAGCGGCCCACTTTTCCAGGCGGTGGGCTTTTTCACGCAACGCTTGCAGTTGCGGGGGTTTCAGTTTCTTATCGTGGCAGAGCCAGACATCGAAGTCGCTACCAGTGGTGTGAGCGATACTGCCTATACTGCCCATCAGGTATAGGCCGTGGATATTGTAGTTACGACGCGCCCTCTTCCTGTATGAAAAGCTGCGCCCCAGTTTGCGTGCTATTCTCAGTACAGTTTGAGAGGGAGAGTAATCGGGTATGGCGCAAGGGGTGTCGCTGCCGATAAATCCGGGAAGAACCGGATGGTTAATATGGAATAGCAGGGGCAGAATGTTAACAAAATCCTGTTGCGGGGTGGTTAGATCGGCTTCGATTCTGCGCAGTCGTTCCCGTTGTATACCACGAAAGCGCCGCCGCACCAGTTGCAGCTCCTTGCGCCCTATGCCATCAGAAAAGTTTACTGCCTTGGCCATGGGCTGGTATCCATCAAGTGGTTAAGTTTGCGTCTGCCTCTTTTGCCTCAGCCAGAGCTTCCATAGAGCGTTTCATAAGTAGGCGTCCATCGTTTCCCTTTTGCCACTCTGCGATTCCAATCTGTAGTCGAATGGTGAGATGAGTTATAGATTCTGGTAGTCCGGTATCAGCAAATTCATTCTTGATCTTGTTCAGCAGTTTGGTTGCAGCCTCTGCGGTGGTCTCCGGGAGAATCAACAAAAACTGGTCATTGCTCCAGCGCGCAATGAGATCTACCCAGCGTAGACGATCACGCAGGTAACGACTGACGGCCAGGACCACCTCCTGGGTTAGTTTCTCTTCCCCAACTTCAGCATCTATCTCGACTACAGCCAAACAGAGTGGATTGGTGTAACGGCGGCTTCTGGTTACCTGGGCACTTAAAACCCGGTGAAATGCCCGTTCGTTGGCCAGCCCTGTAAGTTCGTCGGTAAGGGTGAGTTCCTCTACCTGCTGTTTCAGCCGAGTGTTCTCTTCTCTCAAGGCCTCACCTTCACTGATGTCGGTAAAGCAGCGTAGGGTCATGCCTTGTGAGTCAGGTATAACGCGCGATTCTATCTTAAGTTGTTTGGCGGGCATGCCATTCGGGAACAGTTGCAGGCGTCCGTCAGGGTGAAACAGGCTCCTTAGTTCCGGGGATGGCATCTGATCTATGTTGCGCCCAAGGACCTGATCCGGCTGTTGTTTCAGGATGTGACATAGAGCTGGATTAATCGACTGCACGCACCCCTCTTGGTCCAGAATCAGCAGCCCGGCGGGGCAGGCCTCAAACCAGTGCCCCTGGGAAATGATGTTACTATTCTCCGTCATATCGTTTTTCTCTAACGCTGTTGTTTGCCTTAGTTGTTAACAGCGGCAGGGGAACTAAAATCTTTAGCTAGAGTTTTGATCTCGCCCTGACTACAGCCTCTCGTACCTGTTGTGGGGCTGTTCCTCCGATATGATTGCGAGATGAAACAGATCCCTCCAGGGTTAGGTACTGAAACACATCGCCTTCAATGATGCTGGAAAAGCCTTGGAGTGCGGCTAGTTCCAGATCTGCTAGATCACATCTCTTTTCTACGCAGTGGGCCACTGCCTTACCCACCACCTCATGGGCATCGCGGAAGGGTAGTCCCTTGCGCACTAGATAGTCGGCAAGGTCGGTTGCCGTGGCAAATCCCTGTTTGGCCGCCTGTCTCATAGCATCATGGCGGCAGCTGATGGCGGGGATCATGTCTGCAAACACCTTAAGGCAACCCTTCAGGTTGTCTACAGTGTCGAACAGTGGCTCCTTGTCTTCCTGGTTGTCTTTATTATAGGCGAGGGGTTGTCCCTTCATCAGGGTGAGCAGTCCCATCAGGTGACCAAAGATGCGCCCGCTTTTGCCTCGTACCAGCTCAGGTACATCAGGGTTTTTCTTCTGTGGCATTATGGATGAGCCGGTGCAGAAGCTGTCCGAGAGTTCAATAAATCCAAATTGGGCCGAAGACCAAATTATTAGCTCTTCAGAGAAACGCGACAGATGCACCATTATTAGGGCTGCTGCTGCGCTAAACTCAATGGCAAAGTCGCGGTCACTGACGGAGTCTAAGGAGTTTTCGCTGGGACGATCGAAGCCAAGCAGCTCCGCGGTATGTTCTCGGTCGATAGGGTAGGTGGTTCCGGCTAGAGCCGCAGCACCTAGGGGCATAACATTTAGCCGTTTGTTGCAGTCTGCCAGGCGTTCCCTGTCCCTCTGCAGCATCTCAAACCAGGCCATCATGTGATGACCGAAGGTTATGGGCTGGGCAGTTTGAAGATGGGTGAAGCCGGGCATGATGGTTTCTGCCTCACGCTCGGCAACATCCAGTAGGGCCTGCTGCAGGCGCTGGATCTCGCTACGGACGATCTCAATTTCGTCCCGCAGGTAGAGGCGAATGTCTGTGGCAACTTGATCGTTGCGGGAGCGGCCAGTGTGCAGTTTTTTGCCGGCATCGCCGATCGCCTCGGTGAGGGCGGATTCGACATTCATATGGACATCTTCCAGCTGCACGGACCACTCGAATTTTCCCTGTTTGATGCGATCAAGGATCTGCTCCAGCCCATCTATGATGGCGTCGCGCTCAGATTCGGCGATTATGCCCTGCTTGGCCAGCATTTTGGCGTGTGCAATTGAGCCTTGGATGTCATACTTGTAGAGTCTTTGGTCAAACTCGACGGATGCAGTAAAGGCCTCAACGAAGGCGTCGGTTGGCTCATTGAAGCGCCCGGACCAGAGTTTTTTATCGCTCATTATTGTTTATTCCTGAAGCGGAGAATGTTGATACGTGATTATAACAGGAATGGGGTAACACCCAATGCATGGAAATAAAAAGATGACAGAGGCACCCAAAGAAAAGAGGCTTAAGTCGGCTTTTGATAGCTGCTTTTTGCCTAACTTCTGCAGTATCCGGGTGGTGTTTGCCGTGGTTATTACAGCGGAGCTGCTGGCATTGGTTCTCTCTCTGAGCAGTAGCCAGGTGGGCTCAGATTTTACATCTAACCTGAGCCTCTATTCGTTGTTCATTCAATGGGTCGCACTTTCCTGGACCGCACTAGTCTGTTTTTTGCGTCCACGGCTGCGTAGTATACCCAATTGGACATCTGGTCTGCTCGCCTGGTCCCTGGTGCTGGTGCTGGCGATCCTGTTTACTGAGCTTTCCGTTTATTTTTTGGGGTTTCATCGTTCGACGCAGAGTCATCTATTTTTCCTGTTAAAGAATATCTCTATCAGCGGTATAGTTGCGGCTCTGGTTTTGCGCTATCTCTATTTGCAGTTTCTGTGGCGCAAACAGGTTGTGGCGGAGTCTGAGGCCCGCTTGCAGTCACTACAGTCGCGTATCAAACCGCACTTTCTGTTCAATAGCATGAACACCATTGCCAGCCTCATCCGCAGCAATCCAGAGATTGCTGAGGAGACCGTCCATGACCTATCAGATCTGTTCCGAGCCAGTCTGTCGGATGCCAGGAATCTATCTACTCTGGAAAAGGAGCTGGAACTGGCTCGAGGCTATCTTCGGATTGAGGCCCAGCGTCTGGGTGGACGGCTTAAAATAAAGTGGGATATGGATGAGTTGCCAATGGATGCCAAGATGCCAGCCTTGATTCTCCAGCCGCTGCTAGAGAACGCGGTCTATCATGGTATTGAGCCCTCCTCTGATGTGGGGACGATAGAGATAGTTGGCCGTTACCGGCGCCATAAGGTAAATATCTCTGTACGCAACAGCAAACCCGCTACGCTGGATAAGAGACACACTAGCGGTAACCGTATGGCCCTGGACAACATCAAGCAGAGACTACAGGGGCTCTTTGAAGAGCAGGCGGGTTTGGGTCATAGTGAAGTGGAGGGGGATTATCAGGTGCGGCTGTTTTTCCCCCACCCATGGAGCGAGGAAGAGTGAGGATACTGATCGTAGATGACGAGCAACTGGCCCGAGAGCGATTGGCTCGGCTTTTAGATGGGATTGGTGCGCCTTATGAGATAGCTGGTCAGGCCAGCAGCGGAGAGGAGGCAATCGAGTTGTGCTCCTCTCTTGAGGTGGATCTGGTGCTGCTGGATATCAGGATGCCAGGTATTGATGGGCTTGAAACTGCGGCTCAGCTTATGGCTCATGATCCGGCGCCGGCAGTAATCTTTGTAACCGCTTATGAGGAACATGCCCTGGAGGCGTTCGATAAGAGTGCTGTGGATTACCTGCTCAAGCCGGTACGCCAGGAGCGCCTGGAGGCGGCCCTGAATAAGGCTCAGGCCCTGAGTCGGGCTCAGCTTCAGGCCCTGGATGAGCTGCAAGGAAATACCGAGACTTTTGTGTACTCAAATTTTCGGGGAGGGGTCTTGCGTATTCCTGTGGAGGAGATCTATTTTTTTCGGGCGGAACAGAAGTATGTGGTGGCGAAACATCTCGGGGGCGAGTCCCTGTTGGAGGACTCTCTTAAGTCCTTGGAACAGCAGATGGGCAACTGTTTTCTGCGTATACATCGCAACGCACTGGTGGCAAAGAAGTATCTCAATGCCCTGGAAAAGAGGTCAGATGGACACTTTCAGGTCTGTTTGCGGGAGACAGAAGATAGACTTGAGGTGAGTCGCAGACATCTGCCGGAGGTGCGGCGCTGGCTGAAAGGTGCAGATAGATAGCCCTGGATTTGCCAGCCAATCTGCAAGCATTTAGCATTCAACATTTGTTCAGAGGAACCAGGTAGCAGGTCGAGCCATGTCATTTAATCACCCAATACCCATTTTTACCCTATGAATTGCGATCTGCATGGCATTGGGGTTCTGGTGACCCGCCCCAGCGGGCAGGGAGAGGCCTTATGCGAAATGATTACTGAATACGGCGGCAGGCCAGTTCACTTTCCAACCACAACTATTGGGCCAGCTGAAGACAGGGGTGCAGCCAAGGCTATGCTGCAGAGCATGGATGGCTGCCAGATAGTCATATTCGTAAGTCCAAACGCGGTGAAGTACGGTATTGACCTGATGGAAGGGAGAGAGCTACCTGCCGAGGCCAGGATATGTGCTGTCGGCAAAGGCACTGCCAGGGCACTGTCCGAGAGAGGGATTGGGGTAGATGTTAAACCGGAAGAGAGGTTTGATAGCGAATCCTTGTTGGCAATGCCAGAGCTGACTGAAGTGGATAGCAAACGCATTTTGATCCTGCGCGGCAATGGTGGCCGCACGCTGCTGGGTGAGACGCTACGTGAGCGTGGTGCCAGGGTAGATTATGCAGAGGTGTACTCAAGGAAGATTGCCTCTATAGATGCGAAACCGCTCATTAGCGCCTGGGAGAGAGAGGTAGATATAGTTACGGCAACCAGTTGCGGAATCCTGGAGAACCTACACTCCTTGTTAGGAGAGGCAGGCAGGAGCATGTTACGTGAGACTCCTCTGGTGGTAGTAAGTGAGCGCATAAAGGCGCGGGCAGAAGAGATTGGTTGCGGCATGGTGGTCCTGGCGGATGAGGCATCTGACCGGAGCCTGCTCGCGGCAATATGTGAATGGTCTGAAAACAGGCACTAGTGTTACTTCCAGATGCGAACCTACTTTGCTACTCTTGATCTGAAGGGGGGCGTTGATTAATTTCATTAAGAATTTTTCTGGTGCCCTCTACATATATCCCTTGGAACAAAATATGAATGATATAGAAAAACAGGAAATTGAACCGGCTGCCCATGAGCAGGCTGAATCAACAGAAAAGACAGTGAAGGCTGATTCTTCTCAAAACCCTCCCAAGGCATCACAGAAAGTGGCCATTTTTGCTCTGGTACTGGCATTGACTGGTTCGGTTATTGGTTATCTGAAATTAGATGAACTTAATAACGCCCTGCAACAGGAGAGGCAACTGCTGTCTGAGCTAAAGGAACAACAGCAGGAGGCCAAGGGACATCTGGATAGGTCTGACCAGGCGTTGTCTGCACAGCAGACAGCCATTAAGGAACAGGACGAGTGGCTGAAGAGGCAGACAGAGGAGATGAACCAGTCTCTGGAACTGGTGTACGAACGTGTGGGCAGAAGCAGCACCCAGTGGTTGGTGGCAGAGGCGGAGTATTTGATGCGCATAGCCAACCATCGCCTACAACTTGAAGGGGATAACATTACCGCGTTGGTTGCTCTGCAACGTGCAGATAAGCGCCTGCTTGATTCTGGTGATCCGGCCTGGACTGCCGTCCGGGAGAAGTTGGCATCCGAAATGGTCGAGCTTAAGGGGATAAAGGATTTGGATCTGGCCGGACAGGCAGCGAAACTGTCGGGTCTCATATCTCAGGTGGATAAGCTGAAACTGCCTCATTCGGTTTCGGTAGCCAGCGAGGAATCTGAAGCTGTTGCGGAGGAGAAGGAGTTCAATTTCGACAGGGTTCTGGAGGATTTTTGGGGAGGATTAAAGTCTCTACTTAAGGTGAGACGCAGTGACCGCCCGGTTACTACCATGCTGGAGCCGGATGATACATTCTTCCTCTATCAAAACCTCAGATTGCAACTGGAGGGGGCAAGGCTTGCGCTGTTGCGCAGAGACCAGACCCTGTTTGATGCCAGCCTACAAAGGGGTGAAGCATGGATTAAAGAGTTCTTTGATCAGGAGCATGCCCTAACCAAAAGCATGCTGGATGGAGTTAACGAACTTGCAAAACTGGAGCTTGAGGCCAAGATGCCAGACATCTCTGGTTCGCTGCGCATGCTTCTAGAACAGCAGGGGCGGGGCGGCGAGGCCCCGAAGCCAGCAGACGAAGCTCCGAAACAGGCGGAAGAAGCACCGAAGTCAGTGGGTGAAAAACGGCAGCAGGTCGAACAGGAACTGAAACAGCTAGAGGAGGAGCCGAGACCGGCTGAAGAGGGGCAAAGGGCTCTGGACGAAGAGCAATCGGTGGTTAGTGAGGAATCGAAGCCGGTTGAAGGAGTACAGGAAAAAACTGAGGAAGAGCAGAAGCCTGTTGGAGCAAAGCAGAAGGAGGCGCCATGAAGAAGCTGATAGGCGCGCTCATCCTTATTGCGCTCTCGGTGGCGCTGGTATCCCTGTTGATCCAGAATAATGGCTATGCCCTGTTAGGATTCGGCCACTGGACTGTGGAGGGGAGTTTGGCCCTGTTTATACTGCTAGATCTGGCCCTTTTTCTAGTGCTCTATCTTGCTATTCGCAGCTTGGCTAGCTTGTGGTCTATTCCTGAGCGATGGCAGGAGTGGAAAAAAGGTCGGCAGAAGCAGCGGGCGCAAAACTCTCTAGCAAATGGCCTGCTGGATATGGCCGCTGGCAAATGGAAGAGCGCGGAACAAAAACTTACCAAATATGTTGAGGTGTCGGACAAGCCTATATTGAACTATCTCGCTGCAGCCCGTACCGCCCAAGAGCAGGGTGCATTTGCCAAGCGTGATAGCTATCTTAAATTGGCTCATGAGAGCATGCCGTCAGAAGAATTGGCGGTGTCTCTAACCCAGGCGGAGTTGCAGCTTTCCAACGCTCAGATGGAACAGGCGTTGGCTACTTTAATGCATCTGAGAGAGATTGCCCCCAAGCATGGTTATGTGCTCAAGTTATTGCAGGGACTCTATCTGCGATTGGAAGATTGGCTTGCCCTGAAGACGTTGTTACCAGAGTTACATAAGAGTGATGTCATCTCCAGGGATGATCTGAATGAGATTGAGGTGAAGACCTATGTGGGTCTAATGCAGCAGGCAGTTGCAGGCGAGGCTAAGGAGCAACTTAGTGGCATATGGAAACAGATCCCTAAGCATCTACGTGGTCAGGCAGATATAGTTGAGATTTATGTTAGGCAGCTAAAGGCAAATGGTGCTGATGAGGAGGCTGAGCATCTGCTGGAGGATGCCATAGATAAGGCCTGGAATGAACGCCTGGTTGAGCTTTATGGTTTGATTGAGGGGAAGAATCCGGCGCGACAGTTGAGTCGTGCCGAGTCTTGGTTGGGGCTGCATCAAAGTAGTCCAGCACTGTTGCTAGCCCTGGCCCACATATGTCTGCGCAGCAAATTATGGGGCAAGGCCCGGAGCTATCTGGAGGCAAGTATCGGTGCTGATCCTTCCGCCGAGGCGTATCAGGAGCTGGGGATTCTGTTGCAACAGATGGGGGAGAAGGATCTGGCCTTGGAAAATTATCGTGCTGGCCTTGAGCTTACATCCAATGGTCCGGAGGTGCGGTCATGGGAGTATGATGGGCGTAAGGTTAAGGATGGTCAGGATAAGGATCCATCTCCATCTGATCTGCGTCAGCCTCTGGATGCCCCCTTGCCGGCGGCTAGCGAATCCTCCTGATAACATAGCCTAATGCCTGAGCTGATCTTTGGGTGCGGTTATTTAGGTCGGCTTATCGCTACCCACTATCTCGAAACCAACGGAGACCCCCTTGGTGTTGTGCGTAGTGCCGCTAGTGTGGATATATTGCATGGGCTGGGGGTCAGCGCTTTACAGGCAGACCTGGACCAGACCGTTTTGCCGGAGCTTCCGCTAAAGGATTCTACGCTTTTCTATTTTATTCCGCCCCCTAAGACCGGTGTTATAGATACCAGGGTACGCAAGCTGATATCTGAGTTTGAGAGTCAGGGAGATCCAAGCAGAATAGTCTATCTCAGTACCACGGGGGTCTACGGAGACTGCAAAGGTGAATGGGTGACTGAGGAGCGCTCTGTGGATCCTGTGGTTTCCAGGGCCAAAAGGCGCTGGGATGCAGAGTGCAGTTTGCAAGAGTGGCGGTCTAAGACGGGGCGTGAGCTAGTAATTCTACGGGTGGCCGGTATCTATGGTCCGGGCAAGTTGCCACTGGAGCGGCTACGTAAAGGGCTCCCTCTCGTGTGTGCCAAGGAGTCTCCCTGGACCAACCGAATTCATGTAGATGATCTGGTGCAGGTGTGTGTTGCCGCCATGGAAAGGGGTGGAGATGGTGCGGTCTATAACGTCAGTGACGGGTCTCCAGGCACCATGATCGATTACTTCAACCGAATTGCAGAACTGGCAGGTCTGCCTTTGCCTCCTGAAATATCTCTGTCACAGGCCGAACATCAACTTTCTACTGGAATGCTCTCATATATGCAGGAGTCCAGAAGGGTGGATAATAGCAAACTAAAGAAGGAGCTTGGGGTAACCCTGATCCATCCCTCCATGGAGTCTGGGCTACCAGCCTGTTTTGGTAAATAAATTACTAAAGTTTTTCATACTTCAAGCGCCAACATGAAGGGGTGTACTAGCAATTGATGCGGCCCATGCGGATTAGGGCCAGCTAGTAATATACGCAAAAAAATATTGCCAACATGGATTAGTAATATGGTAGCTATATGAAAGGCTTAATATTTTCTGGGTTTCTTGAATATGTTGAGTCGACCTATTCAGCTGATATGGTGGATGACATCATTGATAGCTGCGACCTGCCCTCAGGTGGCGCATATACCACCGTTGGTAGCTATCCGCACCAAGAATTGGTCAGTCTGGTAGCCGCCTTGAGTGAGCTGAGTGGTGTCTCTTCCTCTGATCTGTTGCGTGGATTTGGAAAGTATCTGTTCGAGAGTCTAATTGTTGGCTTTCCTCATTTTACCCATAATGCCAAATCAACCTTTGAGCTTCTCTATTCAGTAGAAGATTATATGAATCAGGAGGTGCGTAAACTCTATCCAGATGCAAAGCTTCCAACATTTGAATTTGAGTCATTCCATTCGGATCAGTTTGTTGTAATTTACCAATCCAAGCGCCCCTTTGCCGATCTTGCCCAGGGTATGATTGAAGGCGTGGTAAATCATTTTGGCGAGAATATCAGTATTGAGCGCGAGCTGGGTCCAAATGAAGAGAAAACCGCTGTTAGGTTCTTGTTAACATTGAAGGAACATTGAATGAGTGAGGTTGATCGTCTTACTAAAAGATGTGCTCGTGAAAGGGCTGCTCGCAAACAGGCGGAGGAGCTATTAGAGCAAAAGAGTCTTGAGCTGTATGAACTGAATCAGGACCTCAGAGAGAGAGAAGAGGCCAGCCGTTCAATCCTAGAGGCGACCGGTGATGGAATCATTATTGTGGATAAGGCCGGTACGATTAAGATGTTAAATCGTGCTGCCAAGTTGCTGTTTGGATATTTAATGGGAGGTATGGTCGGTCATAATATCGATGAGCTGTTAGATTCTGATGGACATGAGGGCTTTCTGTATTATCTCGAGGCTAGTGAGCATGAGCCGATCAATACCTTGCATGAAACTATTGGGATTCATAGCGATGGCACAAAAATTCCCATAGAGCTCAATGTAACTAAGGCCAATATTCCCGATCGAGACATGGTAATTATCAGTGTGCGTGATATTACTAGTCGCAAGGAATCAGAGGAGGAGTGGGACAAGATGGAGATACAACTGAGGCATGCACAAAAACTGGAATCTATAGGCCAACTTGCTGCAGGTATCGCACACGAAATAAACACCCCCATTCAATTCATTGGTGACAACACAAGGTTTATTAAAGAGGCATTCGACGATATCAAAAAACTGGGCGAAGTCAGGGATCGGATAATTGAAGAATCTAAACAGGGGGAGGTATCAAAAGAGCTTATCGCTGAAGCGGAAGAGCTAGCAGAAGAGATAGACTTAGACTACCTGCGAGTTGAGATACCCAAGGCCATTAGCCAGTCTCTTGAGGGGATAGCGCGTGTTGGAGATATTGTGCGGGCCATGAAAGAGTTCTCCCACCCGGGGATAGATGAGAAGACTCTAATTGATATCAATTCTGCTATAGAGAGCACTATTACAGTATCGCGTAATGAGTGGAAATATTATGCCGAGATGAAATTGGAACTGGACCCCTCTCTGCCAATGGTGCCATGTTACCCAGGGGATTTTAATCAAGCGATCTTGAATACAGTAGTAAATGCAGCTCAATCCATTAAAGACAAAACAGAGAAAAGCGAGGATAAAAAAGGCATCATAACTATTTCAACAAGAAAGTCAGGGCCATGGATTGAGATTGTGATTAGCGACACAGGCGTAGGAATTCCGGAGGAAGTTCTTCCGCGTATCTTTGATCCCTTCTTCACAACCAAGGGTGTTGGTAAAGGTACTGGTCAGGGACTGGCCATAACCTACTCTTCTATTGTGGATAAGCACAGTGGAACTATTGAAGTTGAGAGCAAGGTGGGAGAGGGCGCTGTATTCACAATACGTCTGCCGATCAGCTGCTGAGTGAATTAGCTTTATGAACAAAAAACGGATTTTATTTGTTGACGATAATCAGGGCATCTTGGATGGGCTGCGCAGGGCCCTGCGCTCTGAACGCGGGAGTTGGGATATGTTGTTCGTCTCTTCTGGCGAAGAGGCGTTTGATTTGATGTCGAAAATTAGTTTCGATGCAGTAATAACAGATATGCGCATGCCTGGTATTGATGGCGTACAACTTTTGGATGGGGTATCTCATCTCTATCCAGGCGTGATCCGCTTTATTTTATCTGGGCACTCAAAAGAAGATATGACGTTGCAATCAGTCAAATCGGCCCATCAGTTTTTTCCTAAGCCCTGTAATATAGATTCCCTGAAAGAGGCATTGGATAGGTCGTTTTATCAGCGTAGTTTAATATCTGATCCCAAGCTTCAGGCTGTGGTTTCAGGCATAGTTTCTCTGCCCAGTATTCCACAAATATACTCTGAAATGGTCGAACAACTGAATTCGCCAGAGGTCTCGATAGGTAAAGTTGGTGGGATCATGTCGCAAGATCCGGCTATCTCTGCAAAGATTATTCAGATGGTAAACTCAGCCTTTTTCGGTTTGGGCAGACATGTATCCAACCCTGCAGAAGCGGCAAGACTACTGGGGATTGATATTATCAGGCACCTGGTGCTTTCGGTGGGGCTTTTTTCTCAGTTTAGTGAAGAAAGGCTGAGGCAATTTGGGTTGTTATTAGAGGAGTTGGTTGGGCATAGCATCAGGGTAGGTCTTCTGGCTAAGCGAATTGCGATGTTAGAAAAGGTCGATAAATATATTGTTGAACAGAGTTACTTGTCTGGCTTTTTACACAATGTTGGGATACTTATTCTGGTGGATAATTTTCCCGAACAGTACAAAAAAGTTGTTGAATTGATGGAGAGAAAGCAAGTAGATACATTTGCCGCAGAACGTGAGGTTTTTGGAAATGATCATGCGGCTGTTGGAGCCTATCTATTTGGGCTTTGGGGGTTCTCCGATGAGGTGTTGGAGGCGGTTGCATTTCATCATATGCCATATAATTCTGGAGGAACTCAATTTTCCCCTCTCACAGCGGTTCATGTTGCCAGCGCTATGGAAGATGCCCGTAGTCAGAAAAAAACAGCGCAAGCTCCCGAGAGTCTAGACATGGAATATCTGGGTGCCTTGGGTTTGGAAGGAAGTTTGCTGGCGTGGAAAGCGCTTTGTGATAGTTAGGAAGAGGAGTGGAATTGAAGAGGTTTTCTAGATAGAAAATTTAAGGAAACTTAAAGTAATGAATACAACAAGGGTACTACTCTGGATGAGGTTTATGTCTGCAATGTGGCATAACGCTCAGGGGGCGAATTATGTCTAAACCTGCTGAAAAAGTTCTGTTGGTAGATGATGATCGCAATCTATTGGATTCGTTTACCCGCCAATTCCACAAGCGTATTAATTTGGTTACTGCCGCCAGTGGTGAGGATGCAATTCAGGCGGTCACCTACGAAGGGCCTTTTGCGGTTGTTATATCTGATATGCAGATGCCGAATATGGATGGGCTGGATTTCCTGGTTCAGGTAAGAATGCTTTCTCAGGACACAGTGCGGGTTATGCTAACTGGCAATGCCAATCTTGATATAGCGATTAGGGCGATCAATGACGGCAATATCTACCGCTTTTTACAGAAGCCCGTACCCATCGGGGTTCTATTTGAGACCATGATCGATGGCATTCAGCAGTATCGACTTGTTACCGCTGAGAAAGAGTTGCTAAATAAGACTCTAAAAGGTGCTGTTAATCTGTTGGCAGACATTCTAGGTCTGGTAAATCCTGCATCATTCAGCCGAGCCTCCCGCATTAAAAGAAATGTTCGCTATATGGCTACAGAGCTACAGCTACAAGATGTCTGGAACTATGAGCTGGCCGCGATGCTTTCTCAGCTAGGTTGCATAACCTTGCCCAGTGAAGTAATGGAAAAGATAGCAGCAGGTAAAGAGATATCAGAATATGAGCGACAACAGTTCAATAAGCATCCAGAGATAGGTGCGCGTCTGTTGCAGCATGTTCCCCGTTTTGAGGTTATTGCCTCGATGGTGGAACAGCAGAATTCTGATACAGACAAGATAGATATTGGCCCAAATCTATCATTCGAACAGAAAGGGATATTGGGGGGGCAGATACTGAAGGTTGCTTTAGCCTACGACGGTCTGGTGTCACAAGATATGAGTGGCGAAGATGCCATCGCAAAGCTAAAGGAGCACCCAGGCATATATGATCCCGCCTTGGTGCAGGCACTTGTTGCAGGTAAAGGTGGGGCTAGTTTTGAGGTTATGACACTCCCCATTACCAAACTGAAAGCAGGAATGATACTCGACCAAAATATATATTCAGTAGCCGGCACTCTCTTGGTAGCCAAGGGTCAGGAGCTGAGTACGGCGGTGTTGTTGCGCCTAGTTTCATCGGAGGAGAACAAGATTATATCGGGTCCAGTACGGGTGTTGCTGGTATCAAAGGCCTAGGCGACAATTAAAATTGCCGCGTAGTTAATACCTAGATTCAAAGATCGTTTTCATCCAGAACAATAGACCCATCATCCCCCCATCTTACCTCGGCTAAGGTTGGGTGTTGCTCAGAAAATTGTTTCAAGGCATGTTCTCTGTTTTTCAGTTCGTTTTGTTGTTTTTTGACCAAGGCGGAAAGCTGTCTGTTCTCCTCCATGAGGTCATAAGTGTGGAGGGCTTGACGCAGGGTTTGAAGTAGCTCTTGTACCTGTATCGGTTTAGGTATAAATCGGTATATTTCGGCCTGATTGATTGCATCCATTAAGGCAGTAAAGTCGGCAGCGCCGCTTATGATTAGACGCATGGCATTAGGGTTAGAGTTTTTTGTATTTACCAGAAAATTAACCCCGTCCATTGATGGCATGCGGTAATCCGATAAAAACAGATGGAACTCTGACCTGTTGGCATTGGCAAGTGCGGCATGTGGATCTGAATGTGAAACAATCTCAAGGTCCCGCTCACTTTTTAGAATGCGATTAAGAGAACTAAGAATATTCTCTTCATCATCAACGATCATAATCCTATGCATAATGACTCCGTATGTGTGTTATCCACCATATAGGCGTTTTGGCCTATTCGATGATGTTACACTGTTCCTTGTCTATTATCGGCATATTTCCCTAATGCTTGAACGATGGTGACGATATCTATGGCTTATTATATAAAGTCCGTATCCTGCAAAACATGTGGTATTTAAGCGCTGTGGTTTCGTGATCAGCTAAATGCGATTTTTTAGAGCCCATCTGTTGTCGTTCCCGGTTGCTTGCAGTCTAGTGGTTTGAGGCATGGAACTATTTTGTAGGCATGCTTCTTCTGCTGGCCAGCCATTCGATTATGGGGTCCCATTGCTCTAAGTCGGGCCAAACCATTGACGGGGCCAGTTCAAACAGGCCCAGGCCCTTATCTGCGGAGCGAATGTAGTTTTGACTCTCCCGCAGGTGGGTCAGAACTGGAACCTTTAGATGTCCTAGATACTCCTCTAGCTGCTTAAATATGTTAGTTCTCTCTATAACTCTATTAGCCACTATAGCGATTTTAGTCTGTTTGTTTGACACCCGGCCGCTGCTGAGCAACTCTTCCAGGAAGCGGCTGCAGGCGCGCATGTCGATAGGTGAAGGCAGCACAGGGATTATCAGAGTCTCAACTGTTCTCAGCATGGAGTTGATCTCTTTGCCATGGACCTTCGCTGGCGCATCCATAATAAGAAACTCAGTCCCCTTAGCCGGTGAAACTGAGCCTTTGGCGGCGTCAAGGCCTTGTATCTCGGGTATGCCTTCATACTCTTTGCGTGCTTCTAGCCAATCAAGGGAAGAGCCCTGGGGGTCAAAATCAGCCAGTGCGACTTTGTGCCCCTCATCTGCAAACCAGGTGGCAATATTTGTTGCCAGTGTTGTTTTACCGCACCCGCCTTTAGAATTCATTAGCATGATAGTACGCATGGATCGGCCTCCGTTATGTTCTTAAATTATTATAGAGTCTCAACAGAGTTTTTTTTACTCTATTTTTAAATCATCCCAAATAGTGTCGATACGTTTTTTTATCTCTTCGTCCATGACTATCGGTTTCCCCCATTCACGCTGGGTTTCTCCCGGCCATTTATTGGTGGCATCAAATCCTATTTTGGAGCCCAGGCCTGATACGGGCGATGCAAAGTCAAGATAGTCAATGGGGGTGTTATCTATGATAGTGGTGTCGCGCCCCGGATCCATGCGTGTGGTCACAGCCCAGATGACATCTTCCCACTTTCTCACGTTAACATCATCGTCTGTGATGATCACAAATTTGGTATACATAAACTGGCGCAGAAATGACCATACTCCTAACATTACCCTCGCAGCATGCCCCGGATACTCTTTTTTGATGCTGACTAGGGCCATGCGGTAGGAGCAACCCTCTGGTGGCAGATAAAAGTCCACAATCTCAGGGAACTGCTTCTTCAGGATGGGGATAAATACCTCATTCAGCGCTAACCCCAGGACTGAAGGCTCATCCGGCGGCCGCCCGGTATAGGTGCTGTGATAGATTGGATCGCGCCGGTGGGTGATGCGGTCTATGGTGAACACCGGGAACTGGTCAACCTCATTGTAATAGCCGGTATGGTCACCGAATGGCCCTTCCGGGGCCATATCGTCCGGGTGGATATGCCCTTCCAGTACAAACTCGGCCGAGGCTGGAACCTGTAGGTCGGAGCCTATGCAGTTGGCAACCTCTGTTCGGCTGCCCCTAAGCAGGCCTGCGAACGCATATTCAGAAAGGCTGTCCGGGATGGGGGTCACCGCAGCCAGGGTTGTTGCTGGGTCTGTTCCCAGGGCAACGGCAACCGGGTAGGGTTCGCCTGGGTGTCTCTGTTGCCAGGCCTGGAAATCCAGGGCACCCCCGCGATGAGATAGCCAGCGCATGATGACGCGATTCTTACCGATCACCTGCATGCGATAGATGCCCAGGTTCAGCCTGGGTTTGTCCGGGCCTCTGGTTACCACCAGGCCCCAGGTGATCAGGGGCCCTGCGTCCTCTGGCCAGCAGGTCTGGACTGGAATCCGGCCCAGATCCACCTGGTCTCCCTCAACGACCATCTCCTGACATGCCGCCCCTTTCCGCTCCTTGGGGGACATATTCAGCACCTTTTTGAATATAGGCAGCTTTTCCCAGGCGTCGCGCATCCCCTTGGGGGGGTCTGGCTCCTTCAGCATGGCCAATAGCGCTCCCACCTCTTGAAGCGCCTGTACTGACTCTTCCCCCATCCCTAAAGCGACCCTCTTGGGAGTGCCGAACAGATTGCCAAGCAGGGGATATTCTGAACCTTTTACCTTTTCGAACAACAGGGCCGGGCCACCCTGGCGCAGTGTGCGGTCGCAGATCTCTGTTATTTCAAGGTGTGGGTCCACCTCTACAGCAATGCGTTTAAGCTCACCCAGCTTTTCCAGCTGCTTTATAAAATCCCTTAAGTCTTTGTATTCCACGGGATATCAGTCGCTTTGTGATGTAATTTGTCGCATATTCTTTGAATTATCCGAACCTGGTTATACCCTGAAGCCACCATGGCGTTTACGTAAGCGGATATTATTGAAGACAACACCACCAACAAAGCCGGCAATCGTTAACAACACGATGGAGGGGATCCACATACTAAAGGAGGAATCCGATTCAACATTTACGTCGACCTTAGGTATAGGTGCGCTCAGGATCTTGGCTACCTGATTAAAACGCTGCCTTAATACCTTATTCTGTTTGATAAGCTTGGGATTTGCGCCGCCAGTGGATTTGATGTCTTCCAGCTTATTCTTTGTCTGTAGCAGTTCCTGCTCCAGGGTGGCGATCCTCTTACTTGAGGTTTGATCTGTCTTTTTCAACAGATCTTGCAGTAACTGAGCTTCGTGCAGAGTTGCGCTTAGTTCTGCTTTGTTCGCAGATAACTTTTTCTTCAACGCATTGATTTCATCTGTCTTGTTCTCTGAATCCTGAGCATTTGATTTTTTTAGTAGTGTCATCAAGCGCTTGGTTTCTTGTTGCTCATTTTTAAGCGCTTCTCCCGAAAGCGCAAGCTTCTCCTTGGTCTTAGTTAGCTCCAGTTCGAGCTTCTTCAGGTTTTCACTCTGTTCCGTCGCCGAGGATGGATTTGCCGCTTTCAGCTTCTCCTCTGCCTCCCGTAACTTATTTTTGAGTGTGCTGGTTTTTGCCTGAAGCTCCAGTAACATGGCCCTTGCCGGCTTCTCATTGCTTATGTAGACGGATTTGACCCAACCCTCTTTGCCATCTCCTAGTTTGACCTTGGAAAAGGCGTCCTTCCTTTCTAATACTTCCATCGGCGTTCCGCTGGGCAGGACCTTGATAGGCTGAATTCCAGATTTAGGTTGTGCGTAAAGCCCGACTAGCAGTTTGTCGGTGATATGTGCTGCCTGGGCGCTACTTATGGCCAACAGGAGGACAAATAGGACTCTTAACATTATGTTTTTTCCTCAGGTGTGGCATCTGCGGGTATTCCGCTGTGCCGTAATAGGGCGTCAATCTTCGGTTCACGGCCCCGAAACGCCACAAATAGTTCCATCGCATCCTTCGAGCCACCCAGCTCTAGGATGTTAGTTAAAAAAGACTGTCCGGTATTTTGGTCGAAAATGCCTTTATTCTCAAATAGAGAGAAGGCATCGGCCGAAAGTACCTCTGCCCATTTGTAGCTGTAGTAGCCTGCACCATAGCCTCCGCCGAAGATATGGGAGAAGCCGTGGGCAAACCGGTTAAACTCGGGAGGCTTGATTACAGCAACCATCTCTCTTACCTGCTCTAGGATCTCATAGATCTTACCGCCCTGCTCTGGTGAATACTCTTGGTGTATTCGCATATCGAAAATTGCGAATTCCAATTGTCGCACCATCTGCATGCCGGAGTGAAAATTTTTGGCTGCCCGCATCCTGCGGTACATCTCTTGCGGAATGGGCTCTCCCGTTTCGTGGTGGCCGGAGATCAGGTCCAGCGCCTCCCGCTCCCAGCACCAGTTTTCCATGAACTGGGATGGGAGTTCCACCGCATCCCAGGCCACTCCACTTATGCCAGATACCCCTGGATAGTCGATCTGGGTCAGCAGGTGGTGCAGTCCGTGGCCAAACTCATGGAACAGGGTCTCCACTTCATCGTGGGTGAACAGGGCTGGCCGGTCACCCAATGGAGGAGAGAAGTTGCAGGTGAGATATGCCACCGGGGTCTGGCAGCGGTGCTTGGTTACAAATCGACCGAAACAGTCATCCATCCAGGCGCCACCGCGTTTGTTGGGCCGGGCGTAAAGATCGAGATAGAACTCTCCGCGCAGTTCGCCATCCTGGGTTCTAATCTCATAGAAGCGAACATCAGGGTGCCAGGTGTCTATGCCATTTACCTGGGTTATCTCCATGCCGAAGAGGCGCCTGACCACTTCGAACATGCCGGGAATGACCTTGGTCTCAGGCAGGTAGGGTTTAAGCTCTTCCTGGGAGATTGAGTAGCGTTGTTGGCGCAGTTTTTCTGAGTAGAAAGCTATATCCCAGGCCTCCAGCTTGTCTGCGCCAAATTCGTCTCTGGCATATCTTTGAAGATCAGCAAATTCAGCCTTGGCCTGAGGGAGTGAGCGATCGGCCAGATCGTAAAGGAACTCCATCACCTCCTCGCCGCTGCGTGCCATCTTGCGGGCTAGGGAGCGCTGCACATAGTTGTCAAAGCCCAGCAGTTGGGCCAGTTCATGCTTCAGGGCCAGGATCTGCTCCATGATGGGGCCGTTGTCCCACTGGCCTGCATGGGGCCCGCGATCGGAGGCGCGGGTAGAGTAGGCCTCATACATCTCACGGCGCAGCTCCCTATTCTCGGCGTAGGTGAGCACCGGCATGTAGGATGGAAACTCCAGGGTGAGCATCCAGCCCTCCGCTTCGCGCTGTTGAGCGGTCTGGCGTGCCAGATCCTTGGCCGATTGTGGTAGCCCGGCAAGCTCTCCCTCGTCGGTTATCAGCTTACTCCATGCGTTGGTAGCATCCAGTAGATTTTCGTTAAATTTGCTGCCAAGGCTGGATAGCTCCTGGCTGATATCTTTGAAGCGGACCTTTTCCTCTGCTGGCAGATCCACGCCGGAGAGATGGAACTCCAGCAGGGCGTTATCTAGGCTCTTGATCTGCGCATAGTCCAGCTCATTGCTGTTCTCACGTATCTGTTTATAGGCCAGGTAGAGACGTTCGTTTTGCCCCACCTCAGTGGCGTACGCGCTTAGCTTGGGTAGACATGCATTATAGGCATCACGCAGCTCTTCAGAGTTAACCACTGAGTTCATATGGCTAACGGGAGACCAGGCGCAGTCCAAGCGATCATCCAGGATCTCTAAAGGCTCTACCAGGTTGTCCCAAGTGTACTCCTGTATATCTTTAAGGAGGTGCTCACTCTTTCTACGGCAATCAGCCAGTAGCTGGTCGATTGCTGGTTCCACATGTTCAGGACGGATACGTGAAAAAGCCGGTAGTCCCTGAAGCTTCAGTAGAGGGTTGTCCATTTAGCGCCTGATCCTAAATATCAAATTAAACATTGTGACATGAAAGGCAGTTAGTTGGTAAGTTTTAGCGTTAGCATCCATACAGCTATCACCCCGCCGCACAAGAATGTGATAACGGACAGTATGGCAAAGCGGCGGCATCGGCGAACTAGATCAAACTCAGGCAGAGTGGAGAGCAGAAAGGGATGACTCCGGGAGCCAGTGTTGCTCAGGGTATGTATTATGCTGCCATCGATAAGCAGCTGGTGCTCTGCCTGTGCCTCTATCTCGGCCTTGCGGCGCACCTGCCCCCACTCCTGTTGGTCGATCTGTCCATCCCGGTTGCGGTCGAATTCAAATAATAGAGATGACTGGTCTTTTTTCCATTCGCGCAGCAACTCCCTGGTAATCTCACTGCGCTGCTGTATATGGTCCACCTCGTCCATGGTCTTGAACAGGCCGATGCCATAGAGCTGATCTCCGTCATGTATGCGGGTCTCGGTATAGCGGCGGCTTGAGCCAATGGCCTGGGTGCTGTTTATGCCCTGGCCAAGCTTTAGCAGCAGCTTCCAGCTTGAAGGTAGTTTGTTGCTGACATGGGATATTGATATCTCGTTGTCCCCCTGCCACACATCTTTTCTGTCGGATGTAACATCCGCCCCCTCCGGGTCGATGATGCAGTCGCCGGTAACATCACGCAGCAGGAACAGGTGCTCACTGCTCCCCGAGTCTACAGTGAACCAACCCTTGTCACCCCGCCGCTCAACCTTGTAGCTGTACCAACAGCAGGGTAGCTTGGTCAGGGGGGCCAGTATAGGCTCCCCATCCATCTGCACTGCGGTGCCTGCCAGCTCTACATACCCCTGGTGGGCAGAACGAATGTTCGCTGTTGGGGTGTCCTCTATGATGCGGGCTCGACGCAGAAAATGGAATGCAAAGTAAAAGCCGCCGATGGCGCAGGCGGCTGAAAACAGGGTGACAGCCCAGAACTCCGCGTCGGCCAGATGCAGGATCTGTTCGGTTAGAGGCATTATTCAAATAGGGATTTAATATCCACGTCCTGCTTCTCCTGTTCAGAGAACTCCAGCAGTTCCGCTTTCTTGAAATTGAACATGCGGGCTACGATTACATCTGGGAACTGTTCAATACGGACGTTATTGTTGTTCACGCTCTCGTTATAGAACTCACGTCGGTCGGCGATGCTATTCTCCAGACCGGTAATGCGGCTCTGCAGGTGCAAGAAGGTCTCATTTGCTTTTAGGTCGGGATAGGCCTCAGCTACGGCAAACAGGTTGCCCAGCCCTAATCTGAGCTGGCCTTCGGCTGCGCCTAGTGCCCCCATATCGCCCTGTTGGCGGGCAGCCGAGACCGCGCTTCTGGCCTGCATCACCTTCTCCAGTGTCTCCTGCTCATACTGCATATACTGTTTGCAGGTCTCTACAAGTTTAGGTAGTTCGTCGTGGCGCTGCTTAAGCAGTACATCAATATTAGACCAGGCCTTGGATACGCCATGCTTCAGGTTTACCAGGCCGTTATAGATGGTTATGGCGTAGATGACAGCCATAGCGATAATGCCGAGGACTACAAATGTTGAGATCTCCATGCCAGCTCCTTTTTTATGTTATGTGGTTGATTGTATCATTAAGCGACTGTAGCAACCTCTAGGAGTAAAATGTGGCGGATATAAGAGAGTTTCAAGGCATGACCCCTCGCTTGGCCGAGGATGTCTGGGTGGATCCCACAGCGGTAGTGATTGGCGATGTGGAGATAGGATCCGGCTCTTCCCTCTGGCCGCTGGTGGTGGTTCGGGGGGATATCCATCGCATCAAGATCGGGGAAAACACCAATATTCAGGATGGCAGTGTGGTGCATGTCACCCACGACAGCCGATTCAACCCCGGTGGTTTTCCTACCATTATCGGCAACAATATTTCGGTTGGCCATAAGGTGATGCTGCATGGCTGCACCATCGGGGATAACTGCCTGATAGGTATGAGTTCGACGGTGATGGATGGCGCAGTTATAGAGCCGCGGGTGGTTCTGGGTGCGGGTAGTCTGGTGCCGGGTGGCAAGGTGCTGGAGAGCGGTTATCTCTGGATGGGTTCCCCGGTGCGCCGTGTGCGGGAGCTAAATGAGAAGGAGCAGGAGTTTCTGGATTACTCGGCGCAGAACTACGCCCGGCTTGCTAAAAAGTACCTGGAAGAGGGCTAGGTTAGATCCTGTAGCAGCTCTATAGCATATCCATCAGGGTCCTTGAGAAAGGCCATTCTGCGGTTCCCGCCGGGGGTCTCCCCAGGCCCCCAGGAGAATTCACTGCCAGCCGCAGCCAGTTTGCGACCGATCTCTTCGATAGAGTCCACCCTGTAGGCGAGATGGCCATAGGCGTTACCGTTTTCGTAGTCATCCGTATCCCAGTTATGAGTCAGCTCCAGCATGGGGCCCTGGTCAGAGTCGTCGTTAGCGCGCAGAAAACAGAGAGTGAAGCGGCCGTCTGGGTAATCTTCTCTGCGCATCTCTTCAAAGCCCAGAACCTTGGTGTAGAAATCCACTGCCCTGTTCAGGTCTCTTACCCGCAGCATGGTGTGCAGATATTTCATATAGCTTTCCTCTAAGCCTTTAGCATCTCGATGACGGGCGCAGTTTCAGGTCGTACTCCACGCCACAGAAAGAATGACTCCGCCGCCTGCTCCACCAGCATGCCTAGCCCCCCCAGGGCGTGGCTGGCGCCATGCTCCTCGCCCCAGCGCATAAAGGCCGTGGGTTTGTCGCCATACATCATGTCGTAGGTCCAGCCCCTGGGGCGCAGAACGGTATCTGGGATATCTGGAACCTCTCCCGCAAGTCCCGCAGCGGTACCGTTGATGATGATATCGAAAGATTGATGTTCAAGTTGGTCCAGGCCGCATCCGCTGATTGCCCCGAGATCGGCGCAATCGGCAGCCAGGGCAACGGCCTTGGATGCGGTGCGATTGGCTATGACCAGTTGCGCAGGACCGGCCTCCAGCAGGGGGCGCAGCACCCCTCGGGTGGCCCCGCCCGCGCCTAATAGCAGTATCTCTGCCTCGGCCAGCTTACAACCCTGGTTTACGCTTAGGTCGCGGACCAGTCCAACACCATCGGTGTTGTCTCCGCGCAGACGTCCGTCCGGTAGCAGGATCAGGGTGTTGACTGCACCTGCGGTCTCGGCGCGTTCACTGCGTTCGTCGGCCAGTCTCCAGGCGTCCTCTTTGAAGGGGACTGTGATATTCAGCCCTCTGCCTCCGGTAGTCAGGAACTCTGCAACCTTTTGATCGAAGTGCCCCGGCTCTCCCAGGATGCGTCCATATTCCAGGTCTTCGCCGGTCTGCTCTGCAAAGGCCTGATGAATCAGCGGGGACTTGCTGTGCTCGATCGGATTACCGATTACGGCGTATCTATCTGTCATTGTTCAGGTCAATCGTTCAGCCATTGCGCGGCCCGTTTGGCAAAGTAGGTGAGTATGCCGTCTGCCCCGGCTCGTTTGATGCAGAGCAGGGATTCGAGCGCCACTGCCTGTTCGTCCAGCCAGCCGTTTTGCGCCGCGGCCATCAGCATGGAGTATTCGCCGCTTACTTGATAGACAAAGGTGGGGGCACCAAACTCATCCTTTACCCGTCGTACTATATCCAGGTAGGGCATGCCGGGTTTTACCATCACCATATCCGCTCCCTCCTGCAGGTCCAGGGCGATCTCACGCATGGCCTCGTCCGAGTTGGCTGGATCCATCTGATAGGTCTGTTTGTTGCCTCCCCCTAGGTTTGCGGCTGAGCCAACAGCATCCCGGAACGGGCCATAGAAGCTGGAGGCATACTTTGCCGAGTAGGCCATGATACGGGTATGGATATGTTGATTTGTCTCCAGGGCTGTGCGGATAGCGCCGATGCGTCCATCCATCATGTCGGATGGAGCCACTATGTCAGCACCGGACTCGGCGTGGGAGACGGCCTGCTTGACCAGAACCTCGACGGTCTCATCATTCAGCACATAGCCGGAGTCATCAATGAGTCCATCCTGGCCATGGGTTGTGAATGGGTCCAGGGCTACATCGGTCATTACGCCTAGGTCAGGCAGGGCATCCTTGAGGGCTCGCACGGCGCGTTGGGCCAGGCCGTTCGCATTGAATGCCTCGCAGGCGTCCTCCGATTTGGCCTCAGCCGGAGTGACCGGGAACAGGGCTATGGCCGGAACCCCAAGGGCATGCACCTGTTTCGCCTCCTGTACCAACAGATCTATGCTCATGCGCTCTATTCCGGGCATGGAGGCAACAGCCTCTCTCTCTCCTGTGCCCTCGAGCACAAAGACCGGATAGATGAAATCGGAAGGTGTTATCTCAGTTTCGCGCATTAGGCGGCGGGAGAAGTCGTCTCTACGCATGCGGCGCATACGGGTATTTGGATATGGCGTACTGAGGGTTGTCTTGTCTTGCATCTGCAGGTCTCCATTTTATTGAGGGGTCTCTGATTAAGTCTGCATGTGCTCAATCAGATACCCCTTGTGTATAAGATACCTTAGGCGGCGGCAGGATATAAGAGCAAAAAATTGTTTTGGTGTGGCAAAAACAGCATTAGATTAATACTTTTGCGCTGGATTTTTTTTTTATTACCTGCTCAAATCTAAGCATCATCGGCATTGGGGAACCTAGCAAAGCCACTGTTACCCAACTATTTATGCGGTTCAAGAATAGCATTTGAACGGATAGTATTAATATATCCGAACACATTAATAATAAATGGAGATATAACTATGGAGTATTCGGTATTTCAGAAGATGCGCCTCCCAGTCTACCTTCTGGTATTCTCTTTTCTGTTATTTAGCCCGCCTCATGAGGCATGGGCTAATAAACTATCGGCGCCGCAGGCAGTGGTTCAGAAGATCTCTGACCGCATGCAGAGTGCGTTGAAAGGCAAGCCCAGCCCAGGCCGGGTGTATGGTTTGGTTAACAGCATTATTGTGCCATATATAAATTTCAATATGGTCTCTAAGCGGGCGTTAGGTAAGACCTATTGGAATAAGGCGTCATCTGGGCAGAGGAGTAGATTTACCGCCCAGTTTAAAAAGTTGTTGGTTCGAACCTACGGTTCTGCATTTGCGAGCTACAACAGTTGGACCATGCAACACATGGGTACCAAGAGTTCCGGCAAGAGTGTGGCGGTAAATACCAAAGTGACGCCATCAGGCGCAAGCCCGGTCACTATAAGTTATTTGATGTACGGTGGAGGCGGGAGCTGGCGGGTCTACGACATCTATATCTCAGGTGTGAGTCTGGCCAAGAGTCATAGCGCCAGTTTTCAGGGGATAGTACGAAGTGGCGGCATGGAGGCATTGATTAAGCGTTTGAGGGCCATGAATAGCAAAAAATAGTGCTATCTAGCGGTTTTAATAGTAAATATTGGCGGCTGTAACCCAGCCGCTTCTGTTTTTAGTAGTGTGGTGGCGTTTCGTCAGTGATGGCGGATGTTAGGCTAGGGGTAATGGCCCTGAGCTGCGTCTGTAACTCCTCTATGTCCCGTTTTAACTCAACCAACTCCTGTTGCTGCCCGGCAACGGTGCGGTTTAGGGCCTGAATCATATCCTCCTGGAATGCTAGTTTGGTCTGGAGTTCTACTATCTCATTGTGCATGTTCTGGTTTCCGTTAGGCAGTTAGGGTTCTGATGAGCATTAAATTCTGCGTTATAACACTCTGTAATATATGGTTTTTGTTAGATTTTCGTCAAGTTTTCGATAAATGCCAAATTCATGGCTAAAGTTTCTGTTAGGTCGGCCGATAGGTAGATTTAGACAGGCATGCTGATCAAGCTGTCTATAAGGTTTCATTTAGTTGATCCTCCGTTTGCGCCACACTGTGGCGCACTAGCCCACTTCTCCCCTAGTGGGCTTTCTTTTGTCTCCGGGAAATTAGGATTCAGCCTCTGATCACTGCCCCAGTTGCGGCGTCTCTGATTACAGAAGGCGTTTTCTCCTCTCCGGTTGGGCCATTGATTATGCAATCGGCAATTCCAGCCAGCCTGTTTCTGACCTGAGTAGGATTGGTCGCAGGTTTGCGTCTGCTTATGTTGGCGCTGGTGGAAACAAGTGGTGAATTGCAGGCCAGACTGAGGGCTGCCGCAACAGGGTGCTGCGTAACCCTGACGGCAATGGTTTCGTGCTTGCCGCTGAGCCAGTAGGGAAGTCCATCGGCCACTGGGAGTAACCAGGTATTTGGCCCCGGCCAGCTATCAAGAACAGGCTTCATCTGGGCTTCAGATAATGGCTTTATATATGGCAGAAGCTGTTCATAATTGGCCGCGATCAGTATCAGGCCTTTTTCCACGGGACGATGTTTAAGTAGTAACAGCCTCTCTACCGCAGGCCAGCTTAGGGGGTCGCAGCCCAGTCCGTAGATGGCCTCTGTGGGATAGGCCAGAATGCCGCCTTGGTGAAAACAGCGGACTGCCTCACGTAGTTTCCATGGGTGTATATTGGCCTTAGACACTGTGAGACCCATTTGTGCTTTGCTTATGCCTGCCCCTAGCTGGCCAGGTCAGCTTGCAGTTTTGCGTCCTTCGCCATAACGCCTTGGGCATTATTCTCACGTTCTGTTCTTATGCGCTGGGCGATCTCTGGATCGGATAGGGCTAGAATCTGTGCTGCCAGGTAGGCGGCATTTTTTGCGCCTGCTTTGCCAACGGCCACAGTGGCGACCGGTATTCCGCCCGGCATCTGCACAGTTGAGAGCAGTGCGTCCATGCCCTTGAGTGGACCTGCATCTAGCGGGATTCCGATAACCGGCTTCAGGGTGGCGGCAGAAACCGCCCCTGCCAGATGTGCTGCCAAGCCTGCTGCACAGATGAATACGGCGCATCCTCGGGCGTCAGCACCAGTCACATAGTCGTGGGTCACCGCTGGAGTGCGGTGGGCTGAGGTAATTTTTGCCTCGAATGGTATCTCCAGTGATTTGAGTACGTCGAAAGTCGACTGTAGTACCGGCAGGTCCGAATCGGAACCCATTAAAACGGCAACAAATGGCTGGCTCATAATCTCCCATCCCAAATATCATTAGAAAGGTGGGGGAAGATACCGGATTTTGCCGGTTTAGGCTAGGGCTAGCCTTCGGTAGGTTCGCTAAAGGAGCAGTCCTGTTGAGGACAGACCTTTTCAGTGCCTCTGCGCTTGGTGGTCTTGAGGGTGAGAATGGGCCAGCCACAGCTTGGACATGGTTCTGCTATAGGTTCGTTCCAGGTGGCGTAGTCGCAATCCGGGTATCCCGAACAGGAGTAGAAGATTTTTCCCCTCCTGGATTTGCGCTGCATTATGGTGCCGCTGTTGCATTTAGGGCAGGTGACACCAGTATCTTTGGGTTTTTCCAGAGGCTCGATATAACGGCAGTCGGGATAGCTGGTACAGCCGATGAATTTGCCGTATTTTCCGCGTTTTATTATCAGATCAGAATTACAGTCGGGGCATTTCCTGCCCTCTACAATCTCAGGCTCCTCCTGCTCCTTTCCGTCGGCGTTGAGGTCTCTGGTGTAGTCGCACTCAGGATAGTTGGTACAACCGATAAAACGGCCGTGGCGTCCAAGTCGAATAGATAACTGTTTGCCGCACTGTGGGCACGCCTCGTCCATTGCCTCATGGGTGACATCGCTGCGTTTGACGTTTTCCTCAGTGTGGTCGATACGCTCTTTAAATGGGCTCCAGAATTTCTCTAATAGTGGAATCCACTCCTCCTCGCCTCTGGCAACAGCATCCAGCTCATCTTCCAGGTTTGCAGTAAAGTCGTAGTCTACATAACGGGTGAAGTAGTTGGTAAGGAACTTGTTTACCACCCGTCCTACATCGGTAGGGTGGAAACGTTTCTTCTCCAGCTCCACATACTCGCGGTCTTGCAGGGTGGAGATGATGGAGGCATAGGTAGATGGTCGACCGATACCGTGTTCTTCCAGGGCCTTTACCAGACTGGCCTCACTGTAGCGAGGTGGCGGCTCGGTAAAGTGCTGCTCAGGCCGAATAGCGTTAAGAGTAAGCTCCTCTCCCTCTTCCAGTGGCGGTAGCAACTTCTCATCATCCTTGCCCTTTTTTGCGTCGTCCACATCTTCCATGTAGACGGCCATGAATCCAGGATTGGCGATGGTAGAGCCATTTGCCCGAAAGGTGTTGCCGGGGCCACAGCTAAGATCTGCCGTAACCGTGTTGATAGTGGCGTGTATCATCTGGCAGGCTACGGTGCGTTTCCAGATCAGTTCGTACAGTCTGAACTGGTCCTTGTTGAGATGCTCTTTCAGCTCATCCGGTACGCGGCTAACGGAGGTAATGCGAATGGCCTCGTGGGCCTCCTGGGCATTCTTCGCCTTGGTTTTGTACTGTTGGGGTTTGCCTGGAAGATTATCTGCGCCGAAGCGTTCGGTTATAAACTCTCGCAACTCTACCAGGGCATCATCAGACAGATTTACCGAATCGGTACGCATGTAGGTGATAAGGCCAATAGCGCCACTGCCGGTATCAATTCCTTCATACAACTGTTGGGCGGTGCGCATAGTGCGTTGGGTAGTAAAGCCCAGTTTGCGCGCTGCCTCTTGTTGTAGTGTTGATGTAGTAAAAGGCGCGGCGGGATTACGTTTGCGCTGCTTTTTCTGTATCTTTTCTACCAGAAGCTTGCCGGCAGCAGCATTTAACAGCGTTTTCTCAGCATCTTTCGCGCTGGTCTCGTCGGTAATGCTGAACTGCTCCAGTTTGCTGTCTTGATAGTGGGTAAGTTTGGCACTGAATCCCTGTTTTTCCTTGAGTAGGTCAGCCTCAATGGTCCAGTATTCGCGGCTGTTGAAGGCCTCGATCTCCTCCTCGCGTTCCACAATCATACGTAGGGCGGGACTCTGTACCCGGCCTGCAGAGAGACCGCGTCTGACTTTTTTCCACAGCAGCGGAGATAGATTGAATCCAACCAGGTAATCAAGGGCGCGCCTGGCCTGCTGGGCATTCACCATATCCATGGAGATCTCTCTGGGGTTGTCTACAGCCTCTTGTACTGCTTTTTTGGTAATCTCATGGAAGATTACCCTGTGTACGGTTTTGTCTTTCAGGTGTCGCCTGCTCTTGAGTAGTTCAAGCAGGTGCCATGATATGGCCTCGCCTTCGCGGTCCGGGTCAGTTGCAAGATACAGAGAGTCGGCCTTCTTCAGCGCTTTAGATATAGCCTGGACATGGCGTTCGTTCTTTTCAATGGCCTGATACTTCATTTTAAACGCGTCGTCTGGGTCAACTGCTCCAGTCTTTGGAATCAAGTCGCGCACGTGGCCGTACGAGGCCAGGACCTCAAATCCTTTACCCAGATATTTCTTTATTGTTTTTGCCTTAGCGGGAGATTCGACTATTACCAGATTCATGAGGGATACAGTTTTGGAGGTCCAATATGGTTGGTTTTATATATAGTTTAAGTTGATCTGCTTTGCGTTATATATTTTTGAGTGAATGTTAGTACTAGTGTAAATATAGGGGCTGATCGTTGTAGACCAGATCCTCCATCTGAGCAAATGCCGTCTCTTGCCCAGGCTGATTCATAAGCACCATGAGCACGACCCACTTCAGATCATCTACCTTGATTATGTGTGAGTCCAGAGCCAAGGCGCGTTCAATTACAAACTCCCGGTTGGCCTGATCAAGTATGTTGTTCTGCTCCAGGAACAGCAGAAGACCGCGGCAATTGTTATCCATCCTGGCAATCTCTTGCTCTGTATAGATCCTGATTGAGCATTCGGTTTGGGGTCTGAGGTTTCCAGAATCCCTCTGCAGCGCAAGCTCATCCAGCCATTGAAACGCCTTGTATATCTCATCTTCCGGGAAACCAGCAGCCACCAGTTCTTCGTGCAAATCTTCCTGGTTGGAAGGTGCTGGCTGGTCGCTATCCATATAGTTTTCATAGAGATAGATCAGGATATCGACTACATTTTCGTTCATTTAATCAGCCTAGGTTATCTATGTCATTCCGTCCTGTTCTGGTGCGGTTTGACCGGTGTTTAGTACATTTGTTCCTGTGCGGCAGTATCTTCCGCCGGGCGCCGATGATACATGACCTTCAAGTTCAAGCAAAATCAGCATGGAGGAAACCTCCTCGGGAGTCAATCCGCTCCGATCAATTAACAGGTCAGCCTGCACCGGATCAAAGCCGATACAGTCGAGTAGGCATTGATACTCCGGGCCCAGTTTGTTTTCGATAGAGGATGGTGCTGTCTCCGTTTCTGTTAAAGATTTCAGAGTGCTAATCTGAGGTGCTAGCTCCTCCAGTATGTCTCCTGCGGTCTCCACCAGTTTTGCCCCCTGGCGTATAAGACTATGACACCCCCTGGCCAATGGGTTGTGGATGGATCCTGGTATGGCAAACACCTCGCGACCTTGCTCCAAAGCCATCCTGGCCGTAATCAGGGAGCCACTTTTTTGTGCTGCCTCTACTACCAGGGTGCCGATACTAAGGCCGCTGATAATGCGGTTACGGCGTGGAAAGTGTCCAGCTCTGGCCTCTGTTCCAGGTGGAAATTCAGATACAAGGGCTCCCTGTTGTGCAATATTATGGGCAAGTTGGTGCTGACTGGCTGGATACACCCTATCCAAGCCGGTGCCGGTTACAGCTATGGTGAGTCCTTCCGCCTCTAGGGCGCCACTGTGGCAAACGCCGTCTATACCAATCGCTAAACCACTGGTTATGGTGATACCAGAGCTGGCGAGGTGATATGAGAACTCCCGAGCTGTCTCTTTACCAGATACACTGGGGTTGCGTGATCCGACCATTGCCAGCTGCGGCGTGCCGAGCGTTTCCGGGTCGCCGGTTATGAACAGGATCGGAGGCGGGTCATGGATCTCCTTTAATTGGGCGGGGTAGAGAGGGTGCCGTAGAGTGATCAGGTGGTTATTGGGTTGTTCCGCCCAGCGCAGGTCGGTCTCGACTGCTCCCCAGTCTGGATTGCGAAGATATTCTCTAAGCCCTGCCTTCAATTCCCATGTGCTGAGTTTTGAGTCTGTAGCATTAAAGAGTTGCCCAAGCTCTCCTGCCTTATCCAGGAGCCGCTTGAAATTGACACTCCCTATGCCTGGGGCATGTAATAGTGCCAGCCAATATGTTAGTTCCACATTGTCCTTGGGCAGAACCTTTTCCTCTTCTTGTTGCTGCTCCATCAGCCAGTTCAAAACTTATTCTGCTAAGGATTGCGGACCCTGTCATTTACATGCAAGGCCCTGGTGGCACTCATGACCAGGCCGAAACTTATTCTGGGGAAGGTGCGGAAGACCATCAAGACGCCAGCTCTTTCATTCGGTAGTTTTATCGTGTCAGCGCTATTCTCGGTTATTACGTCTCTGACCGTTTCTCCTTTTTGATCTATAGCCAGAACAGTCCCAACTTCCATGCCATCAGCCTGTCCGCGGTCAATAACTACTACATTATATTGACCGATTTGGTTCACTCCATTCAATACGGCAATGATACTGCCGTGGACCTTTCTTTTAGGTGGTTTGGGAAAGAAGGTTGTTAAAGGCTTTTGTTCTATTGCCGGTATGAGCCGGTCACCCTTAAGCACTTCAAGCTCAGAGGTCTCGAGCAGGATTGTAGCCGGGTCCCCAGTACGCTGCAGTATTGAAGAGGCAATAAATTGCGCTTCATGTCCCAATAACTCTCCAGTAATAGCATCGTTATAAGGCTTACCTGGACGAACCACATCAAATTTCCTGTTTTTGTCATCCCTGATTGATCTTACATAGGCTCTATAACCGGCACCACCTGCTATGTGCTCATCAGCAAAATCTACAATATAGGGAGCGTTTTCCAGCTGCTGTTTGTTGGAAACGTATGGCCTGGTCAGGAACTGCTGGATAGCATCAATAGGGATGGCTGGTATTGCCTTGGGTATCTCAGTGGTGCGTATCTTAGGGGATAGTTTTACGACAGAGCCCTTGAGGTCTTCCGTTCGACCGCCACTACTATCGCTCCTGCTGGCTATAGTGATCTGCGGTTTACCATCTATAAAGCTTAGGACTAGTGTGTCACCTGGGTAAATGAGATGCGGATTCTGTATCTGTTGATTGGCCTGCCAGACGTCGGGCCAGCGCCAGGGTTCACTGAGAAATCTTCCTGCTATATCCCATAGGGTGTCGCCTTTGACCACAACATACCTGTCAGGGTGGTCGGGATTTAACATCTGTTGCCCCGTAGCGGCTAGGGAACATGAAAAGATCAGGCCCAAGAAAAAGCCGGTCAGCTTATTTAAAGACTTTGGCATGGCGATCCCTTTTTAATGATTTGTAATTAATTTATATTCCAAAATTACCTAGGCTCATGGCTGAGTTTTGACCTAGAATCCAGTATCTTCATAATGTTAGCGCATATTTCTAATCTATACTATAACCCATATTCCATAATGGTTCATACTAAAAAGGCATAATTTGCGAACTCTATCTGAGTTTTTTCTGTCCTGGTAATAGGGAATGTTGGTTTTTTGCGTGCTTTTTTATGCAGGCTACGGAACAATACCGCAGATTTATTGCTTTGATACAAATGTTTAGATGTTGGAGAATCGATGCCCATTCTAGAAATTCTGCATTACCCTGATGCCAGGCTGAGAAATTGCGCCAAGCCCGTAGAAGTTTTCGACCAGAAGCTTGAAGAGTTGACCAATAGCATGTTGGAGACCATGTACCACTCATCCGGTATTGGTCTTGCCGCCACTCAGATTGGCGTCTCCCAGCGGGTTGTTGTGATAGATATTTCTGAAACAAGGGATAAGCCGCTCTCTCTTATTAATCCCGAGATTCTGGAGCAGGAGGGTGAAGAGGTATCTGAAGAAGGGTGCTTATCAGTGCCGACGGTCTATGAAAAGGTGGCCAGGGCTGAGAGAATCAAGATAAAGGCGCAAGACAAAAATGGGGATACTATTGAGATGGTGGCAGATGGAGTGCTGGCGGTCTGTATTCAGCATGAGATTGATCATCTGGATGGAAAACTATTCATAGATTATCTGTCAGGACTGAAACGCCAGCGTATCCGCAAGAAACTGGAAAAAGAGGCCCGTCTGGCCCAAGCCTGATCATCCAAATCAAACGACTTGCCCTTGGTAAAGTTAAACCATTGAAGTGGTAATAAGAGAACAATAGTGACTCAATCTTTAAATATTATATTTGCCGGTACGCCGGATTTCTCAGTGCCGCCACTGGCTGCCTTGCTGGAATCTGAGCACACTGTTGTTGCTGTTTATACCCAGCCCGATCGACCTGCAGGCAGGGGGCGTAAGCTGACTGTGAGCCCGGTCAAGCAGCTGGCGCAGGAGCAATCCATTCCTGTTTATCAGCCAAAGAATTTCAAGGATGAGTCTGATCTGTCTCAGCTTGAAGGGTTGGAAGCGGACCTTATGGTAGTGGTGGCTTACGGCCTCTTATTGCCACAAAGGGTATTAGATGCTCCACGCCTGGGCTGCATAAACATCCATGCTTCACTGTTACCGCGCTGGCGTGGAGCTGCCCCGATCCAGCGTTCAATCCTGGCAGGGGACGGAGAGACAGGTATAACTATCATGGAGATGGAGGCGGGCCTCGATACCGGCCCCATGCTGTTAAAGAAGAGTTGTCCTATTGGTTCAGAGGATACAGCGGGTTCATTGCATGATCGCCTTTCTCCGCTTGGCGCAGAGGCTCTGTTAGAAGCTCTGCCAGGCATTGCCGATAAGAGTCTCAAACCTGAGATCCAGAATGATGATCTGGCCACCTATGCATCAAAACTGGAGAAGAGTGAGGCTGTTATCGACTGGACGCGTAGCGCAGATGAGTTAAGTAGACAGGTCCGGGCGTTTAACCCATGGCCAGTGGCTCAGACTGAATTTGAGGGCAAGGTGCTGCGCATTTGGGATGCGGTAACTATGGATGCTGGAGATAGAGGGCCGCCTGGCAAGGTGCTGTTCTGTGGGAAAGGTGGGATAGATGTGGCTACTGGAGAAGGTGTGTTGCGTATAAAGACCTTACAGCTGCCTGGTAAACGGGCCATGTGTGCTGCAGATTTCCTTAACGCCCATGCGCTGGATGAGGTGATCCTTGGGTAATAGCCCCGGTGTTAAAAAGAGACAGGAGGCCAAAAACTCTGGCTCTGGCAAATCAGCTGGAGCCCGCATCATAGCGGCTAAGATCCTATGCCAGGTTGTAGAGGGCGGTTCACTTTCTGATGTGCTTGCTAAGCGTCTTCCAGATGTGCCATCTCGGGATCGGGCTCTGGTACAAGAACTCTGTTATGGCGTTTTACGCTGGTGGTGGCGTCTGCAGTGGATTATGCAGCGATTGCTGGAAAGACCGCTGAAGAGAAAAGACCGTGATGTGGAGATGTTAATCCTGATCGGGGTTTATCAGCTTTTGTATATGCGGGTTCCTCCCCATGCTGCCGTTGCGGAGACAGTTGAGGGCGCCAGGGGTTTACGCAAGTCCTGGGCCTCTGGACTGATTAATGGTGTATTGCGCAGCTTGATTCGGAGCAAGGATGAGTTGTTGCAGGCCGTCTCAGAAGATGTCTCAGCTGAGCTATCCTGTCCGCCATGGTTATTGGACATGATTCGGGAGGCGTGGCCAAACAAGTGGCGGGCAATTCTGGAAGCGGCCAATGATAGGCCTCCCATGAGTCTGCGGGTAAATAGTAAGTGTTGTTCCAGAGTTGAATATTTAGAAAGCTTACAGGCTGAATCGATAGCATCAAGACCAATTTCGCATGTGGAATCAGGTTTGGTGCTGGATAGAGCGCAGGATGTTTTTGATCTGCCCGGATTCAGAGATGGGTTGGTTTCGGTTCAGGATGGGGGGGCTCAGCTAGCAGCTGAGCTTATAGAGCTAGAAGCTGGACAAGAGGTTTTGGATCTCTGTGCCGCCCCTGGGGGCAAAACCTGCCACATTCTGGAAATAGCCCCGGATGGTGTTTCTGTTACTGCGGTAGATATCAGTCCTACGCGGTTGCAGAAGGTACGGGAGAACCTGGATAGACTTGGACTGGATGCCAGTCTGTACCCAGGAGATGCTGCGGAACCGAGTGGTGAGTGGGCGGAAAAGGAGTATGATCGGATTCTGCTGGATGTGCCCTGCTCAGCCACGGGCGTGATCAGACGCCATCCTGATATCAAGCTGCTAAGGCGTGAAGAAGATATAAGCTCCCTGGCCGATTTACAACAGAAAATAGTGCAATCTGCCTGGTCGCTACTTAAACCCGGAGGGGTTCTGCTATATGTCACCTGTTCACTGCTGCCGCAAGAAAATGAGAGACAGATTGAGTACTTCATGGCTAACAATTCGGATGCAGTTGAATTGCCTATCGAAGGACCCTGGGGGCATGCTAGAAATTATGGGCGTCAGACTCTACCCGGTGAGGCCTCTATGGACGGGTTCTTCTATGCGCAGCTACAGAAGCGAAGTTGAGACAGAGTTATACGGAATTGGCCCCGTTTTGTTGTATGATTTAAACAACAAGACTCTTTAGGATTTGAATAAGGAAAATAATTGTTGTCTTTCTCCCTGCGACATAATCGCTTTCTGAAAGCCCAATACGGGATGCTGCTATTTCTCCTGTTGTGTCCTGCGTTGTCCTTGGCGGCTGATTACAAGATCCTTAACCAGGCCTGTCGTTCAACGGAAGATGCCTTTGTTTTGGACGCCAATGTTGATTATAACTTCTCTGACAAGGTGGTAGAGGCTTTACAAAATGGTGTGCCCATTACTCTGGAGCTGCATCTCCAGGTAAGGAGGAAAGGGGCCTGGTTGTGGGAGAAAGATCTTTTGGATACTCGTCTGCGCTACCAGATCCGCTACCATGCACTGGCTTCTGTATATCAAGTGGTTGACCTGCAGTCCAATGCTCAAGAAAGTTTTGTAACCCGGGAGGTTGCGATTACAGCCCTTGGAGATATTCAAGCCATGTCTGTGATTGGGCATGAACAGATGGAAAAGGGTGAGATTTATAGAGTGAGTCTGAAGACCTCGCTAGATATCGATGCGCTTCCTTTGCCTCTGCGGCCGATTGCCTATATCTCACCTTCCTGGAATCAATCCAGCGAGTGGCGTTCATGTCAAATTCGTCGCTAGGTAGATTTACTACCGGAGCACTTCCGGTTATTGCTCTGTTGGGATTGTTGCTGATTTCCCTGCATCTGATGAGCAGCGCAGTACAGAATACGCAAGAACTGAATCGTCTGTTCATCCCCCTCCTGTTATTCACCCTCACTGGAATGTTGCTGTTGGTGGCCTTGGTTGTGGTGAATATAGTGAACCTGGGCAAACGTTATCGGAGTCGTGAAGTTGGGTCGCGTTTGACGCTGCGTCTGGTTGTTATCTTTGTGGCGCTTTCTCTGGTCCCAGTGACGGTGGTCTATTTCTATTCTCAGCAGTTTTTAATGCACGGTATCGACAACTGGTTTGATGTGAGGATAGACAAGGCTATGGAAGATGCTTTGGGGTTGAGTAAGACCTCGTTGGACTTGCGTCGTAGAGAAAAATTGCGCAGTACAAAAAGAATTTTATCAGACATGGATGAGGTCTCGGTAGCAGGCATGAGTATTGGTCTGGAGGAGATGCGTGATCGCTATGGCGCATCTGAGTTGACCCTAATAGACAATAAGAGCTTTGTTGTGATTGCGAGCAGTAATGCAGACCCTTCAATCTTGGTTCCAGATGTCCCGGATATGTCTATCCTACAGCAGGTGCTGGATGGGGGTGAATATGTAGGTGTGGTGCCAATCGGTGAGTTTTCGCAGTTGCATCTGAAGGTGGTTATCACTGATGTGGCCCGTCCTATGATTTTACAAGCGCTCTACCCTACATCTAATGTTATTAGTGACCTCTCTGGAGAGGTGCAACAGGCCTACAACCACTATAAGGAGCTGGCTTATCTGCGCGAGAGCATCAAGAGCACCTTCACTTTGACTTTGGCTTTGGTCTTGTTGTTTAGCCTGTTTTCTGCGATATGGGCCGCGTTTTTTACCGCCAGACGTTTGGTTGCCCCGGTTGCAGATATTGCAAAAGGTACTAAGGCGGTGGCAGATGGAGATTACAGCGGTCAATTGCCGGTACCGGAGCATAGGGATGAGATCAGTACCCTCATAACATCCTTTAACACTATGACTCAACGAATCGCCCAGGCGCGTGATCTGGCCGAGAGCAGTCAGCGCCAGGTGGAGTCTCAGCGGGCCTACCTGGAGACTGTGCTGGGTAATCTCTCATCAGGTGTGATGACCTTTGATCCTGACGGCACCCTTAGAACGGCAAATTATGCAGCGAGCATGATCCTGCAGGTAGATATGGCTGAAATGCAGGGGGAGCGGTTAGGTACGTTGGCTAAGAGCTCAGATAAGATGCAGCAGTTTGTAGATCTGCTGCAGGAGCCCTTGTCTGAAAAAGGAATGGACTGGCATAGCGAGATAATCTTATACGGCAGCGAAGGACGGCAGGTTCTACATTGTCATAGTACCCCGCTTGCCGGCCTAGGAGATGATGCAAAGAGCGGACACGTTCTGGTGTTTGATGACATCACAACACTGATCAAGGCCCAGAGGGATTCAGCCTGGGGTGAGGTGGCGCGCCGTCTGGCCCATGAGATCAAGAATCCACTCACCCCCATTCAGCTTGCGGCAGAGAGATTGCGCCATAAATATCTAGGCCTTATGGATGAGAAGGATGCAAAGGTGCTGGACCGCTCCACTCATACCATAGTGCAACAGGTCGAGGCCATGAAAGAGATGGTTAATGCATTCTCAGATTATGCCCGTCCCTCCAAGATGACCCCAGAGCCACTGATACTGGATGATTTAGTATCTGAGATTTTAGAGCTGTATCGACACTCGGTTGCTGAGATAGAAATAAACTTAGATCTCTCCTCTGATCAGATAAAAATCGAGGCAGATCCAGTGCGCATGCGCCAAGTAGTGCATAATCTGGTTAAAAACGCCCAGGAAGCGGTCATGGAAAATGGCGGAGGACGTATAGATATCACCACACGCCAGGTATATGCGGCGGATAGCCGATTTATCGAGTTTCAGGTGTGTGACAACGGGCCGGGATTTAACGCAAAGAATATGACCAATCTTTTTGAGCCCTATGTAACCACCAAGGCCACAGGAACAGGCTTAGGTCTAGCCGTTGTTAAGAAGATTATTGAGGAGCATGGGGGTATGATTTGGGCAGAAAACCTAAGTGAAGGTGGAGGTCGGGTGGCCTTTCGTCTGCCTATAATGGCATCGAAGATGGGAACAGCTTCAGACAATACTGCAATGCATGAAAACAGACATATTGCTTCAACCCAGGAGCAGAAATTGAGGAATAAGAGATGAGCCAGTCCCACATCCTGGTAGTGGATGACGAACCCGACATTAGAACTTTGGTAAAAGAGATACTTGAAGATGAGGAGTATTCAGTAGCGACAGCGGAAAATGGGGCCGCAGCCCGTAGTGCCCTGCGTGACCGCCGCCCAGACCTGGTATTGCTGGATATCTGGATGCCAGATGTAGATGGCATCACCTTATTGAAAGAGTGGTCCGAGGATGATGGCCTGCCTTGTCCGGTGATAATGATGTCAGGCCACGGCACGGTTGAGACCGCGGTCGAGGCGACCCGTTATGGGGCCTATGACTTCCTGGAAAAACCCCTCTCACTAGCGAAGCTGCTGCTGACTGTAGAACGCTCTCTGGAAGTGGATAAGTTACAGCAGGAGAATGTGGGTCTGCGCCGTCATGTGCAGCATGTAGTTGAACCTGTGGGCAAGAGTCCGGTAATCCAGCGATTGCGGGAGCAGGTGAAACGGGTGGCCCAGCACGACTCATGGGTGCTGATTACGGGGCAGGCGGGGACAGGGAGAGAGACCTTTGCGCGCTATCTTCACAGCCAGAGTTCTCGCCGAGACGGGCTGTTTGTGGATATGGGGGTCTCCGCCATTGCCAAGGGCAACTCGGCACGAGAGCTGTTTGGGAGCGAAAGGGGAGAGCGCATTCAATATGGCGCTCTGGAGCAGGCCCGTGGTGGAACCTTGTTTTTAGATGAGGTGGCGGATATGGATTTGGAGGCCCAGGCTCAGCTGTTAGGGGCTTTGGATACGGGCTCTTTCCTGCGGATCGGTGGGACTGAGCCGGTTGAGATTGATGTGCGTATCGTGGCCGCGACCAAGCGCGATTTAGAGGCAGAGGTGCAGGAAGGCCGTTTCCGTGAAGATCTGTTTTACCATCTGAACGTTGTTCCCCTGAATATTCCTCCGTTACGAGAGCACCCTGAAGATGTGCCAGACCTGCTAAACTTCTACGTTGATCATTTTGTGCGACATGAAAAACTTCCCTACAGGCATTTCAGTGTGGGATCCCAGAATTTTTTGCGTAACTATGGTTGGCCTGGCAATGTTCGAGAGCTGAAGAATATGGTGCAACGCCTGTTGATTCTGGGAGCAGGTGAAGAGATCACCCAGGATGAGGTGGAGTCTGCCGTAAGTGGACGACAGGTGAGCGAGATGGTGGATGCAGGGGGGATGTTCTCCTTCGATCAACCACTACGCCAGGCTCGGGAACAGTTCGAGAAGGTGTATCTGGAGTACCAGTTAGAAAAGCATAAAGGCAATGTTAGCAAGACAGCTGTCGAGGCTGAGATGGAGCGAACCCACCTATATCGCAAGCTTAAATCTCTGGGAATTGAGATTAAGGACAAGAAATAGTGTCAAGCTTTTGTACAGCCAGTAAAGAGCACTTCTTAACTAATAAGACCATGACGAGATGAAGATAATCATTCTTGGTGCAGGACAGGTTGGAACCTCCGTGGCGGAGAACCTGGTTCTGGAAGATAACGATATAACCATCGTAGATGTTAACCAGGATCTGCTGAAGGGCCTGGAAGATCGTCTTGATCTGCGTACGGTTCATGGGCATGCGGCCTATCCCGATGTGCTGTTGCAGGCGGGAGCAGAGGATGCCGATATGATCCTCGCAGTCACCAATAGTGATGAGACCAACATGGTGGCTTGCCAGGTTGCTTATAGTCTGTTCCGAACCCCAACCAAGATTGCTCGGGTGCGATCTGAGGGATTTCTCAAGTATCCGCAGCTGTTTGATAATGATGCCATGCCGGTTGATCTTCTGATCAGCCCCGAGCAATCGGTTACTGATTACATCTGCCGCCTGATCGAGTATCCAGGGGCGTTACAGGTGCTAGATTTTGCCGAGGGCAGGATTCGCCTAGTGGCGGTGCGCGCATATCATGGTGGTCCTTTGGTGGAACAAAAGCTTAGAACCTTGTACGACCATATGCCCGATGTGGATGCCCGGGTCGCTGCGATCTATCGTCAAGGCAAGGCAATTCAGCCTGAAGGCGATACCAAGATTGAGGTGGATGACGAGGTCTTTTTCATCGCAGCTGTTGAGAATATCCGCGCAGTCATGAGTGAACTACGCAAACTAGAGCGTCCTCTCAAGCGGGTGATAATTGCTGGTGGCGGAAATATTGGCAGGCGTCTGGCTCAGAAACTACAACAGGACTATCAGGTAAAGGTTATTGATAGGGGCAGACGCCAATCGAAGGCATTGGCGGAAGAGCTAGACAAGTGCATTGTGTTGAACGGAGACGGTGCGGATGAAGATCTCCTGCTGGATGAGAATATTGAGAATACAGATGTCTTTTGTGCAGTGACCAATGATGATGAGGCCAATATCCTCTCTGCTATGCTGGCCAAACGCCTGGGTGCACGTAAGGTGATGTCCTTGATCAATCGTCCTTCCTATGTGGATCTGGTGCAGAGCGGACCTATCGATATAGCCATCTCTCCCCAACATGCAACCATTGGTACTCTTCTGGCCCATGTGCGACGCGGGGATGTGGAGGTGGTGCACTCACTGCGTCGCGGTGCTGCCGAGGCGATTGAGGCCGTGGCCCACGGCGACTCCTCTTCATCCAAGGTTGTGGGCAGGATGATTGAGGATATAAAGCTTCCTAAGGGGACCAGTATTGGGGCTATCCTGCGTGGTGAAGAAGTGCTTATTGCCCATCACGACACAGTGATTGAGTCAGGCGACCACGTTGTTCTGTTTCTGGTGGATAAACGCCGCATTGCTGAGGTGGAGAAGCTGTTTCAGGTGGGTGTTACTTTTCTATGAGGTCGTTAGTTTGCAACCAGGTTGGGTTTAGTGTCCATCCGGTGACAGGCGAGAACAGATGAAATTCGTAGTAGTACAAAGAATACTTGGTATTCTCATGATGCTGTTCAGCCTGACTATGCTGCCACCGATGCTGGTCTCCCTGCTGTTTGGGGATGGGGCTCTGCTGGCATTTTTGGGTGGCTTTTGCGGCATCTTCATTGTTGGGACGATTTGCTGGTATCCGGTGCGAAGGGAGAAGCGTGAGCTAAGACTACGCGACGGGTTCATGATAGTGGTGATGTTCTGGACGGTACTTGGTCTGCTGGGAGCGGTTCCGCTGATGTTATCCGAGAATCCGCAGGTATCGGTGACAGATGCGATCTTTGAGTCAATATCCGGACTGACCACAACAGGTGCCACGGTTATCGTGGGGCTCGATAGCCTGCCGAAATCGATCCTGTTTTATCGTCAACAGCTACAGTGGTTGGGCGGCATGGGGATCATCGTATTGGCGGTTGCGGTGCTGCCAATGCTTGGTATCGGTGGTATGCAGCTGTATCGAGCTGAGACCCCTGGACCTATGAAAAACTCTAAGCTTACCCCCAGGATTACGGAAACAGCCAAGGCGCTTTGGTTTATCTACCTAGGGTTAACCATTGCCTGCACGCTGAGCTACTGGGTTGCAGGAATGGATATGTTTGATGCCCTGGCCCACGCTTTCTCCACCATCGCGATTGGCGGCTTCTCCACTCATGATGCCAGTATGGGGTTCTTTGATAGTGTGCTGGTGGAGGCAGTGGCGGTGGTGTTTCTGTTGCTTTCCGGCATTAACTTCTCCCTGCATTTTTTGGCGGTAAAACGAAATAGTATCAAGATATATTTTCATGATACGGAATTTCTTTTCTACATAGGTGTGCTGTTCTGCGTGTCGGTATTGGCTGTTTTGGTCCTCTACACTACCGGCACCTATTCTGATTGGGGCAGGGCAATTTCCAGAGGAGTATTTCAGGCGGTCTCTATTGGAACTACCGCTGGTTTCACTACGGCTGATTATTCTCTTTGGCCTGGGTTTGTGGCCATACTTCTGTTGTTCACCAGTTTTGTCGGTGGTTGCGCAGGTTCTACTGGTGGTGGCATCAAGGTTATCCGGTTTTTGCTGCTGATCAAGCAGGGCATGCGCGAGATTAAACGTCTGATTCATCCTTATGCTGAGATCCCGGTGCGGGTAGGCGGCAAGGTTATTGAGCCGCGAGTGGTGGATGCGGTATGGGGATTCTTTGCCCTCTATGTCGGATGCTTTGTGATGATGTATCTGGCCCTAGCTCTGACCGGGCTAGATCTGATGACCTCATTTTCGGCGGTAGCTGCCTGTATCAATAACCTGGGTCCTGGCCTATCCTCAGTCTCATCCAACTATGCCGACCTAAACGATCCAGCAAAGTGGATACTCTGTTTTGCTATGCTCCTGGGGCGTCTTGAGATATTTACCCTTTTGGTGCTCTTCTCTTCTGCCTACTGGCGTAAGTAGATATAATTTCACTTCAATTCCTCGTTGGCTGCGGCTCTTCGTCGGCAAATAAAATAACTAACCTGTTCAGGTTTGGTTCATAGGCTACCCACTATTCTGAAGTTGAATCAAACAGAAATAGGAGGATTCATCATGAAAAAGCATTTAAGCAAAACTATATTTGTTCTTCTGGCCCTTGGCCTGGCTATGCCTGCTTTTGCCAGGGTATCTCTACATGATGCTGAGAGAAACCAGATGCATCGTATCCAACAGGGGATACACTCCGGTACATTGACCGCAGGTGAAGCCAGGGTGTTGCGTAAGGAGCAGCGCAGTATTCGCCACCTCAAGAGGCGTTTTTTGAGAGATGGACGGCTATCCAGAGCTGAACGTCGTAATCTGAGATACAGATATACCAAGGCCAGTCGTCATATATATCGGCTGAAGCATAATCGCCATACACGTTATGCCTACGGACCTAATCCCTATTCACCATGGGGCCATGGTGGTTACGGATTACTTGGGTTGGTGTTTCACTAGAATTATGATTTTGACCATAGAAAATTCACAAAGGTCAGGTCTGCTTTTATCTCCATCAAAAGCAGATCTGGCCCTATATTCCTCATGCCTATGTGTCACTCTCCAGTAGGCTTAAAGTCTCAGCCGCGATCTCTCTCACCTCACTATCTTCATCCATTAACAGGCTTTTTACCGCAGGCCGGACCTCAGGTTCTCCGGTTAGCCCTAGATAGTGACATGCGTCAGCCCTGATCTGGGGTAGATCAGACCTGGTAAGGGCAATCAGTTTTGGGATGGCAGGGGATAGCAGGCCCTGCTCTTGTAGATCCTCAATAGCTGCCCCAACGCCTATACGGATCGCCATGGGTACATCCAGGTCTTCCAGTAACCGTATCAGATCATTAAGGCTGTCAGGGTACTTCTCTATTGTTTCGACCAGTTTGGCCATATCTCTGTTTTCCAGGAGGTGAACAAAATAGTCGCTTAGCCCCGAGTCTGTTGCGGCCAGCTTCGCCCAACTGCGCAACTCCTCTTCGCTGTATGTTCCGGAAAGCTCAAATTTGCCTATTCTGGTCCAAGGCGCAGATGTTGCCCCCAACTCTCTTGCTCTTTCCGGGTGCCAGGCAACGTTGATTACATCTAGTCGACTTACAACTCCCTGTTTTACCATACGGGACAGCGCGTCCAGCACGGGTGAACAGTGGGGGCAGCCTGGGCTGATAATTAGTAATGCCTGCGGAGGGGCATTTCTGGGGCTATTCATGTTTTTATGCTGCCAGAGTTCTGGGAAAATAAGTGCTGCATTAATATAAAGTTATTGGATGATGACTTCAAAGAGATATTGCAGTAGTTGTAGGAAGCGCTCTGTTTAGCGGTGATTGCACGCAGACAGCATATGCTGGATTGGCTATTTGGCTGGCTAATTGTGTTGCATAATCTGTTTGAGATAAACCAGGGGTCCGTAAAGTGCAGCCCGGTCGTTCAGGATTATCCGAATCGGGATGGACGCCATTAGGCTTCGCATCTTTCCCTTATTGCAAAATGCCTCAAGAAATTGTGGCTGTTTCAGCCAGTTCAATATCTTGGGGGCAATGCCGCCGCCAATGTAGATGCCCCCAGTGGCCTTCATTTTTAGGGCCAGATTTCCTGCCTCAGCTCCGTACAGCCGGCTAAATATCTGAAGGGCCTCTACAGATACCGAATCACTGTTATCTGCGAGATCCGTAATAGTTTGAGGGACTTCACCAGAATTTTGAGAACTGGTGAGCCATTCTGGTTTGGTCTGTTGGTGTCTATCTAATAAGAAATTGTAGATGGTGACCAGTCCTGGGCCAGAGAGAAGATCCTCCCAGCAGACGTTGTTATTATTTTGTTTTAGAGTTGAGAGCAGTTCGTACTCAAGTTTGCTGCCTGGGGCAAAATCACAGTGACCCCCTTCTGTGGCAAAAGGAATGTGCTTGTTGCCATTCCAATACATACCGGCTTGCCCGAGTCCGGTGCCGGCAGCTATTACTGCACGGTTTCCACTTGCCTCTTTCGAACCCTTCTGCAAGGTATAAAACTCTTTTTCCTCTAAAGCTGTAATCCCGTATGCAGTAGCCTCCAGGTCGTTGATCAGGTGGACTGATGGGATTGGAAGATCATGTTCTATCTGATTGGCATCAATATTCCAGGGCAGATTAGTGGTGTTGCAGCTACGCTCTGATATAGGGCCGGCAAGGCCGAATGCGGCGTATTTCGTTGATATATTTTGGTTAGACAGAAACTCAGATAGGATTTGTGTTAATGAGCTGTAGTTACGGCTGGGATATGTTTTCTCAATTATAGAGTGGGGGAAGCGCTCAAGATCAAATATAGCCAGCCTGGTCTTGGTGCCCCCTATGTCTCCGCAAAGTATGTTCATAGATGAAATCTTATGTATTCTTGTATAACAAAGATATAGCAGATGTATATGTATGGATCTTTTCCAAGGGATTATCTGCCTATAATAATACTTATGGCAAAAAAGACTAATTACAGGTATTGCCAAATAAATATAAAGAAAATCTAATTTCTGACGCTAACTGTATATGCACGAAAGAAATTATTAGACGGAAGTATGCCTATCTCGAACCCTAACAATGCGTCTCAAAACTAAAATTCTTACGGTCGTTGCTTTAGTATTTTTAGGGCATTTTACCCTTTCTGTCTATATCGACCATAAACAGACCAAGGCTGATGTCATAAATGATATCAGGAGTGATGCGCGTATTGTTCGGGGCATGGTAATGGCTCTAAGAACCGTTTATCAGAAGTACATCATTGAGCATAAGGTTCCGATAAATGATATGACCCTTGGCCTATTGCCTTCACAAGCGTTGGGTCGGATATCCATAGAGTTCAGAAACTGGGTGGACTCAGGCCTAAGTTTCAATAACGTAATTGAAAATCCCCGCAATCCATTAAATAAGGCTGATAATGTTGAGATGGAGGCCTTGGACTATTTTAGGAGAAATCCTAAAGAGACCGAGCGGATGGTCCCTTTTGAAAATGAAGATGGGGAGTTCTACTATCACTACTCCCAACCCATGTGGATGGGGGAGCGTTGTTTGAAATGCCATAGTGACTATGAGGCGGCCCCTGAGAGTATCCAGAAACGGTACAACCTTGGCTATGGTTACAAGCTTGGTGATTTGGGTGGTTTGATGAGTATCAAACTGCCGGCCTCCATCATTCAGGAGCGGGTCAGTAAGCAATTATGGAATGAAGCATTAAGTCACTTTGGCACTCTGTTGGTTACGTTTATTCTTTTGTCTTGGTTGCTGCAGGGCGCTGTTATTTCCCGTATCGGTCTATTGAAAGATGCGGCAGTTCGAATGGCTAAAGGGGATTATTCAAAACGTGCTAAGTTACCTGGAGATGATGAGGTCTCGCAGGTATCACTCGTCTTTGACGATATGGCTAAGGGGATTGAAAAACGCGAGCGGGCATTGAAGGTCCAAAAATCACTCTACGCTGCACTGTCCTGGACATCCAAGAGCATAACAAGGCTCGACTCCCAGCATGACCTGTTTCGAGATACATGCAGGATTGCGGTTGATCATGGCGGTATGGATCAGGCATGCATCACGCTATTAGATGATTTAGGTGAGAACCTAATTGTAGTGGAGGGGACAGGATATAACGTAATCAACCTGAGTTTTCCGATGGTTCAGAACTTTGAAGAGGAGAATGCGCCGGTTGTTGTTGCGGTAAAAGAAAACCGATCAATTATTACCAATTATGCCAGATCCGAATATCTGTCAACAGAGTGGCAAAACATGTTGGTACAGAATGCCATGCAATCCGCTGCACTGTTTCCACTAAGACAGGATGGGGAGCCGATAGGTGTCTTTTGTGTGTTTTCACGAGAGATGGGGTTCTTTGGTGGTGATATGGTTGGATTGCTGGATGAGATGGCATCAGAGATTTCATATGCTGTACACAATTACCGTCTTGCCCATGAACATAAGCAAACACACCAGCGGCTTGAAGAGTCAAGTATGGAGATGCGTCGACTTAACAGTCAGCTGCGCCTTTTGCTGGAATCAACAGGCGAAGGCATCTACGGGATAGACAAAAAAGGGAACTGCTCGTTTATAAACCAATCCGCTTTGGAGATGTTTGGTTATGAGCGTGAGGAGATAATCGGAAAATCCATCCATAAGATAACCCACCATAGCCATGCTGATGGTTCGCCTTATCCCGCAGAGTCCTGCCCTATGCATAAGGCGTTTCTCAGCGGTACTCCTTTCCGGGTGAAAAAAGAGGTATTCTGGCGCAAGGATGGCAATTCTTTTCCTGTGGAGTATTCCGCCTATCCAATCCTTGAAGAGGGTGAGGTTCTTGGTTCAGTAGCCGTATTTCGTGATGTGACCGATAGTCACGCCATGGAACAAAGACTAAGTTTTTTAGCCACCCATGACCCTTTGACCAGACTTTTGAACAGGTATGCCTTTGAGCAGCGCCTCAAAGAAGCGTTACAGGACGCCCATGAAAATGATTCCCATCATGTCCTCTGCTATATGGATTTGGACCAATTTAAGATAGTAAACGATACATGTGGCCATGTAGCGGGCGACGCTATGCTGCAGATGATTGCTAAATTGTTGCAAAACAATCTTAGGCACAGTGATACTTTAGCGCGATTGGGGGGCGACGAGTTTGGTCTGCTTTTGGAGAAGTGCGGCCTTGAAAAAGCGGAGAGCCTTACAACCAAAATATGTGAAGCGGTGAAAGAGTTTCGTTTCTCCTGGGATGACAAGACGTTCGCGACCGGTGTGAGCGTAGGTATTGCCGCGATCACATCAGAATCTTCGAGTATAGATCTGGTTATGAGCGCTGCTGATGGTGCATGCTATATAGCAAAGGATATGGGGCGTAACCGGGTACATATTCACTTGGCAGATGATGAAGAGGTGGCCAAACGGCAGGGGGAAATGCGTTGGGTTACTGAGATACAGTCTGCCATGGAAGAGGGTAGGTTGTCCTTGAATCGCCAGTCAATCGTGCCTCTGTCAGAGAGGGAGCAGGATATGGATCATTTTGAGATCCTGCTCAGGATGAAGGACAAGGATGGCAGAGATGTTCCTCCTGGAGCGTTTATTCCTGCGGCCGAACGCTTTGCACTAATGCCTATGATTGATCGCTGGGTTATACAAAATACATTGAGTTGGTTGGAGGATGCCAAGAACAGAGGCCAGAAGCTGGGATTGTGCTCTATCAATATCTCTGGCCACTCTCTTGCAGATGATGGGCTAAAAGAGTTCATACTGAATCAGCTTGAGCTGCATAAGATTCCAGCAGATAAAATGTGTTTTGAGATAACAGAGACCGCTGCGGTAAGTAGGCTTGATCAGGCCATCCATTTTATTGGTGAGATGAGAGAGCTTGGCTGTCGTTTTGCCTTGGATGACTTTGGTACTGGCATGTCTTCCTTTGCCTATCTGAAGAATCTGCCGGTGGATTTCCTCAAGATCGACGGTAGCTTCGTACGGGACCTGTTAGAAGATCCGGTTGATTGCGGGATGGTTGAATCAATTAATCAAATCGGGCACTTGATGGGCTTGAGAACCATTGCAGAATATGTTGAGAGCGATAAAGTCCGTGAGCGCCTTACCGAGATAGGGGTGGATTATGTACAGGGGTTTGGTGTGTCCTCCCCCAGGCCTCTGGATTAATCAACATGGATTCTCTTAATGGGAATGAAAATCCCTCATGCTTTCAGATGTACTCTATCGAGATAGTATATATTTGACTGGAAATGGGTTTTTTATTCCCATGGCGCGTCGCATTGTCCCTCTGGTTGCAGCAAAATTTGGATAATTTACCGCGCGAATTGTAATTATCCTTATATATAGAATGGTTTGGGGTCTATACTTACATTACTTACATAGACAGCCAGTGAGAATAGGATTCAGCTGGATAGTACATAGTTTCAGGGAGGTTGAGCGTGGCCAGTATCAAGAGTGACAACCTGTTTCTTCTACCAAAGAGACTTGGCTCATCTAAGGCAAAAGAGGAGTTTGGCAAGAAAAGGATCAAGCAGTGGGTTGATGAGTTTTCTATAGGCGATGCCGAAAAATCCTCATTTGATCTATACGGTAAGCTGGATCGTCTAAACCAGTTGGATATTTCCCCCGTAAGTAGATTTGAAATTCTGGAATTGCTGCAGCCATCCATCGGTTTTGTTTTGGATTCACTGAAGCAAGGGTGCTCTGAGGGGGCAGTCCCGCTAAATATACGCAGGCGCATGATTGCGGATTTACGCCAGGATATCCTGATCCAGGTGGTAAGGTCATATAAGACCGTATTATCACAGCTCCATGATTCTACTGTTACCGGGGCTCTGTTTCATAAGCAGATCAGAATGGAGTCCTTAAGAAACGCCGTATTCTATCTAGGAGAGACCCTTCTCCACTCCTATATCACCTATCAGCCCTGCCTTAACTATACCTGGAAAGAGCTGCATGGTATATATTATTACTCAGTAATCAATGAGTTGCATGACCATGAGGGAATAGAAACAAAGGAAGGCCATCACGATAGGCTTGGAATAGATGATCTGTATAAACAGATACTGCTGCTGGCCTTGGCAACCCCTAATTCCATGCTCAGGGGTGAAGCCGAAAGGGTAAATTCCATTTTGAAAGGATGGGTGTCTGTTGTTGATTTGGTGCCAATCAGGAGAACAGTTCCAGCGGAGTCCTATTTCTTGGTTGATGCCAGGAGTGATGAAATGCCCTGTGCTCCAAACCTGTGTGAAAAAGGAGACATTAGTGTTGGTTGGTGCTTGGTGACGGATAATCTTGAAAAGATGCTGGAGGAAAAAGTTATAGCGGCCGAGGCATCTCAAAACAGCATGCGCCCAACGGATGCGGGGGCCTTGAGGTTAATGAACAAGCTCAGGGATGCATGGTCGCAACAGATAAGGCCGCGCGAACTGCGGAGCCATACCTCGGATATGGTGGAGGTTATCTGTGGTTTGGACACTCTTTATCAGGTTCAAGGAGGTGAAATGTTGTCTGAAGCGGTCACTTGGCGACTGCAATCAACTACGGAAATGTCTAATCCCGGGCATCATGCGATGGGTTCCGCCATACTAGACAGTGAGGAGGTTTTGATCGAGGTTGAACCGGGAACCTTGGAGCATTTTAAGGTTAATACTGGTGCCTATCACCGACCGAGGAAGGAAAAGATTAGAGTTAACGTTAAAGAGTGCGTTGCTACGAACAAGAGTGAAAGCGGATATTGCTTGAACTGGCCTGACAGTGGAGATGGTGGCACCCATGTGGGGGAATTGGTGGGGGTTAACCCAGCAACTATTAATGGGGATGGGTCAGAGCTGAGTCTTGGGGTGGTTCGTTGGATGTTCGCAGAGCGGTCAGGGTTTTTGGGTATGGGTGTTGAGTTGCTGAATGGTCTTTTCGAGCCGGTGATTTTGCAACGTGAACGCCAGGATAAGAAACGAACAGAGACTATAAAGGGGTTTCTGCAGCGTGATGAGGAAGGTGGTTCCGTCAGTTTAATTGCTCCTCCTTTCTATGTGGCGGAGGAGGATCGGTACAGAGTTATAACAAGTAGTGATGATGTCCCCGTCGATATTACCAATATTATGGAAAGTACCGACTCGTTTGTGAGGTTGAAGTTTGAACAGGCCTCAGATATGAGTTTAGTCTCATGACTGTTTTCTAACGATAGATAGTCACACTTCTTGATTTTACCCAATCTCTAGAAATTGGGTTTATACTTTAGTTAACAAATAAATTCCTGTATAGCTGGGATGTTACTTGTGCATGATCGGATAGGTCATGAAGTGTGTCTGGAGATACTGAATGACAACAGTAAAAACAACAAACCCCTTTATACTTCCTAAGATGTTATCCCCCGGAGATCTTGAGGATGAGTATGATCACAAGGAATTCAAGCAGTGGATTTCCGATCTCCCAGTTGGGAATGTAAGCAAGACAGCACGTTCTCTGCATCATGAAATAAAAAGGCTTAATCTCCTAGATATGTCTCCTGTGGAACGATTTGAGGCAATTCAGCTGATGCTGCCGGCATTGAGTTTTGTGCTGGAGAAGTTGCGGGCGCATTTTTCCACCAAGCCTATTCCTCTGTCAAAGGAGAATAGATTAATTGCAAGATTGCACCTAGAGCTGCTAATGGGCGTTGTTGTGGCCTATAAAACGGTAATGTCACAATTTCATGACGACTCTTTTACCGGCCATTTCCTGCATAAACGTACCAGGTCAGAATCGGTACGACGTACACTCTATTTTCTCGGTGAGATTTTGTTGCACGAGTATTCGATATACAGGGCAAGCCCAAAATTTGTATGGCGAGAGATACATGGGGTCTATCACTACGCAGTAATAAATGATTTGCGATCTAATGATTCAGATAGTGATGCTGATGATATTTTTGGACATTTGAGTGTTACTGACATCTATAAACGTATTCTCCTGCTTGCGTTAGCTGACCCTAGCAGCATGCTCAGAGGAGAGATAAAGAGGGTGAATGAGATACTGATCGACTGGTTGCCTGAGGTGTCCCTCGTGCCTATAGATCATGCTGTATCACCCAACTCTATGTTTATAGTAGATGCAACGAAAGATGCTCCTCCATATGTGGTCAATGATGTGGATATTAAGACGACTAAGATTGGCTGGCTTCTGCTAGTCGATAAATTAGATCAGCTTTTGGAAAAGAAACTAGGGGAAATAAGGGGCAAGTCGGAAAGCAAGCTACGCCCAGTAGAATTAGTCACGGCAACCTTGTACTCAAGGCTGCGTAAAAAATGGTCGCCAGATACAGTGCTTAGAGAAGAGCGCACTGATGGACATGGCGCCATTGAGGTTACTAGTGGCCTGGAGTCACTCCATTGGCTGTTCGGGGGCTGGAAGCTACAACAGGAAGTAGGGGAAGGTCTAGAGTCGTCCACTGACGCTGAATCTGGTTCTCAAGAAGAAAATAGCCATGATCGTACGGTCCATGCAGTTGAACGGGATGAGTTTGTAATTGATGCAGATCCTGAGCTTATTGCAGCAATAGTCGCAGAATCAGAGTATACCCAGGAGCAGGAAGAGGCAGGCCGAGCAGCACAGAGCGAGGTCGAGATAGAGTTTTACAATGCTGCGGTTGATGATGGGCCAAGCAGCGAAAAGTGTGCCTGCGTGAATCAGAGCAGAAGAGGGTACTATCTGACCTGGTCTGGTGAAGGCGAATATCAGGCTCATGTGGGAGAGATAATCGGGGTCAACTCCAGAGATCATCAGGATTTTGATAGCTCATGGGGCTTAGGCGTTATTCGCTGGATGCGCGTTCAAAATAGTGGTCTTATGGGTTTTGGCGTTGAACTGTTTGAAGGTAAAATCGAGTCCGTCAAGCTTGAGTGTCACCACGTAGCTGACTTAGCGGCAGAAAATATGCTTGGATTTCTACAAAAGAGAAATGGCAAGGCTGGAACTCTAATTACCAAGCCATTCCTTTATGGAGAAAAGGATAAACTGTTATTGACCAGCGTCGACGGGCAGGTGTCGGTTGTTCCTGGGCAGACTATTGAATGCACGGACGCCTTTATGCGTTTTAAGGTGGATTTTGATTCGAGCTTAAAGAAGACCCAGGGAGCGGACACAAGGAAGGGGTCGAAACAGGAAGATCTATTCAATAGCATATGGGAAGATCTGTAGCGCTGTCATTAACCAGGGTCTCAACAGTAAAATAGTGAGTATTTCAGGAAATAAGCCAGATCATATTGGCCAGAGGCGCATTGGAAAAGGAATGATTATAGGCGCTTGGGTGGGGCTGCTGACCATCCTTACCTTCTTTTTTAGCATCTATCTGGAGCGTACAAATAATCCCAATACCACCCCTGAGACATACACCACAGGTTCAGTGAAGGAGGTAGTTCTAAGGCGGAACAGGGCAGGACACTATGTGGCCAGCGGGTTTATCAATGGCAGGAGGGTAATTTTTCTATTGGATACTGGCGCTACAGACGTAGCGGTTTCAGATGAGCTGGCAGCTGCTCTTGGGCTTAAAAAAGGTGCGTATATTACCAGCCAGACGGCAAATGGCGTTGTTACTGCCAGGCAGACCATATTGTCTGAGGTGAGCATTGGGGATATACGATTACACAACGTTAGAGCATCAATTTTGCCTGGCCTTCCAGATGATGAGGTGTTGTTGGGCATGAGCTTCCTTAAACAACTTGAGTTGGTGCAAAGAGGAAATCACCTATTGTTGAGACAGTATTGATTAGGCCCTGATGCAGACTCCGCCACGGCGACTGTCGCCTTTGCCATGAAGTCTGCCGTCATCTCCTTGTGCTACCGTATGTGCACCACCAAAAAAGAGATTCTTGCCAGGCCATAGATGAAACTTAGGGAAGTCCTGGGTGAGGGATGCGACTGTTTCCTCTGGAATGTCTCCCTCAAGGTTGAGCAGGCCACTTTCAAAATGGATTCTGGCATCCTCTACCGCCTCTGCCACACTTTTGTCAAAGTCGATTAGATTTATCAGAACTTGCAATATGGCGCTACGGATTCTGTTTGATCCGCCAGAGCCGGTGGCGATCCGATCACCATTTGGCATTAGCGCCATGGTTGGGGCCATCATAGAGGCAATACGGCTATTCTCAGGCCATTGATGGAAGCCAAATGGATTGAGGTCCTCCTCGCCCAGCATGTTGTTTAGCATTATACCTGTGCCCGGTAAAACATATCCTGAGCCCTCGCCGTTGGATAGGGTCATGCTGGCTAAATTGCCTTTGTAATCGGCAATGCTGATTTGGGTTGTGCCTCTGGAAAAGCTGGTGTGTTTACGCAGGGTATCTCGGTATGACTGGATAAATTCATCAGACAGGATTCGATGGCTAACAGCAGTATCTAGAGAAGAATCTATATTGTAGTTGTGGCGTAGCTGCTGAGTAATTTGCATGGCATGGGCCAGATTTGTCAGGTGCGTAGCGCAGTGGTGTAGCCTATCGCCTAGTCCTTCCTTTTCCAGAAGAGATAGAGTGAAAGCGATCAATGTTCCACCTATCGAAGGTGCTGGATTGGTATGTAATACAGCGCCTTGATAGTTTAGTGTAAGGGGTGTTCGTTTTTGGACGCTATACCCGGCAAGGTCATCCAGACCAATTGCCCCGCCGTGATCTTTGCATTCTCGTGCCAGGTTTTGTGCCAGTTCACCACGATAGAACAGGTCATCTCCCTCTAGTATCAGTGATGAAATAAGATCTGCCAGGGCCTGGTGCCGCACGACCTCTCCCTCAGGCGCAATCTCGCCAGGTAGATTGCTGCATTCATGGATATTCAGTGCCTGGGGGCTGGATTCGATGATAGGAGCAACAATGGTAGAGATATAGTGCTGGAAGCTGTTTATCCTTACGCCATCCCGTGCAAGCTTGATTGCAGGCTCGGCAATAACTTTCAGGGGCAGGGTGCATAATTCTCTGTGTATGGTAAATATGCCTCGCACCACTCCCGGCACCGCGATAGATCCCATGCCAATGTGGAACTCTTGCTGGGCAGTACCAAAATCGGCGATTATGGGGTAGAAATCTTGTTTCTGTGCAGCTGGTTTCCTGGAAGGGGTGTGGGCAAAAAAATCATAAAGGAGAGGGTGTTGGTTATCCGAATGCGCCAGCAGAAACCCCCCTCCCCCCAGTGAGGAGAGTACTGGCTCAGCAACACAGCTGGCAAAAAGGGCGGCCAGACAGGCATCAAAGGCATTGCCGCCCTCTGCCAATATTGTAGTGGCAGCTTCGGCGGTGGCCTGATGTCCTGCGGCAACAATTCCGAGAGTGTTATCCATAAAGCGGTTCAGTCTGTTTTTGCAACTTTAACACAAGGGAGATGCCGAACTAGTGTGAACCTTTTCAATTATTTCTTTGGAAAATAGGGCTATAGTTACATATGCGCTATTAATTAAGCTAATAACCGCCGCATCTTCATGGTTGCTTGGTGAGTTTTCCGGTTGAAAGAGTGGTCTGAACTCCTTGCTGCCCTGAGGTAAGGTCTATTATGTTAAATAAAGGTTCAGGATCTGGAAGGAAATTGCATGGCCGTGGTACCTAAACAAAACAGTCTAGAAACATTGAAAAAGCTGATCCCGTTGAACCTGCTTCCCGAGGAGGATCTTGAGCAGCTTCTGAAGACTGCAGCCTTTAAGCAGGATCGGTCTGGCAGCTATTTGTTCCGTCAAGGAGATACCGATTACCACAATGTCTATCTGCTTTCCGGCAGGGTGGCACTACTGGAGAATATGAAGGAAGTGGATAGGGTGGCAGCCGGAAGTGAAACGGCTCGTTTTCCTTTGGGGCATCAAATTCCAAGAAAAAACTCAGCTCGGGCTATTGGAGTTGTTGAGTATGTGCTTGTCGATAATCGAAAACTAAGCGAGCTATTGGTCCGAAATAAGGATGACGATTACAAGGTGGCAGACCTTAATTCGAGCATCAGTGAAGACTGGATGGATCAGCTTCTTCAATCCAAGGTATTCCAGCAAATTCCTCCATCCAATATTCAGGGTGTGATTATGCGCATGGAAGAGGTTGAGGTTAAACGCGGTCAGAAAGTTGTCGAACAGGGGGGTGAGGGAGATTTCTTCTATTTGATTCACCAGGGAAGATGTGCAGTTTCACGTTTGGAAGAGGGCAAAAGAAAAGCAACAGATTTGGCTAAGCTGGGGCCGGGAGACAGCTTTGGTGAAGAGGCCCTGTTGTCTGATAGTCCGCGTAACAGCACAGTAACCATGCTGACAAAGGGAATTTTGTTACGGCTGGCAAAAGAGGATTTTATCGAATTTGTTAAACGTCCTTTAGCTAAAGGGGTAAGTTTTGGGGAAGCCGACCTGCTGGTGAACAAAGGTGCTGTCTGGCTGGATGTGAGACCACCATCTTCTTACGAGGCAGGACATCTGGAACATAGTGTAAGTTTTCCTCTGGAAACTTTACGTTATCAGGCGCCCAATCTTGCTTCAGACCAGGAGTATGTAATCTGCTGTGACGATGGTCATGAGAGTTCCACTGCCGCATATCTTTTAACAGACCGTGGATTTTCCGTTTCTGTCCTTGAGGGCGGTTTGAGAAATGTAGCATCTGATCTGCTGATTAAGGAGGAAACAGGAAGAGCCGAGCCTAGCGCCAAGGTCATTAGTCTACATTCCGGTGAAGAGGTATCTGAGGAACAGGAGCCAGTAGCGGACACAAATGAGCTGGAAGATCTTAGACAAAAGTTGACTGTCGCGAACAGGCGGATCAAAGAGTTGGGTGTTAAATTCCAAAGATATCGTGAAAAGCAACAGAAGGAGGAGTCTAAACAACAGGCAGAGATTAAGGCTCAGAAGGTAATCATAGATAAGAACCGAATACGATTGGATGAACTGAAAATCAGAAGGGAGACTGATAGAAGATTGGTTGAGCAGCTGCAGCAAGAGTCCGGCGAGCTGAATGCCTCTATGAAAGAAGCATTGGAAAAATTGAATCAGGCCAAAAGCAGTATTGCTGACTTAGAAGTAAAACTAAACACCGAATATGATTCAGGGCGTAAGGTTGCAGCAGAGAGAGACGAGCATAAAAAGCAGCTGGATATATATCAGGAGCGATTGGAAGATGTAATAGCTGAGAAAGCGACTCTGGAGGAGAGTATTGCAGAGTTGCGTAAAGGACAGGGGGATGTCGCTCAGGAGCAGAGTGAAGCGCTGGAAAAAGCTGAACAACAGATGGAGCAGCTACGCGGTGAACTAAAGGAGTATCAGGATAGATATAAGGCTGCGCAGTCAGAGTTAGAGGAGGCGAAAAGCGAGCTTTCAGGTAATATAGCAGAGCAACAGATAGAGCAGTTACGCGGTGAGCTAGAGGAGTACCAGGATAGATATAAGGCCCTGCAGTCAGAGTTGGAGGAGGCGAAAAGCGCGCTTCCGGATAAGGGCGCAGAGCAACAGATAGAGCAGCTACGCGGTGAACTAGAGGAGTACCAGGATAGATATAGGGCCGTACACTCAGAGTTAGAGGAGGCGAAAAGCGCACTTCTGGATAAGAGCGCAGAGAAACAGATAGAGCAGCTACGCGATGAACTAGAGAAGCTTCAGGATAGATACAAGATTTCACAGGAAGAGCTGGAGAAAGCCTCAGTTCAAACAGGGCAGCGCGATGAGGAAGAGGCAGATACTTTGCGGTCAGAAGTAAGCACACTCACCGAGGCATTAAGGGAAGCAGATCTTGCGTACGACCAGATTAGGGAAAAGGCCGAGGCTCTTTCGGAGGAGAAAGAGCGGCTCCTCCAGAAGGTGGATGGTCTGGAGCGCGAAACTGCCGCATCCAAACCACACAGGTTGACTGGTGAGGACAGAACGTCGATTGAGAGAGAGATCTTTGGGGATGCGTATGAGGATGTGGTTTCCAAGGGGCTGGAAAAGGCCGAGGAAGAGGCGTTGCGTCAGGAGTTGGAGGATTTACGTAAGACCTCTGAAAATTGGGAGCATAGATTAAAGGAGGCGGAGGAGAAGTGCAGGAGCCTGGATGACGCATTGGAAGACAGGGATAAGGAGATTGATCAAATCAAACTGGAGTTGGATGAGGAAAGGACCAAGTTGTCACAGGTGGACGAACAGCGGCAACAGAGTGAAGAGACGGTAAGCCAATTAAGGGAGCTGGCTGCTCAAGGCCTAACAGCAAACGAATATGTAGATCCCAGGCTTGCCAGTTCTCCCCAGACGCTGCATGTGGATCATCTGGTTTCAGACCAATCATCCAAGCGCTCAATGCTTCTATGGGTGCTGCTGGGGGTGGGTATCTGTTTTGTTGTGCTTGAGGCGTTAGTTATCTTATCAGGACGAGGGGAGTTGATAACCTCGATGTTTAAGGATAGCGCGGAAATAGAGATTGTCCCCAATGTTGCGGATAGTACGGCCGTTCCTCAAAAGCTACCATCATCCATGCAAGGCTCCATTAATGCTATTAAGCAAAATGCCGACTCAATACCCAAGACAGCCCCCAAAGTTATGAAGCCTGAGGCTGCCTGGACACTGTTAAGTGACATCAAATTCGGACCGGCAATGGTTAAACTCAAGGGCGGAAGCTTTATTATGGGTAGCAACAGGAGTCAGGTTTCTAGCGATACGTGGCCAGCCCATGAAGTTAAGGTCAGTGCCTTTGCCATTAGCCAAAACGAAGTTACCTTTGATGATTATGACCGTTTTGCTCAGGCCACAGGTCGCAGGCTTCCTGAAGATCAGGGTTGGGGGCGAGGTAAGCGGCCAGTGATAGATGTAAGCTGGGATGATGCTGTGGCCTACACAAAATGGCTATCAGAACGCACCGGGAAAAAATACCGTCTTCCTACAGAGGCGGAGTGGGAATTTGCCATTCGCGGCGGAAGCGACTCAACATTCTGGTGGGGTTATCAGGTGGAAGAAGGGAGGGCAAATTGCTTCGATTGTGGTAGCGAGTGGGACCGAAAGAGCACTGCTCCAGTTGCTAGCTTTCCACCCAATAATTTTGGACTGCATGATATGGCTGGCAATGTTAGGGAGTGGGTACAGGACTGCTACCATCCCAATTATAGCGGGGCTCCTTTGGATGGCTCAGCCTGGATGGATATAAAATGTGGGCAACGAGTGGTTCGTGGTGGCGCATTTAACAAAACCAGCGATAGTATGCGCCCCATCTGGCGGGGCCACTTCAAGCCCAACCTGCGTTTCAGCTTTACCGGGTTCAGAGTTGTACGCGAACTTTAGCTTTGGCGACGCAGAAAGTCAGGCACTGAGATGGATAGCAGGTCCGCCGGAATGGTTTTAGATTCTGGCTGTACCTTAATCTCAATCAGTTGCAGAGAGGTGATCAGATCAGCAAGCTCATGGGGTTTAGGACTGGAAGCAGCCTGGTTATCTTGCCTGTTCTGGTAAGTAAGTTCACCGGAAGCCATATTGTATTTGGTGATCATACTGCACCTCTCAATATACTGTGAGTTGATAGATTCAACTCTTGACCTATATAGCGGCGCATATTTGAGGAACTTTAGAGCGTATTAGAATATCGTTAGATATCAGGATATTACAGGTCATCATTATCCAGGTCATTTAGTGGATTTTGGTGGTTGTCGCCTGCAGGTCTGTCTAGATCCACGCCATAATCGTCATTGCTTATATCGAGTGATCCTGCCCAGTCCTCAGGTGCTTCAGCAATGGTATGCACGAGCTCTTCCCAGGTGTCTGGGTCGTACTCCTCTACGGTGCCGTCATAAAACTGAACCTCTATGGACTGTTCATCCTGATCTATGGCAACCACCTCAAGGATTTCCCCCTCAATGGTCTGATACCAGTTTCCTATAGCAGGATGCGGTTTGCTCATATCAATAGTTCCTCTGCTACTGTTATAGATTCCCGGATGAACAAGTTTCAATTGAAGCCGGGTGCCTAGATATTTAGTATTACACTGGATTGGCATGTATTCCAGTATATAAATTTGTATCATGATGATAATTTAGTGTTGTCTAATTGACTAGTCTGAAAGATACCAGACAGTTGTTATCGAACCGGTAGGAGAAAGAATTTGAGTTGGTGGGGAAAGATGCTGGGTGGGGCCTTTGGTTTTATGCTGGGAGGGCCACTTGGGGCCATTCTGGGCGCAGTATTGGGGCATAATCTGGACCGCGGCATGGAGGGTGTAAAAGGTTTTGAACCAATGCCTCCTGGCGATAGAGAGCGGGTGCAGACGGCCTTTTTTACCGCCACATTCTCTGTCATGGGGCACCTGGCAAAGGCCGATGGCAGGGTATCAGAAGATGAGATAGTTATGGCCCGTAGGGTAATGGATCAGATGGATCTGAACCAGGAACTGCGGCAAACCGCTATTAGGCTGTTCGAGGAGGGGAAGAGGGCGGATTTTCCACTGGATGAGGTGCTGGAGCAGTTTCGCCAGGAGTGTCATCGTCGTCTGACCCTGATTCAGATGTTCGTGGAGATCCAGCTGCAGGCGGCCTATGCAGATGGGGTGTTGCATGGGGCGGAAGAGCGCCTGTTGTTGCATATCTGTGAGTGCCTGAATATTCCTGAGCGCCTGTTTCGCCAACTGGAGCAGATGATCAAGGCCGAACGACACTATAGCGCTGGTGGCCGTGCGGCAAGAAAGCCTGTTGGTCCATCACTGGAGGATGCCTATGCGATACTCATGGTCTCACCTAAGAGCAGTGATGCGGAGGTGAAACGGGCCTATCGACGCCTGCTCAGCCAACACCATCCGGATAAGTTGGTCTCCAAGGGCCTGCCGGAGGAGATGATGAAGATAGCGGCTCAAAAGACCCACGAAATACGTCAGGCCTATGAGCAGATAAAACAGGCGCGAGGTATGGGCTAACACTGTTATTTAAACAGAAGAATAAAAGGCTCCAGTAGGTCTCTGCTGAAAAAACTCTGCATCTCGTCTCGCATCAGTTTTAAGGCATCAAACTTAGACATGGATTTTTTGTATGAGCGCTCTGCGGTCAGGGCGTCAAATACGTCGGCAAGACAGCAGATGCGGCCATATATGTGGATCTCGTCACCTTTTAAGCGCTTAGGATAGCCATTTCCGTCATAACGCTCGTGGTGTTGTAGCACGATATATTCGCACTCCTGTGAGAGTTCATTCGCTTCATGCAGTATTTTGTATCCCTGATAGGGGTGGGTACGCATCTGCTTCATTTCATCATCCGTTAAACGCCCTGGTTTGTTGATGATGGCAGGGTCTACATTCACCTTGCCTAGGTCGTGCAGGAAGAACCCTGCTCCCAACTCTTCGAGGTTGTGATCGTCTGAACGAAGGAATAGCTCCTTTGCCAGCATAATTGAGTAGATGCCTACATTTACCGAATGGGCGTAGGTATAAAAGTCGTGTGAGGTGATAAGTAGCATGTTATGAGCTGTCTCGTCATCTTTGAGGATCAGGTCAGTGACGGACTTGATCGCCCCTTTGCTGGTGTGGATATTCTCCGCAGTAGGACTTTCCAGCAGGCGGGACATCAGATCCATTGAATTTTCATAGACGGCCTTGGCCTTGGCGACCGAATCCAGAGTCTGATCTTCAATTGCAGCAACTAGGTTCTCCGGTATCAGAGTTTCCGGATTCCATTTTGACGGGGGTTCTATCTCTTCGCGCGGCGCTGGTTCAGTTTTGATCTGTTTAACATCTTCTGGGGGTTCTGGCGGCAGGTCGCTCTTGTCGAAGTCCACCTCAATCTCGCGAATACCACAACCCTCTATCTCCTTGATCTGGCTCTTGTTCTTTAGTTTGAAGTGGTTGAGGCTGAAAGGGTGGCTGAGCCAAGAGACGGGTAGTATCACATACATCCCGACCTTAAGATCTTGCACTGGTAGCTTTTTGATCATCTCGCTATGGAAATCCGTTATCTAGCACAGAGGCCACTGCAATGCAGGCCTGCTGAATACCAGTTATAGCGGCAGTGATGGAACCGGCTTTAGCTTCCAGATCTCTTGATTGTAATCATAGATGGTTCTGTCTGAGGAAAATCTACCGCTGGAGGCGGTATTGATAATGCTACTGGTGACCCATGAATCATGATCACGATATCTTTTTGCCGCTCTCTCCTGGGCGTCTACATAACTGGTGAAGTCAGCCGCTACTTTCCAGGGATCATGGGAACTGCGAATGGAGTTGATTATGGGGTCAAATAACCCTGGTTCCATGCGGTTAAAGTGGCATTTCTCGAGCAAATTCATTACCCGTAAGAGATTTTGATCTGATCTGATTAATGACTCAGGGTCATAATGCCCATTCATCTGCTTAATCCCATCAGCGGTAAGGCCAAATAGGAAGAAGTGTTCTTCTCCCACCTCTTCCAGAATCTCAATGTTGGCTCCATCCAGGGTGCCGATAGTGAGGGCGCCGTTCATCATGAATTTCATATTACCGGTGCCAGAGGCCTCCTTCCCTGCGGTGGATACCTGCTCCGAAAGATCGGTGCCTGGACATATTATCTCCATGGCGGAGACCCGATAGTCTGGTAGGAATGCGCATTTGAGCATGTCTCCAACTTCCGGATCGTTATTCACCACATTCGCCACATTGTTAATCAGCTTTATAATTAATTTGGCCTGGGTGTATCCGGGTGCCGCTTTGCCTCCAAACAGTACACAACGCGGGGTCCAGACAGAAGTTTCGCCAGCCTTAATCTTTGCGTATAGGTGGATTACATGTAGCAGATTGAGGAGTTGTCGCTTATATTCATGGATACGTTTGACCTGCACGTCAAACATTGAGTCTATATTAAACTGGACGCCACACTCCTTTAGCACCAGTTGCGATAGCCGCTCTTTGTTTTGCTGTTTGGTCAAAATCCAGCGATGCCTGAATGACTGGTCATCTATGTGTTCTTTTAGTTTGTGCAGCTGACTTAGATCAGCGATCCACTCATCGCCAATGGTTGCGTTAATCAACTCTTTCAGGCCCGGGTTACAAGATGCTAGCCAGCGACGTTGGGTGACCCCGTTGGTCTTGTTATTGAATTTCTCAGGCCAGAGCTCGTAAAAATCGTGGAACAATCCCTGCCGCAACAGCTCCGAATGCAGGGCTGCTACCCCATTTACCGAGAAGCTTCCCACAATGGCAAGATAGGCCATACGCACCTGAGGATTGTCGCCCTCCTCTATTATGGACATGCGTCGTAGTCGGTCGACATCACCTGGCCAGCGGTTTGCCACCTCGCTCAGGAAGCGGGCGTTGATCTCATAGATGATCTCAAGGGGTCGTGGCAGCAGATATTCAAACAAGCGTAACGGCCATTTTTCCAGGGCCTCAGGGAGCAGGGTGTGGTTAGTGTAGGCCATGGTGTTTTTGGTGATCTCCCAGGCCTCATCCCACCCAATGCTTTCATAATCAACCAGCAGCCGCATCAGTTCCGCTACGGCAATGGAGGGGTGGGTATCATTCAGTTGAAAACAGTTGTTCTCAGCAAAAGTGGAAAAATCGGAGTTGTGACTTAGTCTCCATCTTCTGAACACGTCCTGCAGACTGGCAGAGGCAAGAAAGTACTGTTGCCGCAGGCGCAGCTCTTTTCCACACTCACTGGCGTCGTTGGGGTAGAGCACCATAGTGATATGCTCAGCGGCGTTTTTGGCCTCTACCGACTCGGTATAACTTCCGGCATTGAACTCGTCCAGATCAAATTCATCAGTGGCAGCCGACTTCCACAGGCGCAGGGTGTTTACCGTGTCGTTTCTATAGCCGGGGATTGGGATGTCATAGGGGATCGCAAGCACATCATGGGTGTCTATCCAGTGTACCTCCATTTTGCCAGCCCAACGCGGCATAATTTCAGTACGGCCACCAAATCTCACCCGTTGAGTAAACTCCGGACGATCAACCTCCCAGGGATTGCCGCTACGTAGCCAGTGGTCAGGTTCCTCCACTTGATGCCCATCCTGGACCAATTGCCTGAACATGCCATATTCATAACGTATTCCGTAGCCATGGACCGGAAGCTGCAACGAAGCGCAGCTATCGAGAAAGCAGGCCGCCAGTCGTCCCAGGCCGCCATTACCTAGTCCGGCATCTGGCTCACTCTCTGATATCTCCTCAAGCACCATGCCTAGCTCATACAACCCCTCATCAATTGCATTGCCAATATTAAGATTCAGTGCGCTGTTGCCTAGAGCCCGGCCCATAAGGTACTCAAGGGATAGATAATAAGTACGCTTGCAGTCACTTTCCAGATAAGCGCGTTGAGTATTTTGCCAGCGCTCCATTAGGCGGTCTCTTACCGCCATGGCCAAGGCGGTAAATGGGTAGTGAGTATTATTGCAATCTTTATCCCGGCCCAAGGTGCGGCAGAAGTAGCGTCTTAAATCAGCATTGATGCCTTCTGCATCCATCGGAAGTGGCGGCAGATCGCTGAAGGATGCATTCAGGCGACTCTTGATCAAAGGGATGAATGGAGAGTGTTTGCTTTTGCGCATCTTAATGCCTCCACAAGAGTATCTGCAGATTCAATATGTGGCGCCAGGGAAGATAAATATTTTGTGGCCTTGTCATGTGCAAAAAAACTTGTCTATGGCTAATTACATTAGCTACTAGTCTAGCCTCCATCCATGAAGAAGGGCACTGTTTTTTTAAAAGTTTTATTACAGGTGGCTTGAGGCTGGTTCCTTTAGAAATCTTCCACTCCTATACTGAGTCCCTTGCCGACATCATCGGTATTGATGTTTCCACTTTCATCCAGTCTTATCTTGAGGGATAGGTTATTACGAGAATCTGCATTAGCCAGGGCGTTCTCCAGGCTGATCTTTCCTTCCTTGTACAGCTTGTACAGGGCCTGGTCAAAGGTCTGCATACCACGCTCGGTACCCTGTTCCATGGCCTCTTTCACGGCGTGGATGTCACCTTTCTGTATTAGCTCTGCCACAAAGGTGGATAACAGCATAATCTCCACAGCAGGAACCCTCTGTCCATCCGTGCCCTTGATAAGCCGTTGGGAAATCACTGCCCGCAGGTTAAGTGACAGATCCATATACAGCTGACGATGAGCGGTATCTGGGAAGAAGTTTATGATACGGTCCAGAGCCTGGTTTGCGTTGTTTGCGTGCAGGGTGGAGAGACAGAGGTGACCCGTTTCGGCATAGGCTATAGCGTGCTGCATGGTCTGCTGGTCTCTGATCTCGCCGATAAGGATTACATCTGGCGCTTCGCGCATGGCGTTTTTCAGTGCCATCTCATAGGAGAGGGTGTCTAGCCCCACCTCACGTTGATCCACCACGGATTTTTTGTGGGTGTGGAGGAATTCCACCGGGTCTTCGATGGTTAGAATATGCCCTGTCTGGTTGTTGTTTCTGTGATCAATCATGGAGGCTAGAGTTGTGGATTTGCCTGAACCGGTTGAACCTACTACCAGGATCAGTCCGCGCGGCTCCATAATGAGATCTTTAAGTTGTTGCGGTAGGTTAAGATCTTCAATGCTGGGTATATTGCCCTTGATGTAACGAATCACCATGGCAACATCGCCGCGCTGACGAAATACGTTCACACGAAAACGTCCAAGACCACTTATAGAGATGGCTAGGTTGCCCTCCATGGTTCTCTCGTACTCTTTAGTCTGATCATCGCTCATGATGGAGTACGCAAGTTTGCGTACCATCCCCGGCGCCATTGGGGTATCACCTATTGGCATGGTATGGCCTTCTGCCTTCAGATTTGGTGGGGCGCCAGTACTGAAAAAGAGATCAGAGCCGTTCTTCTGAACCATCAATTTCAAATAGGGGACTATATCCATTCACATATCTCCAGCTTTTTTTCTGTTTATCGCTTAAATTCTATGGGTTACCTGAAATATTCAGGTCTTCTTTACTGTTAAGCGGCAGCCAGCGGTAAATATTTAGTGTTTTAATTCGTAAAGATTGCATCCAGTTCACACTCTTACTGGATTATAGGCCGAAAATAGCGTTTAAAAGGATACATCTACCCCCCTCCTATCTTTGTATTCATTCATAGCTGCGAGCAATCTCTCAGGCTGTGGCTAACACTAGGCCAGGTTTTATCTTGCCGCAGTTTGCCAGCAGCAGGAGGTGGATCAGCGTCGCCAGAATGGCGGGTAGAACAGGATCAGTAAGGTGAAGATTTCCAGTCGTCCCACCAGCATACCGAAGATACTCAGCCATTTAACCGCTGGAGTTACTGTTGTAAAGTTGACTGCAACCTAAGGGCCGCTGCGGTGAATGGGATTAGTTCTGCTGAATCTTCTCCAGCTCCTCTTCCGTGGCTAGCCACTCCTCTTCTGCAGTGGTCAGTTTTTGGTCGAGGGTGGCCTTGTCGCTAAGTAGTTGTTTGAGTTTCTCTTTGTTGGTTTCGTCATATATCTCTGGTTTAGCCAGTTCCTGTTCGAGCTCTTTTTGTTTGGCTGTAAGCTGTTCGACCTGCTGTTCCAGTTTCTTAAGTCGGTTGCGCAGAGGCTGTAACTGGCGACGCTGTTCTGCCTCCTGGCGTTTTTGCTCTTTGCGTGAACCTGTGCCTTGTTTGCCGGAGGATGGGCCAGAGGCGCGCTTCTCTCTGCCATCGGCGCGGTTTTCCAGCAGCCAGCGTGGATAGTCATCCAGGTCTCCAGCGAACTCTTCCGCCGCACCATCGTTTACTAACAGCAGTAGATCGGTGGTGGTTCGCAGCATATGCCGATCATGAGATACGATTACCATTGCTCCGACAAAATCCTGCAGGGCGATGCTTAGGGCATGACGCATCTCAATATCCAGATGGTTGGTGGGTTCGTCCAGCAGCAGTAGATTTGGGCGCTGGTACACCAGCAGGGCCAGTACCAACCGTGCCTTCTCGCCGCCGGAGAATGGTGCAGTGGGGCTTTCGGCGCGATCACCGGAGAAGCCGAAGCCGCCCAGATAGTTGCGTATGGTCTGCTCTCTCGCCTGGGGATCCAGCTGGAGTAGATGCTCCATCGGCGTGTGTTCCGGATGCAGTTGATCCAGTTGGTGCTGGGCAAAATAGCCGATCTTGAGATCCTGCGCCGTCTGCCGCTCCCCGGCCATGGGCGCAATCTCTCCCGCCAGCAGCTTGATCATAGTGGATTTGCCAGCGCCGTTCGGCCCCAAAAGGCCGATGCGGTCGCCCGGTGATAGGTTTAGGTTGATTCCTTCCAGTATCATCTTGTCACCGTAGCCAGCGCTGGTCTGTTCCAGTTTTAGCAGGGGGCGCGGGTTCTTTTCCGGTTGTTTGAATGCAAAGTGGAAGGGTGAATCCACATGGGCCGGGGCGATCAGCTCCATACGTTCCAGGGCCTTGATTCTGCTCTGGGCCTGGCGCGCCTTGGTGGCCTTGGCGCGAAAGCGTTCCACGTAGCTGTGGATGTGGGCGATTTCTCGCTGCTGCTTTTCGTAGACGGCCTGCTGGTTGGCCAGACGTTCTGCCCGGATGCGTTCAAACGCGGAGTAGTTGCCGCTGTAGAGGGAGATGCGCTCCTGTTCGATATGGGCTATGTGGCTGGTTACCGCATCCAGAAAATCCCGGTCATGGGAGATCAGCAGCAGGGTGCCGCTGTAGCTCTTGAGCCAGGACTCCAGCCAGATCACCGCATCCAGATCCAGGTGGTTGGTGGGTTCGTCCAGCAGTAGCAGGTCGGAGCGACACATCAGGGCACGCGCCAGGTTCATGCGCATACGCCAGCCGCCGGAGAACTGGTTGACCGGCAGCTCCTCTTCCCCCGGCCTGAAACCAAGTCCGTGCAGCAGTCGCGCTGCGCGGGAGCGGGCGGTATAGCCATCTATTGTGTCCAGATGGGCATGCAGCTCAGCGGCACGTTCCCCCTGATGGGCCTGCTCAGCCTCTGCCAGCGCCTGCTCGGTCTGACGTAGCTCCATATCGCCATCCAGCACATATTCAATGGCGGCGCGGGTATCGGATGGGGTCTCCTGGGCTACATGGGCTATCACCCACTCCTTAGGGCGGTAGAAATCCCCTTCATCTGGGTGGATCTCATCCTTGATCATGGCAAAGAGGCTGGATTTACCGGTGCCGTTGGCCCCGGTTAGGCCCGCTCTTTGACCTGGATGAATGGTGATGCTGGCCTCGGCAAAAAGGAGTCTTTTACCGCGGCGCAGGCCTAATTGAGTGAAGCGAAGCATATTATTTATGGCGTAATCTGAAAACTGGCCCCTGTGTAACCCACATCAGGCTAAAATGGAAGTGATTTTCTAAAGAGGTCAGGTTTATGCTCAGGTATTTAGTTGTTCTGCTAGCTGTTTTTCTGTTGGCTGGTTGTGGTGTGGGAGCTGTATCAGACCCCGCTTACACTATTCCAACCGCCGGGAGTGTGGTGAAGATAAATAGGCAGTTAAAGATCCCAGGTGGGCAGACCAGGGTCTTTTTGCAGCGTGGCCGGGTGGTGGCCAAGGCTAAATTTGATCGTTACTACCCAAGCTGTAATTTTGAGGTGTGGAAATTGAGTCAAGAGCCTAGCGTTATCCAGCCAGGTTCATTCATGGTGATCAAAGCTGGGCGTGATA